>CADCIX010000010.1 GCA_902801565.1 uncultured Veillonellaceae bacterium | reverse complement strand
CTTCTGCCGGAACATGCACCCATTCCACACGGCCACATTATTGAATACGCATCCATCACAGCCGCCCGTATGCTCTGTGCACATCTCCGCCGCCAATTTAAGGCCACGCATCATTTCATCCAATCTCAGCTCCCGAAGTTCTTCGAGCCACTTCCCAAGCTGCTCGTGTTCCTTCGCGCACGTACAATTTTTGTGTTCCGATAGCCTTGTGGCCATCCTCCTCGCGTGCATCCGAGGGGTCTATCAAAAGAAAATTTTCAACAACGGCAATTTCTTTTCGTTTTGTGTTTTTCACTGCCAGAAATGTCGTTGGCACGGATGAAACCTAAAGCCGTATCAATGCTCATGTGGGTCTGCATGATACGCTCCGCAAGCTTTACGGGGAGTTCCCCGGCCCGGGCACGCTCCATCAGTTTCTCCCTTGAGTAGTTGGCCTCCAGCATCAGGTGGGTCATGCCGCTGAACCTGTACCTGACGTACTCGGCATCGGTGACATAAACCAGCCGCTCCCCGGTATGGGCCGAATCTACCAGCCAGCCGAAGCATGGGACATCATGGGGAACATCGAAGGGCGTTGCCGTGAAGGTGCCTATTGTCATGGTGTCCCGGCTTTCCAGCGGCTCCACCCCTGGGAACTTGTCGGCTGTGTCCTGCGGCGCATACACCTTCATTCCCCGCTTTGTCATTTGCGGGATTGCCGCCGTATGGTCGCCGTGGCGATGGGTAACAAGGGCGGCGGCAATCTTCCCTGTGTTGTACCCTGCCGCCTCCTGGATCCGCTTGAATGTCACCCCGGCATCGAGGAGCAGGGTAGTCTCGCCGTCGCTTATGAGATAGGCGTTGCCCTTGCTTCCCGATGAAATTGCCGTGATGTCCATCAGAAGGCCATGCCTTCCAGGGCGTTATCGTCTGCTGCCGGGGCTTCTGCAGCCTTGGCTGCCGCCGGGGGAGTATTGGGCTTGGCCGCCTTTTCCTTTGTCGGCTCAAAATCCTCGCTGTTGGCGCTCCGGGCAATCTCGATGTCCACCGCATCCACCGTCTTATTGTCGATGTAGTCAAGCTCGCCGTTCTTGCCGATGGCAGCCCCGTCGGCGGCGATGGCCGAGGCAAGGTTGCTTCCCTCGATGTCGATGGACATAATGCCATACTTGCCAATCAGGAGCTTCAGCACGGTCTTTTTCGCCATCTCATCGAAAAGCGTTGACCAGGGCGAGCTCTTGTAGCCCTTGCTCTTGTCGTAGGCGTAGCTCTGGGAGTATTTGGTGGCATGGGCTTCCATCTCTTCCCTGGTCATGTAGAGGGTCTTGTTGAAGCCATTCTTCATCTCGATGTAGGCCACATAGCCGATGACCTTGTTGCTTTTCTTCTCTCCCCATTTGGCTGTTGATGTTCTGGATGGCTATGTTGGCCTTGGCGATTTCGTAATCGTAGTTGAGCGCCAGATTCTCGGCAGCGGTGTTCTCATTGTTCCGGGATTCCAGTTCCTTGAGACGCTTTTCCATTTCCAGATACTCTTCCGTAGTCTCAAAAGGCGGAAGCGTAACCACAGCCTCTTTCAGGTTCTTCAGCCGCTGTGCGGTGCTTTCCCTGACACTTTCTGCGGCGGAGAGTTCAGCCTCCACATCCTGCGCCTTGGTTTCTGCCGCCTTGATCATGTCCTGGCTGCACTCGCTTT
This sequence comes from uncultured Veillonellaceae bacterium, assembly GCA_902801565.1. Lineage (GTDB taxonomy): Bacteria > Bacillota > Negativicutes > Selenomonadales > Selenomonadaceae > UBA3796. The sequence continues at coordinate 77,182 of CADCIX010000010.1, read as the reverse complement.
TGCCCCGGGCATTGATGGAGGCAAGCTTCTGCTTTTCGAGGTTCTGCTTCCGCTCCTCGGCTGCTTTCAGCTTGGCGGCCAGTTCCTCCTCGTCCCCGGTATTTTCGGGAATGGATTTCTGCACCTCGTCGATGCGGGTGGGCAGGAGTACCAAATCCTTGTTGAGCTTCCTCCGCTCCTCGGAGGAAATGCTCTTCCACTGGTCGATGGTGTAGCTTTTCCCGCTCGTCCCCGGCATGGCCAGGTATTGCATCAGCCCCGCCAGCTCCTCGTTGGCGGCAAAGACATCCTCATCGGTGAACTCCCCTGCCAGCTCGAAGAGGATCTTCCGCTTCTCGTCGGTTTTCATGGTCTCTGCAAAGTAGCCGGGGACAAGGAGCATTTTGAGCTTTTCGAGAGGCAGCCCGGTGGCCCTCTCTATGGCGGCGTTATAGTCTTTCTGCTTGGACTTTACATTGTCAATGTAATAGTCGGTGTTGTGCCCGGTAAATTCCTCCGTTGCAGAACCTTTCTAATTGTCCATTCGTCTCCTCCTCATCCTGCCTGTTGCAGCCTCCTGAAATAGTCATAAATACTGCTCTCCAAAATCTTCGCCCTCTGTCCGGGCGGCGCGATCATGACAATCTCCCCTGCCTTTGCCAGGTCCCTGAGAGCGTTCTGGCTCACCCCGATTTTATCTGCCGCCTCGGATATCTTGAGCAGACTGTCCTGCTGCATCGGCTCCAAGGCCGAAAGAATCCTCTTCTCCATGGCCGCCAGCTTCTTGTCAATCTTCGGCTCGATGAACTCCCATACTGCCTTGGCAATCTCCTTTTCCATCGACATACCATTTCCCCCTTTCCTTTCCACTCCTGCGGCTTGCCTGCAATAAGCCTATCGATTGTAATTCCTGCGCAGTTCCATCCCGCGCAACTCCATTTCAGCCCAGTAATCTTCATAGTTTGGGAAAAAGTAAACTGGGTCCATGTGTCTCAGTGTTTTTTCTTTTTTCCACCGGAAGAAGACGCATGCCTTTTGGAAGCAAAGCTCCTGCCGTCCTTGAAGATCACAGAATGCTCCGTGGTTTCCAAAGTGCACGCAGTCAATACATCGTGCGTATTCCCAGGGATCCATCCTCTCCCCTCCCTTCGCGCCCTCCCTCCCATGCTATAATGGATGCGGAAAGGAGGTGATTGATATGTTGACCAAAAGGGAGCTCAAGGAACGGCGAAGATACATCATCACCACATCCATAGCCGTACTGGCACTTATAAAATCATTCCTGCCGGAGCTTCTTGCTATTTGGCAAATGCTACAACCAATGCTATCAGGGATATTGCCAAGCATAGACACGCCTTAGGATCGTCCTTAAAACCAATGATTGCTTCCATCCATTCTCGCCAGTCGAGCCAATCTTTCCAACCCATCCTCTCCCCTCCTTCACGCCGTCGCCTCCTTGATCTTCGCCAGCCTCTTCGCCTCCTTTGCGGAACGCTACCATCTGGATCAGGGCGAGCAGAACCTTGCCAGATACCTCCTCCGGCTCACCAGCGAGGAACGGCAGATGGTCAAGAAGCACATCCTTTCCATGGCTGCTGCCCTGCAGGCCACATCCAAGGAAGCCGCAAAGCCAAAGGACGCCGCCCCCGCCAAGGAGCCCCACGCCCTCATCACCGACGACGAATGGGCCATGGTGCAGATGCACCGCACCGCCAAAGCTGGGAGCTCTGCGGAGGATGGATCGTGGGATACGGGAGCCTGAGGCCGGAGGCAAAAAAATAAGCCGCCCGAAGGTGGCTTGAAAAAACATCTCTATCGTGGTATACTTTCTGTAGGCAAAAGCTCGTTGGGACAATATGAGCGAACAGAAAGCCCCCGGTGGAGATGCGACCTCCGCCGGGGGCTTTTTGCGTACTTATGCGGCTACGCCAGACCGGGCTTGGTTACCCTGTGATTAGCGTGATGAGCCAGTCCAAGCACTTGGCAAGGTAATAGGCAGTTACACTTGCAACGACCGCCATCACAAACTCTCGTCGGGACAATATAAGACACCCCCTTCCTGCTACCAGTATAGGGGCGGGTAACATCAGTAGTATATCATAAACGATTGTTGCATGCCAAACTAAAAAAGCCGCTCCGAAGGGCGGGCGGGAGGGAATGGAAGGACTGTTGATTTGAATGGATGTTTCGAGGAATGGAAATTCAAGCAGTATATGGACGGAGGCTACCTAAAAGAGCACAGCAAAAAGGCGCAGCCCGAAGACTGCGCCCCTCCGACGAACCCAAGGCAGGGTGACTAACCTGCATCTCCTACTCAAGCCTCACGGCTATCCGGCGACGGCTGCCAGTTCCGTCCTCTGTGGGTTATCTTGTTGCAAGAATATCACATTTTGTTGTGTATGTCAATTCCAAACGCAAAAAGCCGCCCCGAAGGGCGGCTGGAATGTCCCTGTGACTGGCATTCATGTCGGTCGCCAAAAATAAAGCCAACCTTCACAGGGAGGGCGGCGTAGCGGTGGCTACGCCAACTGACGATGACAACGCAGATGGCTGCATATCGGGCAATTATTATGGATATGAACGAGGCGGGACACTAGGTTCGGCGCTGTGCCGGATAGTGGCACGGCTTACTGCAGGGGCCTGTTGAATCCAGACCGTGCCTTATCGTGCACGGCTGGTGTCCGCAGGGGAAAAGACTCTGCGGATCATTGCCCGGGCTTCCGGGAACAGTATACCATAGACGGAAGAAAAACAAAAGCCGCCCGGAGAGGCGGAGGGATATATTGAAATATCGGACAGGGTATGCTATACTTAGGGGCATAGAGAGATGTAGCGATGGTTGAAACCATCACAGCACCGACAAAAGCCCCGGCAGGATGGTCACCTACCGGGGCTTTTGCTTTGCCATGAACGATTGGTCAGACCATTCTATGGGCAAATTGGGTTACTTGCTGTTGCGATGGATAAAACGGTCGTAGATGTAGTTGGCCGCAATGCCAGCCAACACACCCACGATGAGAGATGTAGCAATATCCACCATCACACCACCTCCCTCCACCTGTCGCAAGATTCTGAGGTGCAACAGCAGGGACAGTATAACATAGTCGCCATGAAAGGACAACAAAAAGCCGCCCCGAAGGGCGGCATCGCACCGGCTCCCGTAGAAGTACCGGCACTCCTCATGTTTGAAAAGTAAAGACAAAACATAAAAAGTAAAATCAAAGTATAAAAAGTAAAGACAAAAGCAATTTGCAAAAACGCAAAAAGGTAAAGCCCCTGTGCCAGTGAAACGCAGGGGCCGAGGTTGAACTTGTTGGCCGGTTCGCGCCCCGCCGTCTGGTTCGCCAGGGCTGTCACACTCCAGGCCGGGAACGGCGGTTCCCATTTGGATGAATTTGTGGACGTGTCCGCGTCCGTTGCCCATATTATACCACTCCTGCGGCTTGCCTGCAAACAAATTGACAGGAGGGCAATGATATGGCAAAACTTTCCACCCGCAAGCGCGGGAAAAAATGGTATTACTCCTTTGATGCCGGGACCACGCCCGACGGCAGGAGGAAGAGAGTCGAGAAAGGAGGCTACAAGACAGAGAAGGAAGCCCTGGTCGCAGGAACCAAGGAACTGGCATCGTTCCTCAGCGGGAACGTCGCCATCATCAGCGAGAAAATCAGTGTGTACGAAGCATCCCGATCGGTCCCGAGCTGGTTTCCCTGCTGAAACGCTGGAAGGCGCAGCAGTCCGCCAACGAGGTAAAGCATGGGAAGGCATACATGTACATCTACGAGGCAAAGGACGGCGGTCTCTGGCAAATGCAGAAGCAGGCAGCACCACAAAAGGGAATGAAACGCCGCCAGCTGGTATGCACGGGCAAAAACGGGAACTGCGTCTCAAAGACATCGCTGACATACGCGCTCAGAAAGGCGGGAATCAATTCCCACTCCTTCCGGCATACCCACGCGACACTCTGCGCCGAAAGCGGTGCGCCAGCCAAAGGCATTGCCGGAAGGCTCGGGCACAGCAGCACAGCCATCACAGACAACCTTTACACCCACGAGACGGAAACGATGCAAGAAAATACATTGGAAGCGTTTGAAAAAACCATCAAAAATATCGTTTTGTAGGCAAATCTGTAGGCAAAAAAGCAAAAGCCCTTGATTTTCAAGGGCTAAAGGGCTGTTTGCTTATTTTTCCTTGAAAAGAATCGCATACAGCATGCAGCCGACACCGCCCACAATAGCTATATCGGCAACATTGAACACCGGCCAGATGCGGAAATCCAGGAAATCCACCACGAGCCCATTGTAGATGCGGTCAATGAGATTTCCCACCGCACCTCCGAGCAGGGCAATGCAGCCATAGCGCAGCCACGGATTCTGCCGCCGCAGCCTCGGATAGAGAAGAAGTACTGCAAGCAGGATGACGATCCCGGCCACAATGAAAAACATCCTCTGATTTTCCAGAATCCCGAAAGCGGCACCGGGATTCAGGACATAGGTAAAATGAAATACCTGCGGCACCAGGGGAATGGATTCCCCCGGCATCATATTCAGCCTTACGATCAGTTTTACGATCTGGTCAACAAGAATAATACCAAAAAACAGAAAAAATGACATGAATCCCGTCCGTCCCTACTCTTCCTTTTTCTCTCCATCTGTCTCAGGCTCCGATGTCTTTTCCATCGGAACGGTATCTTCTGATGGCACTTCCTGCTTTTTTGGCTGTTCCATCTCTTCAGGCTTTTCTTCCATGTCCGTATTCGGAAATCCGTTAATCGCATGGTTCAGGATTGCCAGTTCAGATTCCATCGAGACGCGAAGTTTCTTCAGGAACTGGTCCTTCTCCCGAACCAGGCGGTCGTATTCCGCCACGATATCCCGTACCTTGTTTGCAGCTTCGTCGATCTGGCGTTTTGCCGACAGTTCCGCCTCCTGCCGCATATTCTGGCATTCCCTTGCGGTATTCTCCTTGAGTTCTGCCGCATTCGCCCTTGCCGTGCTGATGACTTCCTCTGCCGTCCGTTGGGCGACGAGCAAAGTATCCTGGAGATTTTTCTCAAGCCTCTGGTATTGTTCGATATTCCTTTTGTTTCTCTCCAATTCCTCCTTGAGGTTGTCATTCTCCCGATAGAGCTTCTCGTAATCATTCACAACCTGATCGAGGAATTCATCGATTTCATCCTCATTATAACCGCGGAAACTGCGCTTGAATTCCTTGTTATGTATATCCATTGGTGTGAGCAAAACACATTTCCCCCTATTGTCACATGTAACGCTTCAAAAGAACCCCAATCCGTCCCTTTTTCGTCTGACCGCGCACCTCTGCCACTTCCAGACGCCCCCTGCCGCGCATGGAAAGGACATCCCCTTCCTTGACCATCTGCGAGGCATTCTTCACCGGCTGCCAGTTGAGCTTCAGTTTGTCAGCAGCGATATCTGCCGCCGCCCGGCTTCTCGATGAGCCAAACCCGGCCGCCGCAATGGAATCCACGCGAAGAGAAGCCACGGTTGCCTTGATTTCCTTGCAACGCTCTTCCCTGGGTGCAATGGAGGACAGATCATCCAGCTCGCAGGTCACGCCGGAAGAGCCGATTTGGGTGAGATTCAAAAGCAAGTAATCCGCCATCTTCTTGTCGGCAATGATCTTGGCATAGTCTCCCGTGGCGATGATATCGCCAATGCAGTCGCGTTCGATGCCAAGTCCCATGAGGGAACCCAGCACATCCCGATGGGAAAGGCGCGTGAACTGGCTGTTCCAGGCCGCCTTGACCACTGCCAGTTCATAGGAAGGCTTACCGCCAAAGGAAGCGTCCATCAAAAGTGCCCGCTGGCGTTCTGCCCCCTGGTATCCGCCGAAGAAATCCACCTTCAGCCCGGGAAAATTGGCCGCCACCGTCTCGGCAATATCCTGCCCATAGGGATCAAGGAACCCCGACAGGCGGAACTTCTGGCTCCGAAGGGCCTGCTCGGCAAGGTCAGCCAATTTGCTGGCGATTTCCTCACCCTCCGTTCCCTTGTAAAAACGTACTATTTTTTCTCTCTGTTCTGATGCCATCCTGCAGTCCCCGAGATTATCTCTTCATCCAGGGCATCTCTGTCGTGCCCTTCTTGTTGTCTTCCTCTGTATAGCTGACATTGACATTGCTCGGCGCACAGAGGAACACATTGCGTCCCACTTTCTTGATTTCACCGTTGAGAGCATAGGTCGTCCCGCTGATGAAGTCAATGATACGCTTTGCGGCCTCTGCATCGGTCTTGTCGAAGTTGATGACCACGGGGCGCTTCTCACGAAGGCAATTCGCCACTTCCTGCGCATCATCGAAGGATTTCGGCTCGATGACGATGACCTTCATCTTATAAGAGGCAATCGCGCTGTCACGAGCCGATGCCGCATTCTGGAAGTCCACCACATTCTGGGAAGACATCCGATTTTCCAGCCGATCCTGACGACCGCTGAACTCCCTCTCACTCATTTCTGCTTTCTCCTTTAAGAATTCCTCTACCTGATCGTTCTGATCTTCCTCCGGATCCATCAACCCAATTTTGCCGCATACCTTGTCAATGATGCCCATCGCTTTCCACTCCTCTAGTACTGGCGTTGTCCAAAAATCGCGGTGCCAACCCTGACAATATTGGCTCCTTCCTCCACGGCAATCCGGTAATCATGTGTCATGCCCATGGACAGGTATTCTATCTTTGCCCGTTTCCATTCCATTCCCCTGATACGTTGGAAAATCCCATACATATTGCGGAACAGCGGACGGCATTCCTCCACATCCTCATAATTCGGCGCAATGAGCATAAGCCCGCGCAACCGAAGGTTTTCAAGGGAATCCACAGCCTTCAGCAAATCCATCAGCCCATCCTCATGGATGCCGGATTTGCTGGCCTCTTCTGCAAGATTTACCTGTACCAGCACATCCTGTATCTTATCGATGGAGGCAGCGGCATGGTTGACTGCCACAGCCAGATGCTCACTGTCGATGGAATGGATGAGGTCAAAATACTTTACTGCATGTTTTGCCTTGTTCGTCTGCAAGTGTCCTATAAGGTGCCACTTCACCTTCCGGTCCAGCACATCGAACTTGCTCTTTGCCTCCTGAATGCGGTTTTCGCCAATCTCTTGCACGCCTGCATCGATTGCCTCCCGCATGGCGGCAACATCATGGTTTTTCGTGACTGCCACCAGGCGCACAGGCGCATCCTTGGGAACCTGCGTACGCCGCAGCCTGGCTTTTTCGATCTCCGCCTCTACCTCGTGAAGCCTCTCCGCTATCATAATCCAAGACCCCTCACTGTATCAGTATTTCCGCAATGCAATCATCGCCGCAATCCTTCCTGTCATGCCGCCATCTGCCCGATAGGAAAAATACCAGTGATGCTCACAGGACGTACAGGTATCTGCCGAATCGATATTCTCCGGCAGCATCCCCGCCTCCATCAGCTGCAAGCGATTGGCGGCCCAAAGATTGAGATGCATCCTGTCATCTTTTTCTATCAGGAGTTTTTCGGCATTTCTGGGAAAGGCTTTCTTACAGGCATCCACAATCTCATCGCCGATCTCATAGCAGCAGGGCCCGATGGAAGGCCCTATGCCTGCAAGGCATTCGGAGGGTTCCGTGCCGAACTCCTTGTGCATTGCCTCCAGTGTCTTCCTGCCAATCTTTCCAAGCGTTCCCTTCCATCCGGCATGGGCAATGCCGACGGCCTTATGCTCGGGATCGAGGAACAGGACCGGGGTACAATCAGCGAAACAGAGCAGCAGGGGAAGTCCCGGTTCATTGGTGATCAGGGCATCCGTTTCCCGGATCGCGCTCTCATAATCCATGGCCCCCATCCCCAGATGGGCGGCTGTGATGCGCATAATCCTGTCCCCATGGACCTGCTGCGGGGATACGATATCCTCTGCCTTCATTTCCAAGGAATTGGCAAATATCGCCCGGTTCTCCCGGACAGCAGCGGCATCATCCCCAACGTGAAAGGCGAGATTCAGAAAATCATAGGGCTTTTGGCTGACCCCTGCCTGACGGGTGGATATGGCATGTACGGCGATGTTCTCCGGAAACAGGGAGAACTTCCCATGCCACAGATTATTTTGTTTATGCTGCAAAAAATAGCTCATGCCAACGTCCCCTCTATAACAGTTTCTGCCTTTCCTAGCATACACCACAACGACGGCATCCGTCAAAGCATTGTGGTGTCGACTGGAAAGATTCTGCCTTTTTCAATTCCTTGTAAAGATAGTCCCGACGAAATCCCATAGAAAGGCTGTCCCATGGGAAGATTTCCTGTTCGCCTCTCTCTCGGTGAAGATAGAATTCGGAGGAAAGGCCTGCCTCCCCCATGGCACGCCGAAAGGACCTGATGCCACCGGAGACATGGGAGGCAAGCAGGACCTCGGAGATCCTGCGATCCCCCCGCGCAAGGATGCCCTGGATACAGGATTCCTTTATGGACTCCGCAATAATGTGGATATGCTTTCGCTTTTTCAGGGAATCCTGTATCTTTTTCAGGCTTTTCTCCAGCCGCTTGCGGTCCGCCATGGGCATCCACTGGAAAGGCGTGAAGGGCTTTGGTATGAAGGGATTGATGCTCAATGTCAGCATCCCCTTGCTGCCCCTCTCCTCCATGAAATCCTTGAGTCTGCCGGCCAATTCCACAATGGCATCAATATCTTCCTCTTCCTCAAAGGGAAGACCTATCATAAGGTAAAGACGGAAATTCCGGATGCCCGCCTTCAGCCCCATTTCCATGGCGGCAAAGAGATGCTCTTCCTCAATGCCCTTGTTGATGACGGCCCGCATGCGACGGCTTCCGGCCTCCGGTGCCATGGTGAGTGTCCTGAGCCCGCCCCGTGCCAGGGATTCTACCAGCCTCTCCGTCACGGAATCCGCACGAAAGGATGCCACGGACATGGGAAGCCCTTCCCGGGAAATATCTTCGCATAGTGCATCAATCTCGGGATAATCGGAAATCGCCGCCCCCATGAGCCCGATGCGTTTGCCATAGGGAACCGCATCGCGTACCTCCTGCTCAAGAAAGGAAAGGGAACGGTTCCTTGGACGGCGGAAGCAGTAGCCCGCCATGCAGAAGCGGCAATGGCGGCCGCAGCCCCGGGCTGTCTCGATGAGATAAAGGTTGAACTCCGTGTCCTCCGTGACCACAACGGTATGGGCCGGATGCTCATCCAGATTCCGCACCCACTGCCGCTCCACATTTGCAGGAGCGCCATGCAGAGCCTTGATTTCCCGCAGCATGCCGTTTTCGTCATAACAATGTTCATAGAGGGATGGGACATAGATGCCCGGAACTTCCGACAATCGCCGAAGCAGTTCCGGCCTCGCAAGCCCCTCGGAACGTGCCTCGCAATAAACATCCATGAAGCGAGGCAGGACGGCCTCGCCCTCCCCTATGACAAAGGCATCCGCAAAGAGGGAAAGAGGCTCGGGATTAAAGGTTGCACAGGGACCGCCGACAATGACAAGAGGATCCATTTCCCCTCGTTCGGCCGCCCGCAAGCAGACCTTTCCGAGTTCCAGCATCTCAAGGATATGGAAATAATCCATTTCAAAAGAGGCCGCAAAGCCAATGATGGAGAACCGGAACAGTGGGGACTGGGTTTCCATGGACAGGAGGGGTGTCCTTGTTTTTCGGTAGGCCTCCACCTGCTTGCGCTCCGGCAGGAAGAACCTCTCGCAGGCCGTATCCTTCCGCGTGTTCAGAAGCTCATAGATGATATGGATTCCCAGATTGGACATTCCTACATGATAGGAATTCGGGTAGACAAGGGCAAACCTCTGGCGGCCTCCCGTCGGATAGACATAATACCCCTGTTCCTTCTCGAGCCTTGCTTTCAGCTCTTCCTTCAGCTCCCAGTCCAATCTGCTGCTTCCCCCAAATCAACGCTTCTTTTCCCGCCCCTTGAGCAGTTCCAGTTCATTCTGGAAGCTGCTGATATCCTGAAATTTCCGGTATACCGATGCAAAACGGATATAAGCGACCTCATCGAAATCCTTCAACTTCTCCATGACCAGTTCCCCGATGGAACGTGCCGTTACTTCCCGCTCCATGGTATTGCGCAGTTCCCGTTCGATATCATTTCCCAGGGTAACGATACGCTCCATGGAAATATCCCTCTTGTCACAGGAACGGATAAGACCGTTCAGGAGCTTGTCCCTGTCAAAGGGCTCACGGCGCCCGTCGTTCTTGATGACCATGAGAGGCGCCCGCTCCAGTATCTCATAGGTCGTAAACCTGCGCCCGCACCCGCTGCATTCCCTGCGTCGGCGTATGGTATTCCCGTCATCGGCCGCCCGTGAGTCCACCACTCTGCTGTCCGGTTTCTTGCAAAAGGGACAACGCATAGCTACACCTCCTTTTTCTTCCGGAGGCCGGCATTTTTCCTGCGTCGGCCATCCCTGGATTTCATCGTTCTTTCCTTTTCCGTTCCCTCAGGAGGAACAAGACACTTTCTTCCATGCCCGATCAAATCCTCCCGATGGGCAAGATGGAGCGCCTTCCGCACAATATCCCAATGCTTTGGGTTCCAATACTGTAAAAGCGCCCGCTGCATCTGCTTCTCAGGGAAGGATTTTGCCGTATAGACCTTCTCCCCGGTAAGCGGATGAATCCCCGTATAGTACATGCAGGTGGACAGGGTTCCCGGGGTGGGAATGAAATCCTGCACCTGCTCCGGACGATACCCCAGCTCCCTGATGAACTCCGCCAGTTCCACAGCATCCTCCAGCGTCGCTCCCGGATGGCTTGACATGAAGTAGGGGACAAGATACTGTTTCTTCCCGAGCCTTGCATTCACCCGGCGAAATTTCTCAGCAAACCGCAGATAAACTTCCTTGCGTGATTTCCCCATGAGGCGCGTGACCCTGTCGGATACGTGCTCCGGCGCAATCTTGAGGTGCCCGCTCACATGATGGCGGCAGAGCTCTTCCAGAAAAGAATCCCCGTCATGGGCAAGTTCCATATAGTCAAAACGTATCCCGGAACGCACAAAGACCTTCTTGACCCCGGGAATCTCCCGTATCTCCCGCAAAAGCTTCAGGTAATCCCCGTGATCTGCAACAAGATTCCTGCACGGCACCGGTGACAGGCATGGCTTCCCCCTGCAGGTGCCGGAGACCAGTTGCTTGTCACAGGAAGTGCGCCGAAAATTTGCCGTCGGGCCTCCCACATCGTGGATATATCCCTTGAATCCTTTGAGTGTTGTGAGGATTTTCGCCTCCCGCAAAAGGGAGGCATGGCTGCGGCGCTGGATGATGCGTCCCTCATGGGAAATGATCGCACAGAAATTGCAACCGCCGAAACATCCCCGCTGGCTTGCAAGGCTGAACTGCACTTCCTTGATGGCAGGCACTCCCCCATCCTTCTCATAGATGGGATGATAGGTGCGCATATAGGGAAGGTCATAGACTTCATCCATTTCCTCCTCGGAAAGAGGAAGGGCCGGAGGATTCTGCACCACACACCATTCATCGTTCTGCTGCGCCAGACGCTTCCCGCGAATGGGATCCTGCTCCAGATATTCCACCTTAAACGCCTTTGCAAAGGCAAGCTTGTCTTCCCGAACCTCCTGATAAGAAGGAAGTTTCTCATAATCCCATATATAATCGAAATTCGGCACCCGGAAACAAGTGCCCTGGATATCCTGGATATCCTGCGCCTTCACGCCCCGATGAAGCTCTGCCGCAACCTCAAGAACGGCATGTTCCCCCATGCCGTAGATGAGCATGTCTGCCATGCTGTCCACAAGAATGGAACGGCGTACAGCATCCGACCAGTAATCATAATGTGCCAGACGGCGCAGGCTTGCCTCGATGCCGCCAATGAGTACAGGAACCTCCGGCCATAATTCCCGCAGGCGATTGCAATAGACGATGACAGCCCGTTCCGGACGGAAACCGGATTTCCCTCCGGGAGAATACGCATCCTTCTGCCGGGTCTTTTTTGCAGCCGTGAATTTGTTGAGCAGGGAATCCATATTTCCCGCAGACACAAGGAACCCCAGCCGTGGCTTGCCCAAGCGGGCGAAATCCCGCGTCGAATGCCAGTCCGGCTGGGGAATGATTCCTACTTTATAACCATGCTTTTCCAGCAAGCGACAAATGATTGCTGGCCCAAAACTTGGATGATCGACATACGCATCCCCCGAAATGAACACAAAATCCAGCTGCTCCCAGCCTCGTTCTGCCATGTCAGCCCGCGATATGGGCAAAAAACCTTCCATCAATTCACAGCATCCCTGGTAAATACCTTGTCCACGACCTGCCCGGCCGCGCCTGCCTTGCCAAGGGACTTCCCATTATGAGTGAGTTCCATGGCCCCGGCATTTCCTGCCGTAATGGTCACTTTCTCATTGCCCTTCCACGACATGGTCTTGCCTTCCTCTGCGATTCCCTCATAGACCGTCTTTCCATCGGCAACGACCTTTGTCCAGCAACGATCCGTGAATTTCGCCGTTACCTGTACATCGTTTGCCTTCTTTTCCGGAGAAGCAGGCTGAGAGGTGTTCTGGGTCTGCGGACTCTGGCCTTTTCCCGTATTTGTAGCAGACACGTTTTCCTTGGCAGAAGAACCAGGCTTTTCTGCTGTTTTCCCGGATGCCGGCTTCTTGTCCTGCTGGACCTGGCCAGCGGGCGGTTTGCCCGTCGAATGGATGTCATCGCCCAACAGGAAATAAGCGCCTCCGCCAAGAACGGCAATGAGGACAACTGTAGCTGCCATCATGCCGTACTTGGGGGACGACCCCTTTTCCCTTGGGTATCCCGCACTTGCTTGTGAAAAATCCGGAGCATTCCGAACCGGCGTTTCCTTCCGTGGAATTTCCTTCCGTGGGGTTTCCTCCCGCGCTGCTTCCGCCATTGCCTGCTCCGGATGATTCTCCGAGACATATCGCCTGACACAATCATCCGCATCCAGCTTCAAGAAATTCGCATAATTCCGAATAAAGCCTTTGGTATAGACCTCTCCCGGAAGTGTCTGATATTCCCCGTTTTCAATGGCTTCTATATATAATGCGCGAATACTCGTCCCCTGTTCAATGTCCTTCACCGTCAAGTTCTGCCGCTCGCGTTCCTGACGCAAAATATCACCAATCATGCTATTCCTCCTGTAGAACTCCTTGAGAAATATAGAAATCTTTTTTTCTCGCTACATTATAACGCATAGTTCAGATTTTGCCAACGGCAAAATATACAGAATGATTGTCCTGTCATACATGATTGGCTTGCAAAGGCTAGAACTTTCCTCCACCGCCCCCGGTGGAACCGCTGTCACTGGACCTGCTGCTGGAATGCTTCCTTTTCGGAACAGACTTGACCTTTGTGTAGAGGAAAGTATCCGACTCACCCGTAAGCTCAAAACTCTCCTTGTCCAGATAGACATCCGCATCCGCTGCGTGATGGACATTGCTCATCTGAGAGATGAGATACGAACGGACGCCAATGCCCGCAGCCCCGCTTCCGAGTACAGCGATGAGCAAGGCCAGCACGCTGAAGGTCTTCGAGGGATCATAAGGTTCCCCATTCTCCTCGTAGTAGGCCAGTTCCTTCTCCACTGCCCCGGCAAAGTGAGTAGCTGCTTTCTCGTAATCGTTGTCCTTGAGATCCTTCAGGATCCTATTCTCAATGTAAGGGATTCCCTCCTTCGAGGTGATGATCTTGTTGAGATTGCGTCCCGTGGCGATGTAATAGTCACGGGAGTCCGTTGCCACCAGAAGGACCATGCTTCCCTTTGAGCCCTGTTCGTAACCGTTGCCACCCTCCACGATGGCTTTTGCCTCATGTTCCGCAGTCTTGCCGGCAGGCAATTTTTTCAGGAATACCACACCCACATGGACATCGTATTTTGCATTGAGTTTCGCAAGGCGATCCTCCAATTTCTTTTTGGCATGGTCGCTGAAACCATATACCCCCTGATCCACACGAACGAGAGCATTTCCTCCCGCCGGAGCAGCCTTCTCTGCCGGCGCAGCTGTCCCTGCCGGAGGGGCCTTCTCTGTCGAAGAAGCCTTTTGGACCGCGTCTTGCGCAGGATTCATGCTTGCTGCAGACAAAGGAACGGAGAACAAGATCAGAATCGATGCCACAAGGCAAAAAAATATATTTCTCATCCTTTCCCTCCTTTACACAAAGAACTTGGCCACAAAATACAGCACAGGAACGAGAACCAATGCCACGCCCCCGGAATAGAGCCAGGATTTCTTCTTGTCATAGGGGAGATGTCCTACCATCTTGCCCGTCTGCCCATTCATCATGAAAGTATAGGGCTTGCCCTCATACCGCGTTGTGAGGATCCAGACAGGAGCAAGGGCATAGGAAACCTTGCCTTCCTCCTTTGAAACGACACTGTTCTCCAAGGCTACACGATGATATCCTGTCACCGTTCCCTGCAGGACACCAGCAGCACTGGTCTCTATGCGCTTGTCTGCCCGGGATACGGATTCCTCGGCGCTTACATCGTAGCGGTCGGCAAGATATCCCGCAAGATATCCGGCGTTGAACTCCACGATATCATTGTAGTCAAATGGCTCAATGGACTCCATATAGCTGTCGTCCATCTTTTGGCTGCCATCCACAGGGATGCGCCCAAATCCCATGTGCCCAGTCCTCTCGCAGGAATAGAAGCTCGTCTCCGTTACGGTCTCACGGGGAGTATCGTAAACCTTGTCCGACTCCGCCCGAAAAGTTGCCGTTGCGGAGACCGTAGCATCAAAGAGCCAAAAGGGCACATACATGGGCTGGATATCCTCCACCCTGTTGTTTGCCGTAAAAGCTGCCGGCAGCAAGATCTTCCCCTTGTAGAACTCCTTGAGTGCCGCAACCGCTTCCGCTTTTGTTTTCTTGAAGGGAATGACATAGTCCGGCTTCAGCATTCCGTCAAACCGCGAGGGCAGCATGGTGGGGTTGCCGCAATAGCAGCATTCGGTTGCCAGTGTATTCTCATCGCAGACAAGCTCTGCCCCGCAGGAGGAGCAGGTGAACTTCTGCAAGCCACCTGCCTCCTCCGCGGACCATTCCCCGCCAACACCCGAAGTGTCCCACTGCACGTTCTCCGATTCCGCAGCCCTTGCCGCAAGTTCCTGCTCCCGCGCAAAGAGTTCCTGGATTGCCGCTGCCTCGTACTCCGTGCCACAATACTCGCAGGTGATTTTCTCATGGCCGGGCTGGAAGCTCAATGGTGCCGTGCAATGGGGACATTTATAGCTGACTGTTGTATTCTCCATGATTCCTCACTGCCTCGGCTTTCCGCAATTGGAGCAGAACTTGCCCTCATTCTGCGTGCCGCAGCTGCAGGTCCATGGGCCTGCCGGTTTCGGCTTGCCGCACTCTGCGCAGAACTTTCCCGTATTTCCTGCATGACCGCAGCTGCAGGTCCATGCACTTGCCGGCGCGGGCTGGGGCTTGCCGCATTCCGAGCAGAACTTTCCCGTATTTCCCGCATGACCGCAGCTACAGGTCCAGCCACCCGCCGCCGGCGATGGAGGAGGCGCTGCCTGCGGCTGCGCCTGCTGCCCTGCCATCTGGAAAAGCTGGCCCGCATTGATTCCACCTGCATTCTGCGCCATGCCCATTCCCATAAAGGCTCCCATTGCCCCCATGCCGCCCTCGTTTCTCGCTGCATCCTGCATCGCCTGGGCCTGGGCGCCTGCAATACGGGCTGCTGCCATGGCCGGATTGGTAAGGGGCGTCGAGAACTGCAGGTCTTTGAGGCGTTTCTCGTCCTCGGGGTTTGCCGTGACACTGGAAACGCCGAAAGAAACCACCTCGATGCCGCGGCGCTCCCCCCATTGCCTGCCCAGCACACTATTGAGTGCATCCGCGATCTCCATGGTGTGCCCCGGAAGTTCGTCATAACGGATGCCCTGGCTGGAAATCTGCGCAAAGGCAGGCTGGAGGGCCGTCAGCAGTTCCGTCTTGAGCTGGCTGTCAATCTCGCTGCGGCTGTAAGTCCCCTCCACATTCCCGCAGACATTCGTGTAAAAGAGAATCGGGTTCACGAGCCGATAGCTGTATTCCCCAAAGCAGCGGATGGACACCACTGCATTCAGTCCCAGGGATGCATCGGTGATGCGGAAGGGAATCGGCTGCGGCGTCCCGTATTTGTTCCCTATGATTTCCTTCGTGTTGAAGTAATAGACACGCTGGTCCTTCCCCGTATCCCCACCAAAGGTGAACCGCTTGCCCATCTGCTTGAACACTTCCATGAGGCTCGTGCCGAGATCGCCCTCAAACACCGTTGGCTCCGTGGACTTGTCATAGGTGTATTCCCCCGGCTCGGCGCAGATCTCCACCACCTTGCCCTGCTCCACGATGATCATGCACTGCCCGTTGTTCACAGAGATGACAGAGCCATTGGAGATGATATTGTCCTCCCCGCTGGTGTTCGAGCTGCGCCCCCTCGAGCTTGTGCGCTTCATTCCCTTTGCCACAAGGGTATCCGCATCCAATGCATCACAGTAGAAAAATTCTTTCCACTGGTCCGCAAGAACACCATCCACGGCTCCCATAGCTGCCTTGATCAATCCCATAAAAATTCTCCCTTCTTCAAAAACATATTTTTTGCATCCCTTCCCCCACCCATGGAGGCTGGGTGCATCTCCTGTCCTTATTATTATTTCGCGGCAAAACAGTAAGAATCCTTTCCTTTAAAAAGTTTTCTTATTTATTTTTCCGAATCTGTTGAAGTTCTTAATCGCACAAAAAAGGGCTTCACGGAAAAACCGTGAAGCCTTGTATTCTCTATGGTGCGCTCGGCGGGAGTCGAACCCACGCTTTCAGCTCCGGAGGCGTATGTCCATACTCTTCCGCCATTGACGCACCCTCTTGTTCACACTCCACGAGACCTTGATACATAAGGATTCATTGGATTTCTTTTCATGGTCCGAAAACAACTCGCACTCTTGATATTTTCACTGATTTTACATTTTTTTCCATCGTTTTTTCGCCGATAAGGTGTCAATAAGGTGTTGCAAGGTGTCAGACCATGTAAACATTTTTTGTATAGTGGACTAATAAAACTTGAAAATTCATCCGAGTATGTTATACTTGACTTTAAAAAGTGACCACTCAAGAGAGCCTTGTCAAAATCAAGATTGCTGTGATACACGAAACCCATACACAAGGCAAAGGCTCTCGCTTGCAACTAAGCGGAGGTGTCGATTTTGATAAAGCGCCGGGAATACATGAAGAAACTCGCCGAATGGAAAGACCGTCCCATCATCAAGGTAATCACCGGGGTGCGACGCTCCGGCAAGTCTACGCTTCTCCGTATGTTCCGAGATGAACTCACAGAAACGGGTGTCCATGAGGAAAGCCTGATCAGTATCAATTTTGAAGACATCCGCTTTGAAGGACTCCAAGAGTATCACAAGCTCTATAATTATATCATCGAAAAACTGAGCGGTCAAAGAAAGACCTATATCTTTTTGGATGAGATTCAAATGGTGCCAGATTTTCAGCAGGCAGTAAACAGTCTGTTCCTGCGGGACGATGTGGATATTTACCTGACTGGCTCCAATGCCAAGATGCTTTCAGGGGAGCTTGCGACGCTTCTTTCCGGGCGCTATGTCGAAATCAAGCTCCTTCCCTTCTCCTTCCGGGAATATTACGAGAGCGTTGGCGGCGACAAAAGACAGGCGTTTTTGTCATATACGCAGCATGGCGGCTTTCCCTACTCTGTGACCCTGAAGGGAGATATCTGGCGGGATTATCTTTCCGGCATTTACAGCACGGTACTCTTAAAGGACATAGCCGCAAAGAAACGGATTACGGATATCCCCCTCTTAGAAACTGTGATCCGCTTCCTCGCAGACAATGTGGGGAATATCGTATCGGTAAAGAAAATCGCCGATACCCTGAGCAGCGATGGAAGAAAGACAACAACCGTCACCATTGACAGCTATGTGGATGCCTTAAAGGAAGCCTTTCTCATATACGAGGCAAGGCGATATGACATCAAAGGCAAGCAGCATTTGCGCTCACTTGAGAAATACTATTTGGTGGATCTGGGGCTGCGAAGCCTTCTCATCGGTGAGCGGAGCCGCGATATCGGTCACATCTTGGAAAATATCGTCTATCTTGAACTTCTGAGGCGCGGGTATTCTGCCAGTATCGGAAAAGTAGACCGCCTGGAAGTTGATTTCGTAGCCGAGCGCGGGGATAAGAGAATCTACTTCCAAGTAGCCGCAAGCGTCATGGACAAAACCACCTATGAACGCGAATTCACTCCGTTGAAGAAAATAAAGGACAATTATCCCAAATATGTCCTTACCCTGGACGAGTACCCTATGGGAGAGGATGGGATTTTGCAAAAAAATATCATCGATTGGCTTTTGGAAATTCCTTGATGCAGGTTCAAAGATATTTGGCATTCAAAAAGGCTTCACGGCAAAATACCGTGAAGCCTTGAATTCTCTATGGTGCGCTCGGCGGGAGTCGAACCCACGCTTTCAGCTCCGGAGGCTAACGTCCTATCCACTGGACTACGAGCGCCCTTACAAATGGATATTATACTATAGCCAGCCCGTTCGGTCAAGGAAAAATCAGATCATATTCTTGACATAACTGTCGTAAAGGCTCTTGAGCTCCTCCATCTTGTTGTACATCTCCACCTGCAGCCCGGAAGCCGTGGCATAGTCTTCCTCGTTGAGGGCATTGATGAGCAGGGTGAAGAGAGACTTCTCGTCGATGCTGTCCTTGGCCAGATAGATGCGGATGCTGTTGATCTTGTTCCAGTTGTAAGCATCCTGGTCCGTGACGAAATCGGCATCGATTTCCTTCAGCTTGCGGACGATATCGCGGTTCTCCGGAATGATGCGGCTGATGAGCTCCGTCTTCCAGCGAAGCAGTGCACCGGCCTTGAAGGCATCGATGATCTGGTCACGCAGGGCGCCGCTGGCCGTGATGACAGCCTTTTTCTCCGGATAGTTCACGAAGTTCTCCATGTTCTCCCAAACGGTGGCAGGAGGTGCGCCAAAGAGACGATCCCTCTCCGTGTCCGTGTAGTCCTCGAATACATCCTCCTCGCTGCGGTATGCCCTGTCCTTCTCCAGATAGAAGCCTTCCTGTCCGGCTTCCTTGGAGAGCTCCTTGAGAAGTTCTTCTGTCGTATGGGAGATGGATGCCTTGACCCCATCGAGAACAGCGGAATAGATTGCCGCAAGCACGAGATAGGTATTCGTATAGGGGTTGCAGGCACGAAGCTCAAAGCGGGTCGCGAAGGGATTGTTGATATCGCGGATGAGCCCCGCAAGGATGGTGCGGTTACGGGAAGGAATCTCCGGCGTATGGCCAAGGGAGGTCACGATGCAGACAGGTGCCTCGAAGCCGGGCTTCAAGCGGTTCAGGGAATCATTGGTCGCGGAGACAAAAGGATTGATGACCTCATAGTTCTTCAAAAGCCCCATGATGGCACCGTAGCCCACAGCGCTCATGAAATTCTTCGTGGGCTCGTCCGCGGAGAAGAGGTTGTGCAGCTTGCCGTCCTTCGTCACGGCCGCCATGCCGATATGGGTATGCTCACCGTTTCCGGCCAGTCCGATCATGGGCTTCGCCTTGAAGCTGACTTCCAGGCCCATATTGCGGAAGACCTCGCGGACCACCGTGCGGACGAACATCTCATTGTCTGCAGCCTGCACGGCATCGGCAAAGCGCCAGTCAATCTCGATCTGCTCGCACACATGGGTCATGCGGCCGCTCTCGTCGATCTGCGCCTTGAGGCCACCTACCTCCTTGTGGCCCATCTCAACCTGCAGGCCGTACTTGTCCAGTTCGAGAACACAGGTCTCCAAGGCGGTACGAACTGCGCCATGGGTGCGCTCCCAGTACTGCTCCTGCATGACCTGGGAAGCGGACATCTCCTCAATATTTGCTTCCTCCAGGGGAGTCTTGACCCAGAACTCCAATTCCGTGGCAGATGTGAACTGGATATCTTCCACCTCAGAGCCATCCACAGATCCGAGACCGGAAATCTTCGGATGGGAGTGGAAGGTTTCCAGGAGTTCCTTCTTCACAAAGCTCAGCGTATCCACAAGCACGGAACGGGAATCCACGCGCTTGCCCTCGTGAATGAGGAAGGACGGGATGCGGAGGGTGCCGACGGGCTTGCCGGTCTCCTCATCGTAATGCTCCATATTGTAATCCACGAACCAGTTGACACCGGGATCGATGGGCATGTCCACCTTGGCGTTGTTCAGCGTCGCAATGCCGGTGAGCACAACAGAGGACCCGTCTGTCTGGACAGCAGACCCGGCATAGAAGTCGTCGATGTCCTTGAGGAAAATGCGCATGGGAATCTTCTCATCCGTGTCATTTCCTGCCATGTCGATGCCGACAAGGGAAACGAACTTGATTTCCGGATGCTCCTTGAGGGTCTTTACGATATCCTCCTTGGGTGAATTTGCGGGAATCACATACAACAGATCTGCCATCATTACCATCCTTTCTGTGGAACTGTTCATCTAAGATTTATTTCTTCACAGTTCCTAAACAAAAAAACCATACAATCCACTTTCCGAAAGACACTTCTGCCTTCCCAAAAGGAATCATATGGCCACGCTGCCAAACAAATGCTTTTGTCCCGGCCAAAGCCTCAAAGAGCACTCCGTTTCGCCGATGTTTAGATATTACCATATCAAAAAGCAAATGTCCAGCACTTTTTTGCAGATTTCGCAGAAATTCATCCTTCCTCTTCCGCCCGGGGACAGGAATCCCTCCCGGCACCGGTCTGCAGGGCCGACACTGCCCATCCCAAAAGGGCGCCTGCAAGAGCAGGGAAGAACCACCCCAGCATGATGTTGTAGAAGGGGATGTACTGGTTCAGCACGGAGTTCACCATGGAAAGGTCCATGCCTGCGGCATTCAATCCATCCAGGATGCTGAATACCAGGGTGAAATCAATGGCATAGCGATAGACTTCCTTCCTCGCTCCAATGAACCCGTCAAAAAGCGACAGCACGACGAGGACGATGACAATCGGATAGATCGCCACAAGGAAGGGCACGGAAAACTGGATCAGCGCCGTGAGCCCCACGTTGGAGGCGACAAAGCTGAAGAACGTGAAGGCAAGCACAATGCGCTGATAGGAAATCCTCTGCCCCAATATCCTATGGAAGAAATCCGAACAGCCGGAAGCCAGGCCGCAGCTCGTTGTCAGGCAGGCCAGTCCAATGATGACCGCCAGCAGGATATTTCCCGTGGAGCCGAAGAAAATCCCCACGGCATCCGCCAAAAGCTGCCCCCCATTGTCGGAGTGGCCCAAAAGCGAGGCGCTCGTGGCGCCGAGATGTGCCAGGGACACATAGACAATGCTCATGAGGGAAAGGGCAATCACCCCTGCCAGAATGCACACCCTGCCGAGGGCACCGCGCCCCTCCACGCCCCGCAGGCGCACGGAATTCACCACAAGGGTGCCGATGGCAATGGAGGCCAGAAGGTCCATGGTCAGATAGCCATCCTGAAACCCTTGGGCAAAGGGCGCCTCTGCATAGGTTCCCGTCGCCGCCAAAATATCTCCCAGTGGGGATGCAAAGGACTTTGCAAACAGCAGAGCCAGAAAGAGCAGGAGAACCGGCGTCAGGAGTTTCCCCACGCGGTCAATCAGCTTGCTGGGATTCAGGGCCAGATAATAGGTCACAAGATAGAAGACCGCCGTATAGACAGCGCGTCCCACTGCCTCATCTTCCCCCGACAGGAAGGGCAGGATGCCGATCTCAAAAGAAACCGCCCCGGTACGCGGCATGGCAAAGAGCGGCCCGATGGTGAGGTACAGGATGCTCAGCAGGCCAATGGCAAAACAGGGATGGATCTTTTCCGCAATGAATTCCTTGTACTGTCCTCCCTGCAGTGCAATCGCCACAATGCCCAGAAGGGGCAGACCGACCCCTGTGAGCAGGAAGCCGAAGATGGCCGGCAGCAGGCTCTCCCCTGCCGACTGTCCCAGGGCGGGCGGAAAGATCAGGTTTCCGGCTCCAAAGAAGATGGAAAACATCATCAGCCCGATCATGACCAGCTCGGATTTTTTCAAATACTTCATACAAACAAAACTCTCTTTCCCTATTATCTCTTCTGCCAGCGGCAGGCAAAATGCTCCACCAGGTCAATCACACCGAAGAGCAGAAGCCCGATGAAACTCAGGCACACGATGCCGGCATACATGTCCAGGTAGTTCACCCGCAGCCATGCATCCATGATGAAATATCCCATCCCGTACTGCGTCCCGAAGGTCTCCGTAAAAAACAGCACAGAAATTGCCGTCGCCATCGCAACGCGGACCGCCGTGATGAATTTCGGCAGGGAAGCGGGCCACAGAACCTCCGCAAACACCTGCACGAAGGAGGCGCCAAGGGAATACAGTGGAAAATAGGTTTCCTTCGGTATTGCCCGAATGCCGTCCCGCACGGCGATGACCACCTGAAACACGATGATGAGGAAAATCATGATGATCTTGGAGGTCTCCCCCACCCCCGCCAGAAGCATGAAGATGGGAAGCAGGGCGATTTTCGGCACAGGATAGGTAAGATAGACCAGGGGCGCCAGATAGCGGTCTGCCTTCGGAAAATATCCCATGACCATCCCCAAAGGAAACCCAACCACAACAGCCAGCACCAGACCGGCAGCAATGCGCCAAAGGCTGTAGGCTGCATGGATGGCAATGGACTTCGCAAAGATATTCACGAGCTTTGCCGCCACAACCCAGGGCGACGGAATCATGGGCAGGGCAACCACTGCGGAAATCCCCCACCAGACCAGGAAAATCGCCAGTGCTCCTGCCAGATAAGAAAGGAAGATGGAACGTTTCATGCATTCCCCCCCATTTCCTTGATGAGATTCCGGATCCTCCGGCCCATGGCGAAAAATTCCGGCTGCTGACGCTTCTCACTGCTGCCGAAGAGAGGATTCTCCAGCACCTGGGCGATCCGGCCCGGATTGGCCGACATCAGGACAATCTTCTGGCCGAGATACAGGGCCTCCTCCACATAATGGGTCACGAGCATGGTGGTGACAGCATGCTTCTGCCAGAGTCCCAGGAAAACCTCCTGCATGTCCTCCCTTGTGATGGCATCCAGCGCGGAAAAGGGCTCATCCATGAGAAGCACATCCGTCCGCAAAAGGAAGGAACGCGCCAGCCCCACACGCTGCTGCTGCCCGCCGCTCAATTCCCTCGGATAACGGTCCTCAAGCCCCTGGATCCCCAGCTGCTCCATCATGACAGCCAGCCTTTCCATGGTATCTGCTTCCATCTCCTTGCGGATGCGGCAGCCGAGAAGGATATTCTCCTTCACGGTACGCCAGGGAAGCAGGCCATAGTTCTGGGGGACAAATCCGATTTTCTGTTTCTTGGGGTTCACGGGATTCCCGCCGATGAGCACATTTCCTGCTGTCGGTTTCTGCAATCCTGCCACAACGCGAAGCAAGGTGGATTTCCCGCAACCGGAAGGGCCAATAACAGCACAGACCGTTCCCTCTGGAACGGTCAGGCTGATATCATCCAGTACTATGAATTGGCCTCTATCATATGCAACGGAAAGGTTCCCTATGTCAATGGAAGATCTCATCATCCCGCATCACTTACGGAAGATGTCCATGACGATATCATCATAGCTGTAGGTTTCGGAAACCAGGGACTTTGCATTCAGCCACTTGATGCACTCCGTCACATCGCTTTCCTTGGGAATAGCGGCCTCCTGGTACTTGGGAAGCTTCAATGCCTCCTTCGCTGCCGGAGGGAATCCTCCCTTTTCCACGATCAGGTCGATATACTCCTCCCGGGGCGTCTCATTGAGATACTTCACTGCCTTGTTATAAGCGCGGTACATGGCCTGCACGCTTGCCTTCTTGTCGGCCAGCGCCTTTGCCGTGAACATGATGACACCGGGATTGATTCCAAGCTGCTCGGAGCTGGTCAGGAAATGGCAACCGTTATGGACGGCAATGCTTCCCATGGGCTCGGGCAGGGTTGCCGCGGCGAGGTTGCCGTTCTGGAGCATCTCAAGACGCGTGGGAATCTGGGGAATGATAACTTTGTTGATGCTGTCCTCCGACATGCCCTCTTTCTCAAGGATCCGGTCCGTCACATACTCGATGATGGTATTGCGGGACACCGCCACATCCTTCCCTGCGTAATCCTTTACCGCGGTCCCCGTCTCTTCCTTGCCTGCGATCATCTGATAGTTTCCGTTGCTGGCAGAGACGACCTTCACATCAAAGCCGCCGGACTTCGCAAAGGCCACGGCCAGCAGGTCGGAAATCGCGCCGTCAAGATTGCCGCTCTGCAGGGCGGAATCCCTGTCCATGGCGCTCTTGAACTGCTGGAGGTTTACCTTGACCCCTTCTTCCTCGAAGTAGCCCTTTTCCTGGGCAATGAGGAACGGCAGGGAATCGGTATCAGGCATGAGCCCGATCTCCAAAGGCGGAAGATCTCCCTTCTTCGCCTCATTCCCTCCAGTACCGCAGCCTGTGGCCACTGCCAGAATCATCATGAGCATGCATGCCAAAAACTTTTTCAAAACAATCCTCTCCTATTCTAAGCCTTGCATTGATTTCAGGCCTTCCGAGGCATAATAAAGTATGGTATCGATGAGATCCTTGTTTTCCTCATAGGCCGCTTCGACTTTCGACTTCATCTGGTCGGCTTCCCGCTTCATTTCGGCCACCGTCTCCAGCTTGGAATTCACCTCCTCCAGCATCTCCTGTGCATCTGCTATGGATTGATCGATGCTGTCGGCATCGCTGGCCGCCTGGGCCTGCCGCTGCTTGTTCTCCTGTATGGCATCCTTGCGTTCCTTTTCCTTGCCTGTGATTTTGTCAAAGAAATGTCCCAGGGCAGAATCCGGAGCCTCTGCAGAAAGCTGGTCGTTCCTCTTCTTAGCCCGGTCATAATCCTGCGCGATTTCCTGCCGCCGTTTCTCCAGATCCTTCCGTTCCTGCTCCAGCTGCTTTCTCTTCTGTATCAGGCTGCTTTCCTCTGCCTCCAGCTTCCTCTGTTTCTGTTCCAGTGCCTGGGCTTGCTGGATACGGGCTTTTTCCGCCTGTTCGGAACGATCCATCGCATAGCCCGCCAGCAGGAATCCGCAAAAAAGGGCGAACAAAAACACCGCAAGAATCAAAAAGGCATGCCTTTTGAAATTCTTTGCGGGAGGCTTTTTTTCCCTTTCCAACGGCAGCCGCTCCAGTTCTCTCACGTTTCGAGGCTGTTGCGGAAAAGGCGGCTGTATATTTTCATCCTCCTCCGAAACAGGAGGCATGGATTGGGTATCCTCCAGGCGCCGTTGCACCTGTCCCGGATCTTCCTTCTGCATCTATTGTTCCCCAGCCTTTTCTTTCTTCTGTTCCATCACTGCGGCATGTTCCCTCTGCATTGTCTCGCAAAGGCGTTGCAAGGTCCAAAGGGTATTGAACGGGGTCACCACTGCCTTGAATTTCACGTGGGGAATCCCTGCCTTTTTCATGGATTCCAGGACCTCATCCAGCCGTTTGCCCCGGATGTGATGGAAAATCAGGACCTCATGGGGAAAGGAAAAATTCCCGTCCCGCTCCGAAGTTTCCTTGAATCCCTTCAAGCCGAGCAGGAAGCCGACCTTTTGCCCATAAGAATCTTCCGGCAGGACACGGCTTTTGATATGCAGCTTCCCAAAAACCTGCTGCATAGCCTTCTGCTTTTCTGCATCCCGGAATTGATACAGCAATATCTGTTCTTCCCGTTTCATCTGGAACCCCCTGACCGCATCAACGCGACAAGCCGCGCATCAAAAGATAAGTGATGAGTTCGTCCATGGACACGCCTTCCTCTTCCATCCGCTTCCCAAGATCTTCCTGAAGGGTTTTGGGCAGGTGCACCGAAAGGATTCCAGTCTCCTGTTTCTCGGCCTTTGCATTCTTCTTGCGGGTTGCTTTTTCCTTTTTCTCCGGCTTTGCAGCATCCGCCGCCGGCTGCTCCGCCACCTTCTTCTTTGACGTGCGCTTCTTCTTTTCCTGTTGCGGTTCCTCGGCCTCTGCCTTCTTCACGGTCTTGCTTCCCGACTTTTTTTCCTTTTTCTCCTGCTTCTCCTTTGCAGGCGCCTTTCCTTCCGGCGGATAGCAGAGGAACTCATCATAGGCATTCCGAAGGGTCTCGCTCGCCTGCTTCGTTCCGACGCCGATGATATAAGAAGGCGTCTCCCCGGAATTCAGTGCCTCTGCAATCCTCACGAAATCGGAATCCGTCGTGATGATGAAGAAGCGCCGGACCCCTTCCGCATACAAAATCTTTGCGGATTCGAAAAGGGCATAGTCCAGGGAGTTCTTTCCATAGAAGGTCCGATCGATCTGACGGAAAGTGAATCCCGGCCGACGAAGCAATTTCTCCCATCGTTTCTGGTCGGGACGCGCATCCCAATCCGAAATCACGATGGTGCGGCAAGGCTGATATCTGCGCGCCTTGCCCAAAGTGTAGTCCAACATCTCAAAGGGAGCATTCTCAATGTCATAGAGAATCCCCACCGTCTCATTGCTTGAATCCAATGTCATTTTCTATATAACCTCTTTTGCATTCCCTGTCACAATCATATATCATTTGGCGAGCCTCCCATCCGCTTGGCGAGGAAACGGGCCTCCTGCTCCAGGGTCCTGGCCTGTTTGATCTTTGACTCCGCCTCACGGAGGGTTGCCGCTTTCTTGTCGTCCAGCCATGCGGCATAGCCCTCTGCATAGCCGATGTGCAGATCGCAGATCCGCAAGCGCAGACGCTGCAAACTCTGTGCCTCATCCGGCACCGTCACGGATTCCAGTTCATCGCGGCGCGCCTTCCAGTCCTTCGCCACGGTATCCTCCATCAGCTTCTTGAGTTCTTCCCGCGTCCCCTGTTTTCCAAGACTGCCTGCCGCCATGATTCTCTGGAAATCGAAATCCGCATCCCGCATGGACTTGTCATGCTTCGCCATGATGTCCGCGGTTTCCTCAAGATACTTCGTGAGTTCTGCTTTTCTCGCCTCTCCCACAAACACCACAAAATCATGGAAATTCCTGATGCCGGTCACACGCCAGGTCCCATCCTTCCCCTGGGAGAGCAGGACCTCCAGGACGAACTCGGCATTTGCTTCCGACTGGAACACCTTCACGTTTGCAATCGCTTCTTTGGTTCCGGCTTCCTTCACGATGCCTTCTATCCCACGAAGGCAGGCGTCCTTGAGACCGGATTTCAACAATGCCTGATGGAAATCCATGGAATCTTCCGGCAATCCATCTTCCGTTCCAATCCCATCCCAGCTTCCGGTTTCCACATACTGGTCAATCGCCGTTTTGAAACTCGTGATCAACGGTGCCTTCATGACTTTAACGATATCCCCCACAGCGGCCTTTGTTTCCTGTGACATCGGCTGCCCCGCATCCATGAGCCCCGAAACCAGATCATCGTATGCGCCATCCAGAACAAGATCGATATCCACGTACTTATGGAACTTTGCCTTGTCATGCCTTTCCATAGCGTTCTGTATCATCTGCATAGAATACTCCGGCGTCTTGGTATACACGGCCAGATACCAATAGATTCCGCCGATTCCCAGAAGAAGCAGTACTCCGAGAACAAACAATAATTTCAGTTTCAACTGTCTGCCCATAATCTCAGCTCCCATGTCTATTTGAAAACACAAACACAACAGAATGCTTGTCTTCTTAACATATTTCTTGACGAAAGCAACAAATCCTGCCTTGACCAATGCTTTTTCTTTCCAACCCAAGTAATTTTTGCTAAACTAGGATGGTGTATTGAACAACATCCATGGGAGGCAGACCATATGCGAGTCATTGGCATCATTGCCGAATACAATCCCTTTCACAAGGGACACGCCTATATGCTCAAAGAGGTGCGGCGCAAATTCCCCGATGCCGCAATCCTCGCTGTCATGAGCGGAAGTTTCACCCAGCGGGGCGAAGCCGCCATCCTCGACAAATGGCAGCGGGCACAAATGGCTGTGCAGGGCGGCTGCAATCTCGTGCTGGAGCTTCCCTTTGCCTTTGCCGTGCGCAGTGCCCAGGACTTCGCACGTGGTGCCATCTTGCTCCTGGAACGGCTTGGCATCGTCAATGAGATCGCCTTCGGAATGGAAGGAGATGCCCCGGAAAAACTCCAAAAAGCTGCCCGGCTCATCGACACAGAGGATGTACAGGAAAAACTCCACGTCGCTGTCCGCGAAGGGAAATCCTATGCCGCAGCGCTGACCTCCGCCCTTTCGGAAAGCCTCGGTATAGAGGAATCCCTTTTAAAGCAGCCCAACACCATCCTCGCCATGGAATATTTTCGCACCCTCCATCTCACAAAAAGCAGGATGACCGTCTTCCCCATAAAAAGGCATGGAACAGGCTACCATGACACATCCGTGCAAGAAAGCATCGCCAGTGCTTCCGCCATCCGAAGGGAACTCCGAAAAACCACGCCCGACTGGACTGCACTGGCACGGGTCCTGCCCGAAACTTCCCTTCCATGCCTGAAGCAGCATATGTTACTTGCAAACAACGATCTGCTGTATCGTCCTTTTCTTACAAGACTCTGCACCATGAATCCCAGACAGCTCCAGGAAATCCAAGGCATCAACGAGGGATTGGAAAACCGCCTGCTTGCATCCATCCAAAGAACGCATTCCCTCGAAGAAATCATTCAGGAAACCGCCAGCAAACGATATCCCAAAAGCCGGATCCAGCGTATCGTTCCCCATCTTCTCATCGGCTCCACTAAAGAACAATGCGCCGAGGCCGACCGTCTTGGTCCCCAATACGCAAGGGTGCTATCCTTCGATGACAAGGGCAGGGAACTCCTCAGCCGGATAAAAGCCAAGGGAACTCTCCCTCTCATCACCAAGGCCAGCCATTTCCTCACGGGCAAGGAGATGCACCTTCAGCCGGAGGTTCTCACGCCATTGCAGAGAATGCTGCGCCTCGACTTCCTCGCCTCCGACCTCCAGGAATTATGCCGGCCACAGATTTCAAGGTTTGGAAAGGATTTCCTGATCTCTCCCGTCTATGTCCCCTTCTGATAATTCCGTCCATGAAAGAGTCACATACAGTATACTTCCAGCGCCTTTGCCACAGTTTCCACATGCAGGGGCAATCTCGGTCCCAGTTCCCCGTCCAGATCGCTGAGTATGTCCTCTGCAGCAGAGACAGTGAACTCCTCTGCCTGGATATGGAAAACGCCCTTCTTCGAGGTCACAGGCTTTCCCGCAATGAGATCTGCCGTTATTTTCATGAGTTCCGCCACACTGCACTTCTTCACAGCAAGAAAATCCAGTTTCCCGTCGTCCACCCTGACTTCGTCTGACACATTCTTCATGCTCGCCACCACCGGGCTGTTGGTGATAACGAACAGAAAGGCCTCCATCTCATGCTCCACGCCATCCGCAACAAGTGTCAAAGGCATCGCCCGAAATTTCGGGATCTCCCCCAGCCCTTTCAGGTAATACGCCATCTTTCCCATGGCATTCTTAAGCCGCGCATCCACCTCATGGGCAATGGCAGTCATCATTCCTGCACTCGCCACATTGACGAAATACTCCTGTTCGACCCTGCCAAGATCCACCCAGCGCGTCTTTCCTGATGCAATGCAGTCAAAATAGGCTTCCAGGTCTTCATTGATCCGCAGGTAAGATGCAAAGTCATTGGAAGTACCGCTGCCGATGATGGCAACAGGCAGATGGATGCCAGCCTTCAGCAGCAGATTGACCATTTCATGCAAGGTCCCATCACCACCGGCAATCAGAAGTCCCTCCGCCTGCGCCTCGCGCACAAAGTCCACGAAAGCATCGGTATTGTCCCTCTGTGTCCGATAGATGAGAAGCATGAAGCCGCGCTTCTGAAAGGCCTCAATGATCCAGTCCAGCCTGTTCTTGAAGGTCGCATGCCCCGACACGGGATTATAGACGAGAACCAGCCGCTTCATCATCAACCCTCCCGAGACTTGAAGACGCCGATCCGGCGCAAGCCGCGAATGAAAAACTTCCCGATCATCGGGATGCGCTGAACATCCTCCTCACGGATGCCGCCGATGAGAACAAGGGTCACCAGATAGACGACACAGCCAACAAAGACCGCCCCAAAGGTAGAAAACGTTCCCATGGCCCACTGCGCCATGGTGAAATCATAGAAAAACTTCACCGAGACGGCCATGACCGCGGCTGCTCCCACAGTCTTCAGAAGCTGGGGAATCTCAATACGATAACCGATGTACCGATAAATAAAGTAGAGATTGATAAACGCCGCCACGCCCATATCCGCTGCCGTCGCCCAGGCAGCTCCCATGATTCCCAGCCAGGGCTGGGCAGTCAAGGTCCAGTTCAGTATGACCTTCGCCACCGCCGCCAAGACCATGTTCACCATGGGAATCTTCGTATGGCCCAGGCCTTGCAGGACGGCTGTCGACACCTGATGCAAGCCCAGGAGCACAATGCTCACGGCAGAGATCATCACGGCGGGACCGGCTCCCGGTGCGTTGTAGATCAAGGACGCAATGGGCGTCGCTAACACGAACACAATCACAAAGGCCGGAAAGCATACGAAATTGGATATGCGCACAGAAGAAGCCGTCTGGCTGTAAACCCTGTCCTTCTGCTTCAATGCCCGCGCCTCGGAAATCGCCGGCACGATGCTCATGGCCATGGAAGCCGTAAGGATCGTGGCCAGGTTCACCAGGGGAACCGCCATGCCCGTAAGATAACCGAAAAGCTCCGTGGCCTGGTTGACGGAATAGCCTGCAACCTCCAGCCTCTGCGGCACGATCATGAGGTCCAGGTTGGAAACCACCGGCAACATGATGCTTGCTGCCGACACGGGCAAGGACAACGCAAAGATACGCTTGATGATCTGCCAGCTCGTCTCACCTTTGGTTTCCGGCGTCGGCTCCAGCACATGCCCATAATCCCGTTCAATATCCCTGTCCAACCGGATATGGTAATAGACGAGCACGATAAGACCTGTCACCGCACCCGCCAAAGCACCGAGGCTCGCGCCTGCCGAAGCATATTCCAATCCCCAGGGCAACAAAAGATTCGCCAGCACGATCATCGTGATGACGCGGAAAATCTGCTCCACGATCTGGGAAACCGCCGTGGGTGTCATGCGCTGCCAGCCCTGCAGGTAGCCGCGGGAACTTGCAAGAAACGTCACAAAGAACACGGTAGGAGCCAGTACCACCATGGACATATAGGCGCGGGGATCGCGGATGAAGTGCCAGTCGATGAGCCATTGCGCGCCGAAATACGTCAGGAACGAGAACACCAGTCCCGTGACAAGCATCAACGCCATGGAGATACGAAAGACCCGCTTTGCGCCATAGATGTCCTTGAGAGCCACACGCTCTGCCGTGATGATGGATATGGCGACCGGAACCCCTGCCTGGGAAACCGTCATTGCAAAAAAATAGATGGGGAAGGCCATCTGGTAAAGGCCGATTCCCTCACCGCCAAGGATACGGGAAACAAAAATCCAGTTGAGGGACCCGATGACCTTGACCACAAACCCAGCGACGGTGAGGATGAGCGTCCCCTTCAGGAACGACTCTCCCTTGCTGGCCTTCTTGTCCGAACCGTTTTGGCTGCTAATCGAAAACACCGTCCTAGCTTTATCGACTTCTTTTTGCAAAAAAGCCGCATTGCTTATATAATAAGATAAACCGAGTAATCAGCTACATATCAACGAATGCAATTATAACTCATTGTTCCAATTTTGCCAAGGGCAAAATATACCGATTAAAGTTTCGACGGGGAATCCCGTCATAACGCATTGTTCAAGTTTTGCCAAGGGCAAAACATTCAGATTTACGTTTCGACGGAATTTTTCCGTCATAACTCATTGTTCCAATTTTGCCAAGGGCAAAATATACCGATTAAAGTTTCGACGGGGAATCCCGTCATCTCAAAGGAGTTCTCTATGGACATCAACCTCATCGGCTTCGATGTAACCTTGGGAAGCCAGAAGCCGGAAAACATCATCAACAGGAAAGCAGACTGCCCCTTCTGTGATGTGGAGCATCTCACGGATATCATCGCCACCGAGGGCGATATCATCCTGCTCCGCAACAAGTACAACGTCATCGAGGGCGCGGACCAGTTCGTCATCATCGAGGGACACATCTGCCATGCCGATATGCCGGATTACACGGCTGAACACATGCACCGCCTGATCCGCTTCAGTCTGCACCATTGGAAGCGCATGCTTACCTCAGGAAAATATAAGGATGTTCTTTTCTTCAAGAACTACGGGCCCTTGTCAGGAGGGACGATCCGCCATCCCCACATGCAGCTCATCGGCTTTTCTGACCTAAACTCCGAACTCCTCTTC
The DNA here is from genome assembly GCA_902801565.1 of uncultured Veillonellaceae bacterium. Taxonomy (GTDB): domain Bacteria; phylum Bacillota; class Negativicutes; order Selenomonadales; family Selenomonadaceae; genus UBA3796. Next base: position 44,889 of record CADCIX010000010.1, on the reverse strand, counting down.
TCCCCAAGGGAATTCGAGGGAATGGTCATCTGCCAACGGAACGGCATCACCCTCAACGCCTCCACCTGCCCCCGCGTCGGCTTTGGCGAGCTCAACATCGTTCCCAAGGAGGGAGCCGACCTCGACACCCTTGCCGACTTCCTGCAGATTTCCGTGGACTACATAATGCACCATTTCAACAAACGCTGCAACAGCTATAACATCTTCTTCTACCACGATGGGGACAGGTTTTTCGCAAAGGTCATGCCCCGCTTTGCCACCTCGCCACTCTTCATCGGCTACAACATCCACTTCCTGCCCAACAATCTGGAGCAGATCGTCCGGGACATGAAGCAGCTATACTTCTGAAAAAATGCCAATGCCTTGCAAAATCCAGTAGGCATTGGCATCTTTTTATGCTTCTTTCCGGTCAAAGGGAACATGGTTCAAAAGGAGCTTGGGGTTATTGTCCGTAATCCACCCCAGGGCCCACTCGTTGTTCACCAGCAAAACAGGATTCTGCTTCCGGTCATAGACGAACATGCCGCGATCTATGCCGCGGAGTCCGGAGGGAACCACCTCACTTCCATCCTCCCAGGCCAGCCACCGGGCCACCTCGAAGGGCTGCATCTGCATGATGATATCCACATTGTACTCGTTCTTCAGACGGTACTCCAACACCTCGAACTGCAAGGTCCCCACGGTGCCGACAATATAGGATTCCGTTCCGGCACCGGCCTGTTGGAAGAGCTGGATTGCCCCCTCCTGGGTAAGCTGCTCGATTCCCTTGACAAACTGCTTGCGTTTCATGGTATCCTTTGCCTGCACCCGCGCAAACTTCTCCGGCGGGAACACCGGGAACTCCTCGAAGTCGAACTTATGCCCCTCGTCGCAGATTGTATCGCCGATGCCGAAGATGCCTGGATCAAAAAGCCCGACAATATCCCCAGGCCATGCCTCGTCGATGATCTGGCGGTCCTGCGCAAGGAATTGCTGGGGCTGGGCCAGCCGCACCACCTTGTCCGATTTATGATGATACACATCCATATTGCGCTCGAACTTCCCGGAACAAATGCGGATAAAGGCGAGCCGGTCACGATGCGCCGGGTTCATGTTCGCCTGGATCTTGAAGACAAAAGCAGAGAATTTCGTATCATTCGGCTGGATAAGCCCGTCCGACGATTTCCGCGGTGCCGGGGGCGGCGCCAAACGTATATATTCCTCTAAAAAGTTCTGCACGCCGAAATTCGTCATGGCGGAACCGAAGAACATGGGAGTGAGCTCACCGGCAGCTACCTTGTCCAGGTCAAAGTCCTCCCCCGCCTCATCCAGCAAGTCGATATCATCCAGAAGGGTCTCACAGGCTTCCTCCCCTATGCGCTGCTTCATGGCAGGATCGTCCAGGGCAAAGATCTCCGATGCCCGTTCCTCCTGCCCATGGGTGATATCCTCGGCAAAAAGCTCCACCCTGTCCTTCTGGCGGTCGTAGACGCCCATGTACTTGCCATCCACACCAATGGGCCAATTCATGGGATAGGAACGGATTCCCAGCACCTGCTCAATCTCATCCATCAAATCCAAAGGAGCCTTGCCGAAGCGGTCCAGCTTGTTCACAAAGGTGAAAATGGGAATCCCCCGCTGTTTGCAAACCTTGAACAGCTTCTTCGTCTGGGCCTCGACACCCTTTGCAACGTCAATGATCATGACAGCGCTGTCCACCGCCATGAGTGTGCGATAGGTATCCTCACTGAAATCCTGGTGCCCGGGCGTGTCAAGGATGTTGATGCGGCAGCCATCGTAGTCGAACTGCAGCACCGACGAGGTCACCGAGATGCCACGCTGCTTCTCGATCTCCATCCAGTCGGAGACCGCATGGCGCTGCGTCTTTCGGGATTTGATGGAACCCGCAAGATGGATGGCCCCTCCGTAGAGCAGGAGCTTCTCCGTCAGGGTCGTCTTTCCTGCATCCGGATGGGAAATGATGGCAAAGGTGCGCCGCTTCTTTATCTCCTGATTGAGTTCCTCTGTTGTGACTGGCAAAATACTTTCCTCCCAAATAATAAAATGAGACTTATTCAGTGGGAGTTTTAGACTCCCACTGAATTTAGTCGAATTTACCCAGGGCTTTACGAGCGCTTATCTCCCGCTTTAAAGGCGGGAGTCTTAGCGCTCGTTAGCATCGGACAAATATAGATATATATCCATAGTCTTGCACCAAAAAACTGCCCCGACAGAACCTGCCGGGGCAGTCAAGCAATTATTCTAGAAATACATGCTGAAGAGATTTCCAACATTCGCGTAATGGCTCATGCTGAGAAGGCCGGTTCCCGTATAGGCCTGTGCTGTCTTCAACTGCGAACCGAACATGGAGCTCACCGACGGGAACAATTTGTCCTGCTGGGAATTGGCAATCTGCATATGGGACTCCGCTTTTCCTGCCAGGCCCTCCTTGCCGATGATGCGGGATACCTTGTCAGGAGAGGATACAATCGCATCCGCCAGCTTCTCCTCATCCACCGACAAAGCTCCATCTTTTCCCACCGTGATGCCGATGCTGGCATAGTTCTCTGAACGATACTTCGTGTCGGAAAACATCGTGCTCATGTTCTTCATGCGGTTCGAAAGGGATTCGCTCCCCTTGAAGAGATCGATGGCATCATTGTACTTGTCCACGAGATTCTGCACGTTCTTCACGGCAGTCTTGAGGTCATCGCTCATGTTGAGCTTCGTGGTGGTGGTCGTCTTGCCATCCTTGTCCGTCGTAGTGGACGTCGTCTTTGTCAGTGCATCCTCGCCAACCTCGAAATTCGTGGAATTGACAGACTTCACTGCCTTGGAGAGATCATCCATCGTCGACTTGTACTCCGTGTTGAACTCCTTCTTGGCACTATCGTAAGAGTTCAGCACCTCTGCCGCGCTGGACTTCACATTGTAGACATTCAGGGCCGTAAGGCCGGAGGAACTGTTTTGCGAATTCGCATAATTGTTCCACATTGTCGAAATGCTGTCCGACTTTTGGCTGGACTGGCTGCCGAAAAGGGATGTTCCATTATTCGCTGCGAAATTCAACATGGAATATGTGTTGTTCGCTATCGATGAAATCGTATAAGCCATAAGTCATTCTCCTTCCATCCATAGAATCATTCTTTTACATCCTGTATCGTACCTCCATCAAGGTACACTTCTCCTTTATATTTTTAGTTTAGCACGATGCCGCTCTCCTGTCAATTCCTTATTTCAGCAAAAGCCCTACAGGACAATGGTCGCTGCCGAAAATCTCATTGTGGATCGTGGCATCCTCCACCTTCTCCATGAGGCGGTCAGACACCACGAAATAATCGATGCGCCATCCCGCATTCGTTTCCCTTGCCTTGCGGAGATAGGACCACCAGGTGTAGATGCCGGCCCTGTCCGGATAGAGCTTCCGAAAGGTATCCGAAAAGCCGGCCTGCAGGAGCTGTGTGAATTTTGAACGTTCCTCGTCCGTGAAACCGGCATTCCGATGGTTTGTCTTTGGGTTCTTCAAGTCGATCTCCTCATGGGCCACATTGAGATCCCCGCAAACGATGACAGGCTTTTTCTTGTCGAGCTCCAGAAGATACTCCCGGAAGGCATCCTCCCATACCATGCGGTATTCGAGACGCTCCAGTGCACGCTTTGAATTCGGTGTATACACCGTCACGAAATAGTACTCAGGAAATTCCAGCGCAATCACGCGTCCCTCATGGTCGTGTTCCTCGATCCCAAGGCCATAGGACACCGAAAGAGGGGGAATGCGCGTGAATACCGCCGTGCCGGAATAGCCCTTTTTTTCCGCGCTGTTCCAGTACTGCTGATACCCGGACAATTCCAGGATCGCCTGCCCCGGCTGCATCTTCGTTTCCTGAAGTGCAAAGATATCCGCCCCCAGCGCGCCGAAAGATTCCATGAACCCTTTCTTGAGGCAGGCCCTCAATCCGTTGACATTCCAAGAAATGAGTTTCATCCCCTCGTCCCCCATTCACACGAGAATAAAAATATTTTGACTGTTTCATGTAAAAAATAGTATAATGATTATGATATAAGGAAAACAATACTTCCTAAAAAAATTATGCGAGGTGCAATCAATGTCAGACAGAGCTTATGAATTACATGTAGCAGGCTGTACAAGGTCGTTGCCGATACTGAACATCTCTGATAAGCTGGCCATTGCCGCTTTCGTCATATTGGGCGACGTGGAACTCGTGGAGAACTGCGCAAAGGAACTTGCCAAACGGATTCCCCCCGAAACGGAAATCCTCATGACTGCAGAAACAAAGGGCATTCCCCTCGTCGGTGAGCTGGCTCGTCAGATGGGCATGAAATGGTACATCACCGCCCGCAAATCCATCAAGGCCTACATGGAGAACCCTTTGGTTGTCGACGATGAATCCATCACCACAAAAGGAAAACAGATCTTATGCCTGATGGATGCCGACATTGAGCGCATCAAGGGAAAGAATGTCCTCCTCATCGACGATGTCATCAGCACGGGCGGTTCCATGAAAGCCCTGCGGGAACTTGCGGAAAAAGCCGGCGGCAAGGTCATCGGCGAGGCCGCTGTATTGGCGGAAGGTGATGCCGCAAAACGCAAGGACATCATCTTTCTTGAGTCCCTTCCGCTCTTCGATGCAAAATAACATACGTCCTCACAAGGAAGGCCGTTTCGGGGAATTCCCCAACGGCCTTTTTTCTATGCCTTGTCGCGCATGAGGATATCTGCCAGGTCTTCCGGTGCCAGTTCAAAGGTAGACAGAAGCTCCTTGCTGCTCATCCTTCCACTGTTGTAGAGATTCCGCAGGATATCCCTTCGGGCCGCCGCCATGCCCTCGCTGTAGCCTTCCGCATAATCATCCTTCCCTTGTGCATGATAAGCAGCCAATTGTTGCTGTATGCGGTCAATCATGATGTCATCCTCGCTGCGCCGCACATCGGGCTTTTTCCAGAGGGATGACCTGTTCACCATCTGGACGGGTTTTGGCGCATCGGCCTGCAATACATAATCCCCGTCAGACAGAAGACGCCACGTCTCCTGGGCCAGCCACGACTGGCGCAGAACCCTTTCCACATTCAGCTTGTCGCTCCTCTCATAGAAGCTTTCCGCCTCCCGCTGCGTCATGCCGCCCCGTATTTTCCTCTGGATCAAACGATCCTTGAGGTCACCGGCGTGTGCCGTGATGAACAGCGTATAGTCCGCAAAGGAATAGATATCCTCCCATCCTGCATCCCGCAAAAGCAGCCAATTTCCTTCCAGCAGGATGATGTTCCGACGGACAGTGACCACTTCCTCCACCACATCATGGCGGCGGCGGTCATAGACAGGCCAGCGCACATCCTCCGTCTTCACGGCCTGCAATTTTTCCTTCAGACGATCCACATCGAAGGTCTCCGGACAGCCCTTCACCATCGCCATGGGAATCTTTTTCCCGTCCCGTTCCACAGAATGACTGGCAATGTAATCCGAATGATAATGGAACCCATCCAGCCCCACAGCCTGGATCTGCTCGATGCCATCCCCCATCTGCGACAATTTTTCTAAAAGCAAGGCCAGCGTGGATTTCCCTGTCCCCGGCGGCGCTGCCAGATATACCAGGAATCTCTGCCCCTTTTTCTGCTGCAGGTTCGTCATCCGCCGCAAAAAGGGCAAAAATAGGGAATCAATGGTTTCCTGGTTGTATTGCACTTTATGCGCCAATCCATTGATCATCAAACGGCAGGTGCGCCACAACTTATCTGCCATGTGTCTCCCTCCCTGCATTTTCAAGAAAAGCGGCTGTTGACCAACAGCCGCCCGCTTGCATCATATCGTGGCACAGGCCGAACGCTCCTTGACCTGTTGCATCATAAGCTCATAACAGCGGAAAAGATTCCCAAGGACGGTCTCGTCCTCCCGCGGGCCCTCCATCCCCTGCGTTGAAAAGAAACGATGGATATCGTCACGTGCAGCGTGATCATCGTCATCATAAATATCAATCAGAAGTTGCATGCTGTCCAAATATCCGATACTGTGATCCATACGAAGCGGTCCTATCAGGCGGAGATAAAGCTGTGACAGCTTCTCCTCGAAGTCTTCCAGATCCCTTGGCACATGTTTCTTGAAATGAATGGAAATGACCTGTCCCACCAGGAGTTTCATGTCTTCCCACCGATCATCGTTCAGCTCATAGCAACCACGCGACTTGAGATCCTGCTCTATGGCCGAGTATGCACGAAGCCGCGCTTCCCAGTCAACAGAGAGCAATTCCCGATAAAACCGTTCCAAAGATTTTGACTTCATACTTTTATCTCACCATCTCCTTCCAAAAGCCATTCCAATGCCTAATACATTATTTTTATTCGACATGCAAGAAAGAATACCTTCCATAGAATTGGAAAATCAACAGTTCCCTGAGTAAACAAACTTTAAATATTTTCCTGCCACACGGCAAAGCTCATAGATGCGTCGCACTTCCGTGGCCGGCTCCATCCACTGCCAGCGTGGGAAGTAACGACTGATGTGAAGAGGAATGTCAGGACTCAGCGAGGCAATCCATGCCGCCTCTTCCTCCATCTCCTCCAGGCTGTCGTTTCTCCCTGGTATCACCAGCGTTGTCACCTCTACATGACAGGATGATGCTGCCATGGCAATGGTTCTTTTGACCGTAGAAAGATCCCCATGAACCCATCGATAAAACTCCTCGGAAAATGCTTTCAGATCGATGTTCATTGCATCAATGAAGGGCAAGAGTTCCTGAAGCGGTGCCTCCTCAATCGTTCCATTCGTCACCAGCACCGCAGAAAGGCCAGCTGCCTGAAGCAGTTTTGAGGTATCCCTCACAAACTCAAAGCCAATGAGGGGCTCATTGTAAGTAAAGGCCACTCCAAGATTCCCCTGCTCCTTTCGGGAAAGCTCCCCGGCAAGTTCCACCAATTTTTCGGGAGTGATCTCCTGCACAGGAAACCGTTCATCCGCCTGGGAAATTTCATGGTTCTGGCAGAAAGGGCAACGCAGATTGCATCCAAAGCTCCCCACGGAGAGGATATAGCTGCCCGGATGAAAACGGGCCAGGGGCTTTTTTTCTATGGGATCCAATGCCAAAGAGGTCAGTTTTCCATAATTGATGGAAAGGACCTTGCCCCCCACATTCTTCCGTGCCCGGCAGAATCCCGTCTGCCCTTCCGAAAGATGGCAATGATGCGGGCAAAGCCCACAGACTGCTTGCATATCCAAACGCCCTCCGTTTCCATCAAATATTATACGCAGCAAATACCTTGCGCACATAATTGCGGGCTTTTGTAAGGCCTTTGATAATGGGTTCCATGAGCTTTGGCTGACGCATTACGATGTGCATGAGTTTGCGCCTCATCTGGCGGTACTCGGCATCGAAATCCTTGAGCACATCTTCCATTTCCATTTCCACAGACACCTGGGGAATGTTGGACTTGATGATCTCCGAGGCGCGGCCATGGATCTTTACGGCATCCCCCCGGAAGGGAATATACGACTCCAAGGCCAGCTTCTTGTCAAACTGCTCCTTGAGCGCTTCCTGCGCCTGTGCCTCACCATGGACAATGAATACCTTGGCAGGCTTGGGAGATTCCAGATGGGATACCCAGTCCAGGATCTGATGGGCATCCGCATGGGCAGAAAAACCGTCCATGGACTGTATTTTTGCACGCACGACAACTTCCTCGCCCAAAACCCTGACGCGCTTGATCCCATCGATGAGGCGCCTTCCCATGCTCCCCTCCGCCTGATAGCCCACAAAGAGTATTGTGGATTCCGGCCGCCAGAGATTATGCTTGAGATGATGAAGGATACGCCCCGCATCCGCCATACCGCTTGCCGACAGGATGATGGCAGAGCCCTCCTCACTGTTGAGCGCCCTGGATTCCGCTGCTGTCTCGCAGACATGAAGCTGCGGGAACTGCAATAACTTTTCCCCGCTATTGAGCAACCGCATGGTTTCCTCGTCAAACACATGCATATTTTGCAGGAATACATGGGTTGCCGCAATGGCCAGTGGGCTGTCGAGGATGATGGGGATATCGCTGTCCAGGCGTCCTTCCTTCCATAATTTATAGAAGTAATAAAGCAGTGTCTGGGTGCGCCCCACTGCAAAAGCGGGAATGACGAGATTTCCTCCCCGGTCCATGGTATCGTTGATGATTTCCAGCAGGGCCGTTTCCTTATCATAAAGCTTATGCAGACGATCCCCATAGGTAGACTCAATCACAAGGAAATCCGCGCCGTGCAGGATGGAGGGGTCGCGAAGGATGGGCTGGTCCGGCTGCCCCAAATCGCCGGAAAACACCAGACGCGAGGTCTTCCCTCCCTCGGTCACCTCGATTTCCAGAATGGCGGAACCTATGATATGCCCTGCATCGCGAAAGGTCACATTCACATGGTCAAAAATGGCAATGGTATCGTCATAGGATACCGGCACAAAATGATTGAGCGCATCCTGTGCATCATCCACGGAATAAAGGACCTCAATCGGGGCATCCCCCCGGCGCCGGCCCTTGCGGTTCAGCATCTCCGCATCCGACTGCTGTATGTAGGCAGAGTCCGGCAGCATGATCTTGGCCAGGTCACAGGTCACCTTCGTGGCATAGACATCTCCCTTGAACCCCTCCTTGCAAAGCTTTGGGATGAGGCCGCAATGATCCACATGCGCATGGGTCAGAACCACACAGTCAAGTTCTGCCGGGGAAAAGGAGAACTCCTCGTAATTCAATTCCCGTATGCGCTTCGCGCCCTGAAACATGCCGCAATCCACAAGAAATTTCTTGTCATTCGTCTCAATAAGATAGCAGGAACCCGTCACCATATGCGCTGCGCCAAGAAAACTCATCCTCATAGCATTCCCACCTTTTGAAGATATACTTTCTTTTATTATACCATAATTTTCTGATATCAGCATGAATGCCAAAGAAAAAAAACGCGGACAATGCCGCGTTTTTACTCTTCACCGATAATCCTGACCTCCGGATAAAGCTTTACCCCATGCTTCTCGTATACCCGTTTCTGTACCTCTGAGATAAGCGCCAGCACATCTTCCGCTGTCGCATTCCCGGTATTGACAACAAATCCCGCATGCTTCTCCGAAACCTGCGCACCGCCTACCTTCAGTCCCTTCAACCCCGTCTGGTCGATGAGGGTTCCTGCAAAATATCCCGTGGGACGTTTGAAGGTACTGCCGGCGCTCGGCATCTCCAAGGGCTGCCGCTGTTCCCGCCTTCTGGTAAGGTCTGCCATCTTCATGCGGATGGTTGATCCTTCCCCACCAACGAGCTTCAGCTCCACTTCACAAATGGCATGGCCATTTGTCTGGAAAATGCTATGACGATAGCCCAGATCCAGATCCGCAGCCTCCATCTCATGCAAACTGCCATCCTCTGCCACGGAGCGGACCCTATATACCACGTTCTTCATCTCACCGTCATAGGCACCCGCATTCATGAATACCGCTCCGCCCACACTGCCGGGAATCCCGATGGCAAACTCCATCCCCGTGAGGCCATGCTCAGCGGCAAAAAGGGACACATCCTTCAAGGATGCACCCGCTCCGGCAAAGATGCGATTCTCTTCCAGGCGGATACCGGAAAAGGGAGAATTGAATTTCACGATGGCACCACGCACGCCCTTGTCCCTCACCAGAACATTGGACCCATTGCCCAAAACAGTGTAGGGAATCCCGTACTCCTTCAACAGGATAAACACTTGCTGCACCTCTGTGACAGAGGCAGGCAAAATCAAATAATCGACAGGCCCCCCAATCTTGAAGGTCGTATGATCCTTCATCGGTTCATTGAGCATAAGCTGTCCTGAGACCAGAACTTCCTTTATCTTTGACACAAAATTTTCGTTTATTGGCATGACAACAATCCTCTCACGCATAATTATAAAGCCAGCCCGGGACCATTTTCCATCAAACCGGGGAATCCCTGCTGCCGGAGCGCCTCATAGGCAACAACCGCAACCGCATTGGAAAGATTCAAGGATCTCGCCTCTGCAATCATGGGAATCCGGACACAGGATTCCCAATGGGCCGAAAGGATATCCTCCGGTATCCCCGCCGTCTCCTTGCCAAATACGAGCATATCCTCCGGCGTGTACGATGCTTCCGTATAGGAACGCGGGGCCTTTGTCGAGCAGTAGTGGAAACCGTGACCCTGATATGATGCCAAAACCTCCGCGAAATTCTCATGATAATGCACCTTGACCAGATGCCAATAATCCAGCCCGGCACGTTTCAGATATTTGTCATCCGTCGAAAATCCCAGAGGCTTCACAAGATGAAGCTCAATCCCCGTAGCAGCACAAAGGCGGGCAATATTCCCAGTGTTTCCCGGTATTTCCGGTTCAATCAATACGATATGCAATCCATACCTCCCACAACCAATGAGCTTATTATAACGCAGGCGTTCAAATTTTGCCAAGGGCAAAATATACATTATTGCGTTTCGACAGGCTTGTCCTGTCATAACGCATTGTTCAGATTTTGCCAAAGGCAAAATATACAAATTAACGTTTCGACAGGCTTGTCCTGTCATAACGCATTGTTCAAATTTTGCCAAAGGCAAAATCAAAACTCCACTCCATCCAGAGCCTTCTCCACAAGCCTGTCCCCGACATAGCGAAGTTTCAGGGAGAAAAAGCCTCTATCCTCTGCCAGCAAGCGAAAGAATATCTTGTCCCCTTCCCATATCGGCAGTTCACAGACTTTATCCTTCCGCACCCACTCGAGCACGCCTTCCCTGCATTCCCCAAGCTCACCGGAAAAACGGTCTGCCGTATAGAGGAACATATACTCCGTCTGCCATGCGTCAGACAAGAACGTGACAATGCCGCGCAGTTGATAGGAAAGGAGTTCCAGCCCCGTTTCCTCTTTTGCCTCCCGCAGGAGGCATTCCTCCGGGGACTCATCCGGCTCAAAGTGCCCTCCGATGCCGACCCACTTATCCTTGTTGATGTCATTTTCCTTCTTTATGCGATGCATCATAAGATATTTCCCATCCTGCTCCACATAGCAGAGGGTGGTCAGGTTACTTTTCGGCATGAAGCCTCACCTGGCTCGCCATGGATTTCGCAATCTCCCGCTCCAGCTGTGTATGGGGCCGACTGCAGATGCGACGCACATCTGTCATGAATTCCTTGAACACTCTGGGGAGATCATCATCGTCAAACAGCATCTCGCCCTTCACATTATCAACAAAGCGCTTCGTGAAGTCCTGCCAGCCTTCCTCCGCTATATCTGCAATCACTTTCTCTACCTCGGCCCTGCTCATTCCCCCATCGCGCATTCCCGTCCAGGAATCCTCCAATTTCTGGCGATAGCGGATGAACTCCGCAAAATGATGCAGCCGTGATTCCTCCTCATCGGAGATATATCCCTCTGTCGTCGGGTCATAGGCGCTCGACTTCTTCGGATGGAGCACCAGATACAGGTGCATACATGCATATCCAAAATCCGTCTCGAATATCATAATATCAGCCTCCTAGAAAAACCTTTCTCCCTATTATACACCAAAACATCAAAAAAAAGAGTTTTTTTTGCAAAATCCAGGTTTTTGCTTGCATACAATCTTTCATTATGCTAAAATATATGCGTTGCGTTTGTGGATATTTTATCCTTCGTATACTAGACAGGAGGTGTAACACATGGCATGTGTTTGCGAAATCTGCGCAAAGGGGAAGCAGTCTGGCATGAACGTCAGCCACTCCCATTTGAAGACCAAGCGCGTCTGGAAGCCGAACATTCAGCGCGTACGTGCGGTTGTTGACGGCGAAGTGAAACGCGTAAACGTCTGCACGCGCTGCCTGCGTTCCGGTAAGGTTCAGCGTGCTCTTTAATCCCAAATTCTGGTTATTTGCGCATATAATATCAGAAGCTGATATATCATAAAACAAGCTGCTTAACCGAGTTAAGCAGCTTGTTTTATTACCAGCACACCCCAACTATAACACCACAAGGGAGACCACAGCATGGAACAAACAAAGAAACAGGGATCTCTCGCGGGATTCCTCCTTCCTTCGATCATCGGCATTTTCCTCTTCATGATTCCCATCCAGTACAACGGAAGCTGGACCGTGGTCGTGAAGATCATTGCTGACCTCATCAGCCAGTGCATCGGTGATTTCCTGCCGATCCTCTGTGTCATCATCGTCACAGTTTCTGCCATCCTGGGCCTTGCTTCCCTCAGGACTCCAACGTTCATCACAAGCTATCCCATCATACACAGCACCTTCTCAACAACAGCGGTATGGGCAATCATCCGCCTGGTCGGCGCAGTCTTCATCTGGCTCACCTACCTTGGCATTGATGCAGAGGACGGAAACGAAGGGATTCTCCACATGATTACCTGCGGGGATGCCGGGGGCTTCGTCCTGGGCGACCTGCTCTCCATCCTCGTCGTCATCTTTCTCCTGGCAGGTCTTCTTCTGCCCCTTCTGCTGGACTTCGGTCTTCTGGAATTCATCGGCGCACTGCTCACGAAGGTCATGCGTCCCCTCTTCACCATTCCGGGGCGCGCCGCCGTTGACTGCATCACCTCATGGATCGGCGATGGAACTCTGGGGGTCATGCTGACCGCAAACCAGTACGAGAGCGGTTACTATTCCAAGCGCGAGGCAGCCATCATCGCCACAACCTTTTCCGCCGTCTCCATCACCTTCAGCATCGTCGTTCTTGCCCAGGTCGGCCTCATGGAATACTTCGGTGCCTACTATCTCCTCATCTGCCTGATCGGCGTTGCCTGTGCCCTTCTCCTGCCGCGTATCCCGCCCCTCTCCTTCAAAAAGGACGAATACCTCGTTCCCGGAAAGGCCATGGGCGAAACCCTTCCTAAAGGGTACACTTCCTCCATCCAATACGGGCTTGCCCTTGCGCGCCAGCGCGTCGGCGAGCATCAGGGAGCCGCACAGTTCCTTGAAAGCAGCTTCAAGAATGCAGCCGGCATGTGGTTCGGCGTACTCCCCGTTGTCATGTGCATCGGCACCCTCGCCCTCGTACTGGCAAACAACACGACCATATTCGAGGTGCTTGGGATGCCCTTCCTGCCCCTGCTCCAATTCCTGGATGTGCCGGAAGCCGCCGAGGCATCAAAGACCATGATTGTAGGGTTCACGGACATGTTCACGCCCTCCATCCTCGCCGCCAGCACCATCACGAGTCCCATGACACGCTTCATTGTTGCGGTCATCTCCGTAACCCAGCTCATCTACCTCTCCGAGGTCGGCGGGCTCATTCTCGGCTCAAAGATTCCCGTGAGCCTTCCCGAGCTCTTCCTTCTCTTCCTTGAGAGGACCTTCATCAGCCTCCTCATCGCAGCGCCTTTTGCACACTGGATCTTTTCATGAGTTGACAATTTCAAAAAGCCGGGCATTATCGAGAGGCTCTCAATAATGCCCGGCTTTTGCCATATTCCTCTGCATTCAGCGCATTTCCAGCAATGCCTTCAATTCTTCCCCGCTGAACTGATATCTTTCCCCGCAAAAATGACAGCATACCTCGGCATGCCCGTCCTCTGCCAGGGATTCCAGTTCTGACCTGCCCAGACTCAAGAGGACTTCCCCGATCCGCTTCTTTGAGCATTGGCAGCGGAAGGAAAGCTCTGTCGTCGCAAGGTAATCCACGGCAGGAAATCCCCGGAGGAGTTCTGACACGATTGCTTTCGCATCCATGCCAGCGGCCACCATATGGGAAACGGATCTCACCTCTGAAAGGTTTTTCTCCAACTGCGCGAGAACATCCTCCGTAGCATCCGGCAAGGGCTGGATGAAAAAACCTCCGGCAGCCTCTGCCTCGAAGTCCTTGCCCACAAGAACACCAAGCCCCACACTGGAAGGCGTCTGTTCCGACAGGAAAAGGTACCTCGTCAGATCGTTGGCAATCTCACCGTCCGTGATCTCACAGCTTCCCGTGACCGGCTCCTTGAGTCCCGTAAACCGCGTCACGGAGACAAGGCCTCTGCCTACGCCGCCGCCCACATCGATCTTCCCATGGGAATTCAGGGGAAGATCCACATGGGGATTCCCCACATAGCCACGCACAATGCCTTCCGGCGTCGCATCTGCCGTCACGGTTCCCAAGGGGCCATCCCCGCTGAATTTCACGGTGATGGCTTCCCTGTTCTTGAGATTCGCCGCGAGAAGGAGAGCTCCCGTCATGGTCCTCCCCAGTGCAGCCGCTGCCACGGGATAGCAGTCATGCCGGGAAATCCCCTCATTCACCAGATCCGTGGTGACAGCCCCATAGACGCGAACGCCTTCCGCCACAGCCCTGACCAGATGATCCCTCATTTCCCGATCTCCAGTTCCATGAGTACCTCACCATCGTCAATGTCCACGATCTCGATTTTCTCATCCGTCAAAACCGCCACCGTGGAGCGCTTGTCCTCCCGCTTGGACAGGGCAGGGGAACCGGGATTGAGGAAAATCGTATTGCCACGCTTTTCCAGCACATTCGTATGGATATGGCCACTAATGAAGAGGTCCGCCTTCAGTTGCTTCGCCATGGCATCCTTCTCCGCATCGGTCTCCACCGTGTGCCCATGGGTGGCCACAATGCGGAATCCATCGATCATCACGTAGGCATAAGGTGTCTGAACGGGACCTTCCAGCACCATGGCATCCACCTCGGAATCACAGTTCCCCTTGGCGATGATGACAGGCACAGGCGAAGTATTGATGCGCTCTGCCAGACCTGCGGGATTGTAATCCTCCAGCATGGGATTGCGTGGCCCATGGTAAAGCACATCCCCCGAATGGATGATGAGATCCGCATCCTTGAAGAACTTCTCATAGGCCAATGTCCACCGCATCTCATGCCCATGCGTATCGCTGATGATACCTACTTTCACGCTGCTCTCCTCCCCGCTGTCAGATCTTCTTCAGGAGATTTCCCATCTCCATGGCCGCCATGGCACTGTCCGTGCCCTTATTGCCAGCCTTCGTGCCGGCACGCTCGATGGCCTGCTCGATGTTCTCTGTGGTCACCACGCCGAAAATCGTGGGCACGCCCGTCGTCATCCCGACCTGCGCCGTCCCCTTGGAGACCTCGTTGCAGACATAATCGTAATGGCTCGTGGAACCGCGGATGACCGCACCGAGGCAGATCACTGCATCGTACTTGCCGCTTTCCGCCATCTTCTTTGCCGTGATGGGAATCTCGAAGGCACCGGGAACCCATGCCACATCGATATCCTCATCCTGTGTCTCATGCCGATGAAGGGCATCCAGCGCCCCGCCCAGCAGCTTGCTCGTGATGAACTCATTGAAACGCGACACCACGATGCCGAACTTCAGACCCTTGCCTGTGATAAAGCCTTCCATTACATTTGCCATGAATATCTTCCCCCAATCTTATGCTTCCTGTGCCGACTCGTCCAGGATATGTCCCATCTTCGTCTTCTTTACGGTCAGGTATTTCTTGTCAAACTTGTTCGCCTTGATGATAATGGGAACGCGCTCCACAATGCTGAGGCCGTAGCCCTCCAGCCCTGCCCTTTTGGCAGGGTTGTTCGTCATGAGGCGGATGCTGGTGAGCCCCAGCTTTGCAAGGATCTGCGCCCCAATGCCGTAATCCCGGAGATCCGGCGCAAAGCCAAGGAGCACATTTGCCTCTACCGTGTCCTTGCCGTCATCCTGCAAGGCATAGGCCCTCATCTTGTTGGCGAGCCCGATGCCACGGCCTTCCTGCCGCATGTAGAGCACGACGCCCTCCCCGGCAGCCTCGATTTTCTTCATGGCCGCTACCAGCTGTTCGCCGCAATCACAGCGCAAGGAGCCAAGGGCATCCCCCGTAAGGCATTCGGAATGGACGCGCACCAGAACATTCTGCTTCCCATTCACCTCGCCCTTGACGATGGCAAGATGACACTTTCCGTCCAAAAGGCTCTCGAAGGCCTTGATGCGGAAATGCCCATACTTGCTGGGGAAATCCACATCCGCCACCTGCTTCACAAAGGTCTCCGTGCGCTTGCGATACTCAATGAGCGCCTGCACTGTGATCATGTTGAGCCCATGCTTTTTGGAAAACTCGATGAGTTTCGGCGTCCGCATCATATGCCCGTCATCATCCATGATCTCACAGCAGAGCCCTGCCGGATAGAATCCCGCCAGCCGTGCGAGATCCGTTGTCGTCTCCGTATGACCGGCCCGACGGAGCACGCCGCCCTCCACGGAACGCAGAGGGAATACATGCCCGGGGCGGCGGAAGCTGGAGGGCTTCGCCTTGGGATCCAGCAGCTTCTTGATGGTCTGGCAGCGCTCAAAAGCCGATATCCCGGTCTCCGTGTCAAAGGCATCAATGGAAACCGTAAATGCCGTTTCATGATTGTCCGTATTGTTTGCCACCATGGGCAGGATATCCAGTTCATCGAGACGCTTGCCCTCGATGGGCGTGCAGATCAGCCCCTTGGCATACGTCGCCATGAAATTGATATCCTCCGGCGTCACGGTCTCCGCCGCCACGATGAGATCCCCTTCGTTTTCCCTGTCCTCATCGTCCACAACGACAACCATTTTCCCATTCTTTATATCTTCGATTGCCTGCTCCACTGTTGCAAAATCCGACATAACCATGCTCCTTTCAAAAACCATTCGACAACAAAAATTCCCTCGTGATCCCCGTTGCCTCCGAACAGGAATTTTCGCCCCGCATCATTTTCTCCACATATTTTCCGATGATGTCCGTCTCAATGTTGATAGGGCTTCCCACGCGCTTGCTTCCAAGGTTCGTCACTTCCCTGGTATGCGGGATCAGCGAGACCGTGAAATCTGACTCTGTCACGGCAGCCACGGTGAGGCTGATGCCATCCAGGGCGACGGAGCCCTTCTCCACAATGTAGCGCAAAAGCCTGTCTTCTGCTGCAATCCGCATGAGAACCGCATTCTTTTCCTCCTGAAAGGAAAGGATTTTCCCAACGCCATCGATATGGCCGCTTACAATATGGCCGCCGAGCCGTCTTGAAAGAGAAAGTGCCCGTTCGAGATTCACCGGGCTTCCGGGCCGCGCTTCCTGCAGGGAGGTCCGCCGCAGGGTCTCCGGCATGACATCCGCCGTGAAATGCCTGCTGTCAAATCCCGTGACGGTCAGGCAGATCCCGTTGACCGCGATGCTGTCCCCCATCTGCACATCCTCCAGGACCCTTGATGCCTCCACCGCAATCTTCCCATTTCCGGCCTGAAGCACCTTGCCGACTTCTTCTACGATTCCGGTAAACAACCGATCACCTCACAGTCTGTCCCTTCACATATCCGCTGATGAGCACATCACCTTCCAGGGACTCAACCGAAAGACCTTCAAGCTCAACGGCCTCGGAGAGTTCCGCAAAGCCTTCGCCGCCCACAGGGGTAAGTGCCTCCCGGCCCCCGACGATTTTCGGGGCAACAAAAGCATATACCTTGTCCACAAGCCCTTCCCGCAAAAAGGAGAAATTGACCGCTGCGCCCCCCTCGACGAACAGGGAACAGATGTCTCTTTCCCCAAGCTGCCCCATGAGTTCCTGCAGATCCACCTGGGGGCCGTCTCCTGCCACCAGGATCTCAACCCCTGCCGCCCGTAATGCCTCCAGGTTCTCCCTGGGTGCGCCGGAAGTCACAGCAATGAGGGTTTTAGCCTGTCCATCCCGCACCACACGGGAATCCAACGGTGTCCTCCCCCTGCTGTCAACAATGATGCGGACAGGATTCCTTCCCTTGCGGTCCGGCAACCGCGTCGTAAGGCTCGGATCATCCTTGAGCACAGTATTGATGCCCACGAGAATGCCGTCATAGATGTCCCGCCATTCGTGGACCAGATGACGGGATGCCTCATTCGTGATCCATTGGGACTTCCCTGCCACCGTCGCAATCTTGCCATCCAGTGTCATTGCTGTCTTCAAGGCAACAAAGGGCTTTTTCGTGGAAATCCACTTCAGGAACACCTCGTTCAATTTCCGCGCCTCGGCCTCCATGATGCCGCAGACAACTTCCATACCAGCCTCTTCCAGCATCGCGATACCCTTGCCAGCCACCAACGGATTGGGATCCCTCATGGCAATCACTACTCGCCGGATTCCCGCCTCGATCACTGCCTTCGCGCAAGGCCCGGTACGCCCATAATGTGCGCAGGGCTCCAAGGTCACATAGAGCGTTGCCCCCTTTGCCAGTTCCCCCGCCATGTTGAGGGCGTGGATTTCCGCATGGGGTGTTCCTGCCTTCCTGTGCCACCCGGAAGCCACAATGCGCCCATCCTTCACGATGACTGCTCCCACCAATGGATTCGGGGAAGTGCGTCCCAAGGCATTTTTTGCCAATTCCAGGGCTTTTCCCATGAAATCAGCATCCTGCATAAATCTCACCTCCAGCCACAAGGCAAACAGAAAAACCGATTGAGCAATGCTCAATCGGCTGTGAATGCACGCAAAAAAACATGCAAAGCACTCTTTTCTCATCCAGACTATACTGTCGGCCCCGGAATCACACCGGGTCATGCCTAAATGTAAAGGCTTGCGGGCTGTACCGCCGGTAGGGAATTTCACCCTGCCTCAAAGAGCTTTCTCATTTGCAATAAAATTATATCATCTTAATGCCCAACAGTCAAGGACTCTTGATTTATGCCTGCATCGGCTGATGCTGCTCGAAGACACTGATGCAGGAATGCAGCCCCTGGGCTGCCAGTATATCCTCATAGGAAATGGGCGGCAGGCCTTCCGCCCTCAGCTTCTCCTGCAGCTTCACCTGGCATTCGATTGCATGCTCCGACAAGCCTTTCTGCCGGGCTTCCTGTTTGAACTGTTCTACCGTCATGAAATCACTCCTATTCCAATGTCTTGAACTGGCTCACCGGCCAGAACACAAGCACTGCCTTGCCCTTGATGAGATCATAGGGCACAAAGCCTACATCGACAAAGCGACTGTCCTCGGAATTGTTGCGGTTGTCCCCCATGACGAAAATCGTCCCCGGAGGTACCGTGGCCCTTGGATATTCGCTACGCGTTTTCTCAAGGATATAGGGCTCATTCAAAAGCTGGTCATTGACATAGACCCGCCCTTCCTTGATCTCGATGGAGTCCCCGGGCACTGCTATGACCCGCTTGATGAAATCCCGGCTGGGATCCCGCGGATAGCGGAACACGAGCACCTCACCTTTTTCGGGGGGACGGAATCGATAGATAAACTTATTGACAACCAGCCTTTCCCCCGACTGCAGTGTCGGACGCATGGAAGGACCATCGACAATATACAGCTCCACAATGAACTGGCGGATAAAAAATGCCAGCACAACAGCCACAAGAATAGATACAATCCAGTCCTTGGCTTCCTCGCCTAACGAACTCATTTCCTACCTCCCAGATGCACCAAACTCCGTGCGAAACGATGTTTCTTTTCATAGTAAAATAGGGACTGCGGACGCAGTCCCTACTGTGCGCTGAATCAGCGTTTCTCCCGGATACGGGCAGCCTTTCCTGTAAGTTTGCGCAGGTAATAAAGCTTTGCACGACGGACAATACCGCGGCGTACAACCTCGATCTTTTCGATCCGGGGGGAATGTACCGGGAACGTCCTCTCCACACCGATTCCATAGGAAATACGGCGAACCGTGAAGGTCTCCCGAACGCCCGTGCCCTGACGCCCAATGACAACGCCCTCAAAAACCTGGATACGCTCACGGGTACCCTCGACGATCTTCGCATGGACACGCACCGTGTCACCAGGTGCAAAGACCGGGATGTCAGAACGAAGCTGTTCCTTCTCCAATGCCTCAATAATGTTCATTTTGTATATCCTCCTTCTTCAGACGTTCATGGCAAGCATCATGGCTTGGCTCAGAGGACCGCCCACATGCCTACCTAGTATATCATGCTTTCATACCAGTTTCAACCATTATAAAAATATTTCTTTCCTGTCTGGCAGGAAAATTTCCAGGAAAGGCGAATGAAACATTGAAAGGAGCAATGCATATGAATGACATGCTGAAAACAATGATGGAACGCCGCAGCGTCAGAAAATACAAGCCGGACGTGGTGCCGCAGGAACTGATCGACCAGGTCATCGAAGCCGGCCTTTACGCCGCCAGCGGACATGGGAACCAGTCCCCCATCATCCTCGCCGTGACCAACAAGGAAATCCGGGATCACTTTTCCTCTGCCAATGCGAAGATCCTCGGGAACGAGGACATCGACCCATTCTACGGCGCACCGGTGGTGCTCATCGTGCTGGCGGACAAGAGCTATCCGACCTATGTATACGATGGAAGCCTCGTCATGGGGAACATGATGCTCATGGCAGAGAGCCTTGGGCTGGGAAGCTGCTGGATCCACCGTGCCAAGGAGGAATTCGACAGCGTAGGAGGAAAGGCTTTCCTGACACTCCACGGCATCGAGGGGGATTACGAGGGCATCGGCCACTGCATCCTCGGATATCCTGACACCGAAAAAACGCCTCCGCCACCGCGCAAGGACCATCGTGTCTATTATATAAAATAATGCAAAGAGGACGCCCGACAGCGTCCTCTAAATTTTTTCATCAATTTGGGTCGAACATGTTCACGGTCTTTTCCAGCAGGCTGTCACGCCGCTCCTTGGATGCCGCAAAATAATCGTGGATTGCCTGCCGGTCCTGAGCCTCTATGGATGCGATGACCTCACCGAGAATGGCCTGCAGTTCCCGCAGATTGGCGGAAATCGCAGCGCCATTTGTCATGCAGATATCCGCCCACATGTCGGAATTGGAAGATGCGATGCGCGTCGTATCCTTGAATCCGCCGCCGATGAGCTTGATGCAGGACTCCATATCGCCGCCGCTCCGGTTCAACAACGTCACCAGTGCGGCAGCCGTCACATGGGGCACATGGCTGATCACAGAGGCGCAACGATCATGCTTTGCAATGTCCAATGTCGTGAAATTCGCCCCGGTGTGCCGAAGCACGGACATGAGCTTTTCATGGGCCTCCGGTGGTGCACCGGTATTCTCCACAATGACATAAGCCTTGTTGACAAAAAGGTCTTTCTTCGCTGCCTCCACGCCGCTCTTCTCCCGCCCCGTCATGGGATGTCCGGCGATATAGTAGATATCCGGGGGCAGGATCTTCTGCAGATGTTCCCATATATACTGCTTCGTGCTGCCCGCATCGGTCAGGATGGTGCCCTTCCGCAGATAGGGCAGGATTCTTTCCACCATCGGCACGATCTGGAGCACAGGAGGACTCAGAAATACGATGTCTGCATCCTCCACCACCTGTCTTGCATCGGAGCTCGCCATGTCCACAGCGCCAAGGGCCACTGCCTTGTCCATGGATTCCTGGGTACGGCACATGCCGGTGATATGGATGTCATCCCCCAGCTTATCCTTGAGGGCAAGCCCCAGAGAACCGCCAATCAGGCCGATGCCGATAATGGCGAGATGCAGCTTGCTCATAATCTCTTCCCCATGAGCTTCGCAATCCCGGAAACCTCTTCCATCAGGCGATTGAAATTCTTCGGTGTCAAAGACTGGTCACCATCGGAAAGGGCGACCTCCGGATGGGGATGAACCTCGATGATGAGCCCATCCGCGCCAGCCGCCACCGCGGCTCTCGCCATGGGGCGCACCATCTGCCAGCGGCCTGTGCCATGACTGGGATCCACGACAATCGGCAGATGGGTAAGCTCCTTGACCGCCGCCACGGCACTCAGGTCCAGCGTATTGCGGGTAAAGGTCTCATAGGTCCTTATGCCGCGCTCACAGAGGATGACATTCTCGTTACCACCGCTCAGGATGTACTCCGCCGCATTGAGCCATTCGCTGATGGTGGCAGAAAGTCCCCTCTTCAGAAGGACAGGCTTCCTCGCCTTGCCCAATGCCTTCAGGAGCTGGAAGTTCTGCATATTTCGCGCCCCCACCTGGAAGACATCCACATAGTTTTCCATCAGCTCGATATCGTCATGATCCACGATTTCCGTGACGACCTTGAGTCCCTGCTCATCCGCCGCTGTGCGGAGCATTTCCAGGCCTTTCTCCGCCAGACCCTGAAAATCATAGGGAGAGGTGCGGGGCTTGAAGGCACCTCCCCGGAGGAACTGCGCGCCGCCTGCCTTGACGCATTCCGCGGCCTCACGGAGTTGCTCCATGCTTTCCACAGCGCAGGGGCCGGCCATGATGACCAGCTGGTCTCCGCCAATCTTGACGCCGCCAACATCCACAATGGTATCCTCCGGCTGGAAGTCACGGCTCACCAGCTTGTATTTTTCTGTGATGCGCACGGTCTTCTCCACGCCCTCCATCATATTCATTTCCAGATTGGCAATCTTCTTTTTGTCTCCAATGACACCGACAATCGTGCGATCCTCCCCTGTGGAAAGATGGACACGCAGTCCCGCCTTTTCCACTTTTTCCTGGACGCGGACAAGATTTTCCTCTGTGGCATTCGGACTCATGACAATGATCATATGATTTCCTCCCAAACCGATTGTGATTGCTCCAAACAAACTCCGTGCGAAACGGTGTTTCGCACTACGCCTTACACGAAAACTAAGTTCATCTGCGCCCTTCGGGCTTGATTCACTAATTTTTCATAGTAAAAAGCCCGCCCCTCTACAGGGACGAGCTGTTATACCCGTGGTACCACCCTGCTTGCCGAAGCAAGCCTCTCCTTTTGGATACTGACATATCCTAGCCTTTGCTAACGGGGGCATTCCGGCGAGGCCTACTTTCGACAGATGCCTGTCCTTTCAGCCCGCTGCTCATGAGTGTATTTCAAGGCCCTCCTCCGCTGCGTTCCACCGCCCCGCAACTCTCTATAGGATTCCAAACCCCTACTTCTCTCAATCAACGCATTTCTCTCAACGCAAACTATCATAGCAGTTCTGTGTTCCTTTGTCAAGGGATATGACTCCATTACTGACATTCCAGCCATACTTTCTTTCCATGGAAGGCAATGCCATACTTCCAGACCTCCTTCACCCCTTGCTGGGATAGTTCTGTGATATAGGCTTTCTCTTCAATCTGGCGGAGGGCTTCCTTTGCCGCTCCCTCCATGGCCTCCTCGGAGTTGGCGGATTTGAGTTCCAGAATGACCCCCGGCTCACTGTCCTTCAAGGGGAAGAAGGCGATGTCGAAGCGGCCGTAGCCGCTCTCCCGATTGGACTCCACTCTATATTCGTCTTCCATCAGAACGCTAAAGCCCAGGATGAGACCATGATAAAAGGACTCCGGTTGAGCAGTATCGTGATAGCTTACACTGTCCTTCAGGATTTTTCCCAGATGCTTCTGGAACAAGCCCGCCTTGCCCGCTATCATGGCATCCAGCATCTCAAAGAGAGTGACCCGGTTCCCACGCCCTACCACCTTGCCGAGGATCTCGTCCTCATAGGCAAGCAGGACCTCCCTGTTCGGTATCTGCAGACGGCACCACCACCGCCCACGGCGATCCTGCCATGTCTCAATGGACTTCAAATAGCCTGTGGTCAGAAGCATCATATAGAGAGCATTCTCGTCCTCCCGAACATCGGAATAGACTATGCCCTCATCCACCAAAACATCCACCGAAGCCTCCTTCATCTGCAGCAATTGCTGGAGCTCTCCCCGGCGTTTCTCATCCACATGCTCCAACAAGACTTTCAGGATGCTGTTGCCCGAGACATTGATCCAGTATCTCTGAAACTTGCAGCCGTTCTTGATGTAGTTGATTACCGACCAGGGATTGTAGATTTCCACCTGCCCAAACAGATAGCCGTCATACCATTTTTTCAATTCCGGCATCTTGTCCCCTACGCCGCACTCTTCCATAAGCCTTGCTGCTTCCTCCTGGGTAAAACCAAAGGCATCGGCATAACTGTCGGACAGGACACTGCATACCTCCAGATTGTTAAGTCCTGAAAAAATGCTCTCCTTGGAAACTCGTGTCACCCCCGTCAGGACAGCAAACCCCAGGGAGGGATTCGTCTTGAGGGCAGAGCCAAGGAAGCCCCGCATGAAATCGATGCCTTCCTTGTAATAGCCGTTCTCCCATGCAGAGAGGATGGGGGCATCGTACTCATCCAGAAGAAGGATGGGCTTTTTCCCGTGATGCTTTTCCAGCATTTTCATGAGATTTGCGAGGGCAAACTGCATTTTTTCCCTTTGACATGTTCCATCGAAAATATCGGAGAAATATACCCTTTCCTTCCTTGAGAGTGCATTGCTGCTCTCAAGATAGTCCGATTGCCCGTAAAGCTGGCAAAGAATTTCTGAGAGTTTCACCATAAGGCTCTCATAATTCCCAGACTGCACTTCCTTCAGCGTGAGAAATACTACAGGCCGAGTGCCCTGCTCCCGCATGTACTTCTCTCCCGCCTTCTCAATGTCCAGCCCCACAAACAATTTCCTGTTTTCCTCGGCGTTCTCCAAGGTGAAAAAGTATTGGAGCATGGATAGAGTCAGTGTCTTGCCGAAACGGCGGGGACGGGTAATCAAGGTAATCTTTCCCTGGGCATCCAATAATTCCCGGATAAACCTGGTCTTGTCAACGAAATAATATTCTCTCTGGATCAATTCCCCAAAATCCTCAATGCCCACAGGCATGGGACGTTTTCTTTCCTGCACCTTGAACACCTCCGCTCCATGCAATTCTCTTGCTTCCAGTATAGCATACTTCCTTCCCTCTTCCAATGAACACTCCGCATTCTCAGGCATGTCCCAAAGCCATCTGTGCCGTCCCTTCGGCAGTAACCATTCCATCCGGCAGGGCGATGGCCGCCCTCATGCGGACGAAATTCTTCTTGCGGGATTCCTCCCACCCAGAAATCGTCAGCATCTCTCCCACAGGTGTCGGCTGCCGATAGCGGATTTCCAGCTTCGCCGTCACCGCCTGCTCACCTCCTGACAGAATCAGGTATTTCACCATAATCTCATCGAGCATTGTGGTGAGGATTCCCCCATGGACAATGCCCTCGTATCCCTGGTATTCCCTGGGAACCACCTTCCGGGCAACGCATTTTCCATCCTGCATGGAAAAATCCAGTTTCAGCCCAATCGGGTTCTCCTTGCCACAAGCAAAGCAGTATGAATCATTGTTCGACATGGGTTCTTCATCCTTTCGACCTGCGATTTACGAAAAATTGCTTTCATAAAAATTGCTTTCATATTCATAGTAGAAATTATACTCCTCTTTCCTGCCCGAGTGCAAATCCCATTCATGTCCACGATAAAGTCCAAAATCAAATCAAAAACGTAGCAAAGAAGCGACAGATTTTTCTAAATACTATTTCTCTTTGACAATGCTGCACATTTACAGTAATATATAAACATATCGGATTAATAGGTATTTATGAGGAGAGATTTCTATGCAGAATCAGCACCCACATCATCATGACTACGATCATGAGCACGAGCATGCCGATTGGCATTTCCATGAACACGATGCTGCACACCCCCATGAGCACGGTGGCGTGACGGACTATATGCAGGCGGTGTCCGCCTATCGCAAGACCTTTGCTTCCAAGCAGGACGTATTGGACCATACGCCCGACCCGGCAGTCCGGGAGCTGATGCTGAGGCTTGAACAGCTGGGCGTAGATACAGTGTTTGACCGCTTTGATGCCCAGAAACCGCAATGTTCTTTCGGCCTGGCAGGTGTCTGCTGCAAGTTCTGCAACATGGGCCCCTGCAAGATTACCCCCAAATCACCCAAGGGAGTCTGCGGAGCAGATGCTGACCTGATCGTCGCCCGGAATCTCCTGCGCAGTGCCGCTGCAGGCGTGGCCCAGCACGGTGCCCATGCCAGGGAAATCCTCCTGTCCATGAAAGCGGTGGCCGAGGGAAGATTATCCCTGCCCATCCTGGGAGAAAAGAAATTGCGCGCGTTATGCCAAGCCTTCGACATCGAGACCCGTGGTCAGAGTTCTGCCAGACTGCTGAACAAACTGGCAGACGTGCTTCTGGAGGACCTGTCCCGGGCACTGCCGGAGGATTACAAAACCATCCGTGCCCTGGCTCCCAAGGAGCGGCAGGATGTCTGGGACAAATTGGGCATCATGCCCATCAGTGCCTATCAGGAGGTCTTTGATGCCTTTCATCGCACAGGAGTGGGCACCGACGGGGATTACCGCAGCATCCTGAAAGCCTTCCTGCGCTGCGGCCTGGCCTTCTGCTTCACGGGAGTCGTGGCCTCCAATATCGGCACGGATGTGCTTTTTGGCACCGGCCACCGGGCTACCTCCAAGATAAATGTCGGGGCACTGAAAAAAGGCTATGTGAACATCGCCGTGCATGGGCACCTGCCTACCCTGGTCAGCGAGATTGTCCGGGTGGGACATTTGCCGGAATTCGTGGAACTGGCAAAAAAGCATGGAGCCAAGGGCATCCAGTTCTATGGAATCTGCTGCTCCTGCCTGGCTGCCATGTACCGCTACGAGGGAGTCATCCCCTTATCCAATGCAGTGGGAGCAGAGCTGGTGCTGGGCACCGGTGCCTTGGATCTTTGGGTGGCAGACGTGCAGGATGTATATCCTGCCATCATGGATGTGGCCCGGTGCTTCAAGACCACGGTGGTCACCACCAGCGATTCCGCCCGTCTCCCCGGTGCAGAGCATTATGCCTACGATTACCGCCACAGCAACATCGGGGATACGGAGAAACTGGCCCGCAAGATTGTCACCCGGGCCATTGAGAGCTTCGCTACCCGCAGGGATGTTCCCGTGTTCATCCCTGCCTATGAAATCACCGCATCTGTGGGCTTCACGGCGGAAAACGTGGGAGAGCAGTTCAATCACTTCGAAAAGCTCTACGAAGCCCTGCGGGACGGCAGGATCCTGGGAATCGTCAATATCGTGGGCTGCAGCAACCCTCGGGTGGTCTATGAACGGGCCACGGTGGATGTGGCCGATGTGCTACTGGAAAACAACGTGCTGATACTCACCAACGGCTGCGCCTCCTTCCCCCTGCTGAAGCTTGGCTATTGCAGCAAGGAAGGGGCGGACAAGGCTGGGGACAGCCTTCGTGCCTTTGCCAGAGAATACGATGTCCCTCCCGTCTGGCATGTGGGAGAATGCATAGATAACACCCGTTCCTCTGGCATTTTGGCCGGAGTTGCCGCCTGCGCCGATTGCGCCATCAAGGATATGCCCTATGCCTTTGCCAGCCCGGAGTGGTCCAACGAAAAAGGCCTGGACGCTTCCCTTGCCTTCCGTCTCTTTGGCATCGACTCCTACCACTGTGTGGAACCCCCTGTACAGGGTTCGGCTGCCATAGAGAAATTCCTGAAGGAAGATACCAAGGATATGCTGGGCGCCGTGATGACAGTGAATACCAACCCAAGAAAACTTGGAGAACAAATCGTGGCAGACATAGAAAGTGCCCGGCAAAAGCTGGGCTGGAGGTGAGTATATGCGCAAGATCTTCTTATTTTTCCTACTGTCAATAGCCGTACTGACCGCCGGCTGCAGCGGGGCCGAAAAGAGTGCCCAGGGCAGTGAGATGCGGACGGTACGCATCGCCTATCTGCCCATCACCCACGCCCTTCCCCTGTTTGCGGAAAAAGAGCTGCTGAGCACCGATGACAATGTACAGATCGAGCTCATCAAATACGGTTCCTGGCCGGAGCTGATGGATGCCCTGAACACGGGCAAGGTGGACGGTGCTTCCGTCCTGATAGAGCTTGCGGTCAAGGCCAGAGAACAGGGCATTGACGTGCGGGCAGCCGCCCTTGGGCACAAGGACGGCAATGTGATCATCGGTGGCAATGACATCAACTCCGTGGAGGATCTGCGAGGCAAAATCTTTGCCATCCCCCACAAGCAATCCACCCACAATCTGCTTTTGCAGCAGCTCCTGAGGGAGCACGGCATGAGCCCCCAGGATCTGACGGTAGTGGAGCTTTCTCCCCCGGAAATGCCTGCCGGTCTTGCCCAAGGGCAGATTTCCGGTTACTGCGTGGCAGAGCCCTTCGGTGCCAAGGCCATTGCCCTCGGAAAAGGACATATTCTTGCCAAAGCCGAGGAACTCTGGCCCGACAGCCTTTGCTGCGCCCTGGTGTTCAATGGCAGATTCGTGGAGGAACACCATGAACTGGCCAGGGAAACCGTGGCAAAATATCTGGCCGCCAGCCGCTATCTGGAGAAAAATCCAGAGGAACAGCCCCGCATTGCCCAGATCTATCTGAAGGCCAAGGCGAAAGTGATTGAGAAATCGCTGCAATTCATCCGCTACAATGATCTGGCCATCACACGGGAAGCCTACAAGGAACTCACCTCCCGCATGCAGGAGGCCGGGCTGATCCGGCAGGTGCCGGACTATGAGGAATTTGTGGACAGCACACTGCTGCCTTGAGTAGAAAGTTGGTGACTATATGGAAAAAATAAAACATATTGGCGGCTCCCTGCTGGTACTTGCCATCCTCTGGCAATCCCTGGCTCTGGCAGGAGGCTGGAATGAGGCTCTGTTCCCCTCCCCTTGGGGAACCTTGAAAGGATTGGGAGAGCTTCTCTCAGAAGGAGTCCTGGCAACAGACATTGGTGCCAGTCTGGGCAGGTTTTTCCTTGGTTATGTCAGTGCCGTGGTACTGGCCATGGCACTGGGTCTGGTACTTGGCTGGTACCGCAGCCTCTGGAATTATATCAACCCCCTGGCACAGGTTCTGCGTCCTGTTTCTCCGGTGGCATGGCTGCCCTTTATCGTCCTGTTCTTTGGCATTGGGGAAATGCCCGCTCTTGTCATCATCTTCATTGCCGCCTTTTTTCCTGTGCTTCTGGCCACCGTATCAGCAGTACAGGAGATGGAGCCGGTATATCTGAAAGTGGCCCGGAACTTTGGCATAGGTCAGCCGGAAATCCTTGGAAAGATTGTCTTTCCCGCCGTATTCCCCCGCATCGCCACGGGGCTGCATCTGGCCCTGGGTACCGCCTGGGTGTTCCTGGTGGCCGGAGAAATGGCCGGGGCGCAGTCGGGATTGGGCTTCCTCATCATCGATGCCCGCAACAATCTTCGGGCGGACTGGCTCATGGCAGCCATCCTGACCATCGGTGTGCTCGGGCTCCTGCTGGACGGCGGCGTGAGACTGCTGGAGGGACGCATTTACCGTCTTTGGGGACTGAAGAAAAGGAGCGGAGTATCATGAGCTACATCACTGTAAAGGACGTATCCCGTCAATTCCGTCGCAACGGCGGCGAAGAATTCACGGCACTGGACCACGTGAACCTCACGGTAGAACAGGGGGAATTCATCTGCCTTCTTGGACCATCCGGCTGCGGCAAAAGCACCTTGCTGAATATCCTGGCAGGTTTCGAGCAGGCCAGTTCCGGCCAGGCTTCCATTGACGGCAAGCCCGTCGGAAAGCCCAATCTCAAGTATGTGACCATCTTCCAGAACTATGGTCTTCTTCCCTGGCGCACCGTGGAAAAGAATGTGGAACTGGGGCTTGAGGGCAAGGATATCCCCACCGCCAAACGCCAGGAAATCGCCATGCATTACCTGAAATTGGTGGGACTGGAAAAATTTGCCCAGAGCCATCCGGCAGAACTATCCGGCGGCATGCAGCAGCGTGTTGCCATTGCCAGAGCCTTGGCGGTAAACCCGGACATTCTCTTTATGGATGAACCCTTCGCCGCCCTGGATGCCCTCACACGCATGAAACTCCAGGATGAGATTTCCGCCATCTGCCGGGAAGAGAAAAAAACCATCATCTTCGTCACTCATGATATCGACGAAGCCGTGGTGCTAGCAGACCGCATCGCGGTCATGACGCCCAACCCCGGCAGAATCAAAACCATCATCCCCGTCGACCTTCATGGCAAGCGTGACCGCACCTGCCATGACTTTCTCCATATACGTGACAAGGTTTTTTCCGCCTTTGCACTGAAACAGGAGGATGCCACAGAGTATTATATTTGACTTGGGGCAGTTTACAGACTTTCACCATGCCGTGCCAAGAAAACCGTGCAAACGCTATTACGACGTCTGCACGGTTTTCTTGTTCAAAACATATATTCAATCGCAGCACTGCCACTCACGCCCCGATGTTTTCCCGCATATCCCGTAAGGCCGAGGTCCATCTTCCACGGGGAGGCCTCGGTGGGTTCCATGCGAAGGCCGAGTTCAGCCATAAGGCTTCCTCCCTTGATGCTGGCAGAGCGGATCCTTGCACCGTCTGCTGTGCCGGATGCCTCACCGTCAAACTCATGTGCATAGGCAAGGCCGCCATACCAGTTCCATTTCGGACCCGCTGCTGTATATCGTACACCAAGCTGCAAGACCTTGCTGCTCACGCTATCGAGATCATAGTGCCCTCCTGCATCAAAGGAAACGCCCTGCTGTCTTGTCAAAAAGAACTTTCCATAGATATCCAAGCTCTCGCCTCCATGAAAACGATAAATCTTCCCAACGCCCACATGGCTGCCGCAGTAATTGGCATGCACATCGTATCCATAGGAATTCCCAAGGGCATCATGGAGAACGTCCGATGCACTGCTGTGCATCCTTCCCATCCGGAAACTTCCTTCCCAGTAAACATCATGGATATTCGTCCACTTGGCAAGCAGGCCTCCGCCTGTATAATCCGAGGAACCACTTCCATGGCTTGTATTCCCATGAAGGCTGAATTTTCCAACACCATATTCGACAAAACCGCCCCATTCCAAAGCCCCATTCGACAGTTCACGATTTGTACCAACCGCCGCAATGGCACCCCATGTATTCATCTTGATATAACTGCCCGTTTCTCGTCTGGATGTACCTCCTCCCATAGCAGCAAAAACGGAAATGCCATCCGCCCCACGATTTCCGCTGTCTGCCAATCCCTCAGCAGCCTTTCCGATGAAATCATTTCCAACAGCAAGGGCCGCCATATCTGCCTCCATGCCCATAACCGTGTTATGTGTCTGCTCCTGCGCCGTGACGATAGGAACCTGCTCCATCGGTGCATCATTTTCAGTAAAAAGTGCCGACGAATCGGTCGCTGGATTGTCTGTTCCTGCATCATCAGCAGCCTCATCAGATTTCCCATCTGCAGTCTCTTGATTGGATTTCGATTCCGAGGTGCCGGAAGAAGGACTCGATATCTTAACCTCTTGAGGATTCTCCGTAATTTTTGCATCGGACTGGCCTGGAACAGATGGGTTTCTCCGCGTTTCGGGATGTTCCTCTGAGTTTGTGCCTGTCTCCACCGTGTAGATGAGATGATTGCCGGAAAGAGATGCCCGTCCCTTCCCCGTGAGCGTCGTACCGACCGTATACGTCGTACCTTCCACCGTACCAACAGAATCCCCGAAATCCTTCACCAGTATCATGGACTGGTTGGCACGAAGAGAATCGACATTATTGAAGTGAATGCTTGACGTATCCACATCTGCTCCCGCAAAGGAAATATTGGCCGGACGAACAAGAAGAGCCTCCTTGTCCAGCCATGGAATGCTTCCAAAGGTAATTCGATCTGCCTGATTCGCCGTTGCCGTGTAAATGATCTTTCCTTTTTCCGAGGCAATGTCGCCCGTGACATGCCCCCGAATCGCAACGCCGGATATCGGTTCATAAGTATAGGCCGATGAGATTCCCGTTTCCCCCAATCCGGAAGGCAGGTTGGCTGCACCGGCAAGGAATGTCATGAACCTCCCCTTTGCCACCGCTTCCGGATTTGCAAACTTGAGATTTGATGTGTCAATGGACGCATCTGTGAAGTCATATCCGGAATCTACGGTACGCGCCGTGCCGCCCCCACTCCAAACCATCTCTCCAAAGGACACAGTATCCACACCGCCTGCAATCCTATAAAGAACATTTTTATAATGGCTTCCTTCATCAAGAGAAACCATATGCGTCAATCCATAGGTGAGTGTCACACCGTTTTTCGTGCTCGTCTGCGTTTCGGCTGTTGCAAATTTCCAAACGGGATGCTCGATGTTCAGCAGCGTTGTTCCACTTTTGTCTTTCAGATGAAGTTCATCAAAATCATCCTCTGTATCCGACGAAAGCAAAATCATTTTGCCAGGCACAGTCACCGCCGAAAAATTCACCCCTGATATGTCAAGTTCCTTGTCCCAATTAGCAAACCTCCCTGCCTTCAATACAATCGCGTCTTTTTCCCATGACAAAGAATCCGACAACCGAATCGTTTTAAATCTTTGCACCTCCCCAGCACTATTGCCGGTACCGGAAAGGACCAAAACATTTCCGTTCCAGTCACTCGAATTCGTATATGCACCGCAGAGTTGCCCGTCAATCACAGCATTGTCCAGTGTGATCCTATTGCCTGTCTCCACTTTGCCAGAGTCAGCACGTCCGCCATAGACATTTTTTGCACTGCTGTCCTTGATGTTAACAACGTTTCCCGTGGCTTTTTCACCGCCGGTATACCCGCCATAGACATTTCCAGCACTGCTGTCTTTGAGGTTGACAATATTTCCCATAGCATTTCCAGCGTGTGTATATCCGCCGCAGACTAAATTCGCACTGCTATGCTCTGACATGTCAACAGTATTTCTCGTGGCATCTTTGTAACCCATAGGATAGCCGCCATAAGCATGTCCTACTCCTTTCACATCACGAAGGAACAGGACGTACCCGTCCACATCGATTCCTTCTTTAAATGCGCTTCCACCTTCAAGATACCACCCGTCCCAAGAACCACCCACAATACTCAATGTCTTCCCAGAGATGGAAAAGTTCGTATTCTCCGGCAGCCCATTGTAAGAATTGCTCAAATATGTATTCGGATGGCTCACATCGATACAAAACGTAGCTCCCCCCTCACACACGCTGTCTGCCGTCCACAGCAGCACAGCCAGGACAAGAACGGTTTTTCCTTTCCATTTCAATCCCCGATAATAATTTCTTTTCATCCTTTCTTCTCCTCGTATTTTCCATTCACGAAGATATTCAGTTAACATCCAGACCCACATCATTCCGAAGCTGAATTGCCTCGGCAATATGGGAATCCTGTATCTTTTCGGAATTCCCCAAATCCGCCACAGTCCTGGCTACCTTGATGATGCGGTCATAGGAACGGGCAGAGAGGCTCATAACACGAAAGGCCTGCTCCAGGAGCTTTTGCGCGGACTTGTCCAGCGGACAAGTCTCCCGAAGAATGGCATGGTTCATCTGGGCGTTGCAGAACATGCCGTATTCCTTCAGACGCGCAAGCTGCTTCTGTCTCGCCGCAGTGACGCGCTCCCGTATCTTCACAGACGGTTCTGCCTTCTGCGTGGAACTCAACTCCTTGTATTCCACACGCGGGACACGAATATGGATGTCAATGCGATCCAATAAGGGGCCAGAAATTTTTCTCGTATATCGCTTGATTTCATTCATTGTGCACTCACAGGTATGGGAATCGTCCTCCTCCCCCCAATATCCGCAGGGGCATGGGTTCATCGCTGCAAGAAGAATGAAATTTGCAGGGAAGCTCAAGGTTGCATTGACCCTGGCGATTGTTACGGAGCGGTCTTCCAAAGGCTGCCGCAGAACCTCCAGGGTCGTCTTGTTGAATTCCGGCAGCTCATCGAGAAAAAGAACGCCATGCTGCGCCAATGTAACCTCTCCCGGTCTCGGGATGCTCCCTCCCCCGATCAGCGCCGTCATGGAGGTCGTATGGTGCGGGCTACGAAAGGGCCGTCTCGTGATGAGGCCGCCATTTGGCGGCAAAAGGCCCGCGATGCTGTAGATTTTCGTCACCTCCAGTGCCTCTTCCCTGGAAAGCTCCGGCAGAATGGAACTCATTCGACGCGCCAGCATGGTCTTGCCTGCACCGGGACTCCCAACCATGAGCGCATTATGCCCACCTGCCGCAGCAATCTCCAAGGCTCGCTTTGCAAGGAACTGTCCCTGCACGTCGGCAAAATCATCGGAGAATCCGATCTCCTTCTCCGTTGGGCACTCCCCTTTTTCTGCCAAGGGCAGCTCCGCACGGCCAAGAAGGAAATCCATAAGCTGCGCCAAATTGTCCAAGGCATATACTTTGATACCCTCTACCAGAAGAGCCTCGTTGACATTATCCCTCGCCGTGAAAAATGCTTCAAAGCCCTGATCCCTGGCCTTGACCGCCATGGGCAGGATTCCCTTGATTGCCCTGCAATCCCCCTCCAGGGACAACTCTGCGGCAAAGAGCCTCTTTTCCAGACTCTCCGGGGGCAAAAGCCCATAGGCCGCCAAGATTCCCACGGCAATCGGCAGATCCAGTCCGGAACTGTCCTTGCGAAGATTTGCCGGGGCAAGGTTGATGGTCAATTTTTCCTGACGCAGTTTTATGCCGGAATTTCGTATGGCAGTGCGAACCCGTTCCTTGGATTCCTTGACGGCAGCATCCGGCAGTCCGACAATATCAAAGGCTGGGAGGCCATTCGCACAGTCCACCTCCACATCAATGAGCATGCCATCCACGCCCAAGGTCGTCGCCCCATATGCCTTGGCAAACACCGGAATCCCTCCTATCATGCATCCTCTTCAAAGGCACCGCAGATCTGCCGCACATCCCATGCCTCACTGGCATGCGAATACACTTCAATGACATCAAAACGGCAACGCATCTGTTCCATATGATACTGCCGCAAGTACCATCGGGCCGTCTGTATGATCTTTTTCTTCTTTTTCCACGTCACGGACTGTCCCGGTGTACCGCAGCGGTTCCCCCGCCTGGTTTTCACCTCGACAAACACGATGGTATCCTCCTTTCTCGCCACAATATCCAGTTCCCCCACACGCACCCGAAAATTCCTCGCAAGAATCTGATATCCACGGCAGCACAGGAAATCCTCGGCAACATCCTCGCCTTGCCCGCCCAAAAGTTTTGTATTCATTCTCTTACCTCGAAACATTTGTCCTCTATCAATGGATTATATTCTTATTTTGTCTTTTTGTCAAGGACAATGTTGCAGTTTGTCTCTTTTGTGAAGACTAAAGTTTTCTTCATTGCCAGTCCTGCCTTTATTTTGGAAACACCCAATGACAACGAGTGTCCCACCTCGTTCAGAAACATAAAAAAGGAGGGCGGCGTAGCGGTGGCTACGCCAACTGACGATGACAACGCAGATGACTGCATATCGGGCAATTATTATGGATATGAACGAGGCGGGACACGAGGGGTATACCCGAGTGATTGCTCTGCTGCGGGAACAATATTGTTCATAAAAACAGAGATGTGCATAAGCCCATATTGGACAAATGCACATCCCTGTTTCTATGCGGCTGCCATGGTAATGCAGAATTTGCTTCCGATGAAATCTCAAGTAGATTATCTCTTGCAAACATGCCAAACCTTTACCGTAGCGCGTAGGCTCAAATGAATCATATGTTCTTTCTAGACGGACCTGTTCCACCTGTTTGCCATGCCATTTTTTCGTTTCTTGATGTGTTATGCATGTTCTTTATACCTCGATTTTCGAATGGCTGGAGGAGAGCAAGCCCTATCTTAATGACATTGCCTTCTCCCCTTGTATTTACCAGACTGGACGATCCAAGGAGAATCTCGGCAGGACATGATGATGACACCATGATTCTTCTTGAAAAAAGCCGTTGCATCGCTTAAAATAGAGGCAGAAGGAGAGTGTACCGATGCGTGTAGATCCCTTGTGCGCCGTGGCATCTACTATGCCTGCCGGATGATTTCCTCCCAGAAGGAAGTGGAATTCACGGGCGAGGATTTCGACAGCATCAAAAAGGTCTACACCATCTGGCTGGTGATGGATGCACCGCGAGGCGGCTCGAACTCCATCCGGCGATACGAGATTAAGGAAAAGATTCTCCATGGACATGGGCATGAGGATGTGAAGAACTACGACCTGATGGTTGCCATCATGGTTTATCTTGGGAAACAGAAAACACGGCATCGGTTGCTCCGCTTGCTTCACTTGATTTTTTTGGACAAGATGAAAGCAGCGGAAAAGACAAAGAAACTAAAAGATGAATACGGTTTGGTGCTTACGCCGGACATGGAAAAGGAGTTGACGGAAATGGGAAGCTTGGCAGAAGGCATCGCTGAGAGGGCGAGGATGGATGGCGAGATTAAGGGCAAGGAATCAGAACGTATAAGCTCTATTCGTAACTTAATGAAGAACATGAAGTTATCTGCACAACAAGCAATGGATGTGCTGGAAATCCCTGTTGCAGATCGTGGGAGATATGCGGCATTAATTTGAAGTCGAGTATAGAAAACGTGGGCATCGTAGTAGGAAATTACCTTCCGCGATGCCCGCTTTTTTCATTTTCTCAATCGTAGTAACTCAAACTTCGCACATCAAAAACAGCCATCCAGCTAAGATGGACAAATCCTCATAGACCTTTTCATATGTTTCTTCATGCACACTGTTTCAAACATCCGCTCCATAAAATTGGCAATTCGTCAATGAATTTATCGAGCAATGCGGAAAGCTTTTTTTCATCAAAAAGAGCAAGTTCTTTTACTTGATCAATAAGAAGGCTCAATATTATTCGCAAAGCATCCATATAGCGTAGATCTTCCAATTCATCAATCGTAACATAAAACAGTTCTCCAAGGCTCCTCTGATCAATGTTTTCACGATGTTCTACCGCTAGAGTTGGCGTAGCCACCGCTACGCCGCCCTCCTCTTCCTAGCATCTGACTACATCTCGAACAATTATTTTTATGTTTCTGAACGAGGTGGGACACTAGAAATATGTATCGTGTAAATACAATTGCAGCATGAGCAGTCATCCCATCATAAGAAACAGATCGACATTCTTTGCTAAGTTTCAAGTAGGATTTACACATCTCATAATGGTTGTTTTATGCTATAATATCCATGGCATGAGACCTCCATTTAGATGATTTTTGGTTGCGCTTTAATTATACCAAATGGAGGAAACTCATGCTATTTTATTTGAAATTTGTTTTGATGAAATGTTGAGAATTTATCATTTAGATTAATTGCAATTCATGCAACTGCGAAGTTTGAGTATTTCACTCTATCAGCCAAAATCTTATAGTGCATATCATCGGGATTGATGCAATGGAAATCATGCATCAGGAGTCCCAAAGGGGTATCATCCTGTATCTGACCATTGACGTAGATGATATGCAGTTTGTCATCAAACGCCATCGGCCCATCCGGTGTAATACAATAGCGCTCGAAAATATAGATTGGTAATCCCTCTCCAATACCTTGGCCCAGGACTGCAGGTAGGCCGAATGGTTCTTGATGTGTTCCTCGTCAAAAGCGATGCCCCAATACTACTAGCCCTACAATTTGCAGCGCCAATATGAAGGGGACACCGTATTTGAATTTCAAATGCAGTGTTTTATGCCGAAACACCTGCATGGCTGCGATCGCTCCAATGCTGCCGCCCAAAAGCGCAACGACCAGCAGTGTCATCTCCGGCACCCTCCACCGTTTGCGGATAGCGCAGAGTTTATCCCATCCATAGATCACGACTGCCACGATATTGATTATGGCAAGATACCATGCCGCTATGTTATGTCCTTGAATTTCCATCGTCATTCCCCCAAAATCTGCTTCACAAGTTCCATGCCGTTGCTTTGAGCCAATGTCCCATAGGAGAATCGTGCGTCTTCCGTAACTTCTCTCCCAAACCAAGTTGGCGGCATAAAAGCACCTGCTTCCTCTCGCGAGGGGAACTCCACTTCCACATAGTTGAATCCCGCCAAATGTCCCTCATGCACATGAAGTTCTGCTATCTTGCCATCCGTCAGAGGAATGCGATAGCGGCGTTTCTCAATCAGGAGAGTCCCCGGCTGAAGCCTATGGACAAGGTTGTCAAACTCCTCCCGTGAGATCTCTGTCTCCCACTCCTCCCGAACCAATCCGGCACCACGCTTTACCGTCAGCATATAGTGATGGGTGCCGATTTGCCGGATGCGTATTTCCGGCGCCAGAGCAATATAGCCCTGGCGCAGACGGTCATATTCCGCTGGCAGGGCAGGAAGAGTGTTCACCAGGAATTGCCGTTCAATTTCCATGTGCTTTCTCCAATCCCCTCACGAAAAATTTTATACCTTCACCAAAAGGTTGTTCAGATTCATGGTATTCAGATACGTCACTTCCGTTGCCATGCCGAACACAATTCGAATCCCCAAATTTTCATCGGGATTCTCTTCCTTATGATGGCGATAGTATTCCTTCGGATCAAACTGCGCGCCATCATCCCTGATACGCAGGACAAATTCCCCGTCGCTGAACATGACCTTGATCATGAGACGGTGATCCTTTCCATCATGAAAGGACCATGCCAGAACATTCTTTCCCATCTCTTCCATGAAAAGTGAAAGACGGAAAGCCTGTTGGTCGGTTCCCCCATGCTCTTTCACAAAATTCGACGCCATTTCGCAGCATTCACACAACTTGGTAAGGTCAGAAATTTCCCACTCCAGAATATTTTCCTTTGCTATCCCATAGGACTCCGGCTGCAGAACCATACTGTCCCAGGAAAAGGGATTCCCCTTTGCAGAAAAGCCCACAAACAGGATCACAAAAGCCAGGCTGCAAGCCATGGATACCAAATAGCTGTACCACACGGCATCTATTCCCAAGACCAAAGGAGCCTTCCAGGCAAAGAGAACCACAGAGCCTGCCACTACGAAAAGGACAGCATTTCCCGCCATGAACCGCTTCAATCCCCGCAAATATCCCACATAGCACAAGACAATACTTCGAAAAATGAACTGCAGGGCAAAAATCTGAAGACCAAACGTGCTGAGAGCGATGAGTTCAGCATCTGCAGTAAAAATCCGGACAGACAGGCCGCCAAGGACCAAACAGGCCACCATGAGCACTGCATTCATCCAGACGGCCTTCCGGAACATGATGCCAAGAATCTCCTTGAGTCCGTCCCTGTCTTTCTCTCCGTTGATAATCCCTGTCACAATTGCCGTCATTTCTCCCATCCCGTTGCCGAAACACAAAAGGATTCCTCCAACCTTTGCCACGATGGTGAATGCAGCCACATAGATTTCGGAGCCATATTGCAGAAACGCTCCATTCAACGCCGCAGTCATCAGTCCCCTGCAAAGAGAATTGACAAAAGCCGGTGTGCCGTAAGGCAGGATCTTTCCGATACGACGCCACTCCACATAACCGAGAGAAAAATGCACCGTGCGCTTCTTTCCAAAAAAACGGATGAGCACCAGCATCCCGGCGATGTAGTAGCTCAGGGTAGTTGCCAGTGCCATTCCCAGCACGCCCCCATAGAACACAAAAAGATTCAGGAGGTCGAATATGATGTCAAAGACAAAGACCAGACTCACCGCCACCACGTTGGTTTTGTTGTCTCCCTCAATCTGCAAGAGTGCCGGAATCGTCATGATGACGGCCAGCATCGGCATCAACGGGACATACCCCACCATGTAGTCCATGGTTGAAGAAAAGAGCCCCGTTCCCGGCGTAAGCCCCAATCCTTGGCATATGAGAGGGGAAAACAGCAAGATCAACAGGGTGCAGACGATGGAAACCCCAAGAGAAACCGTCAGTGTTGTAGAGAACACCCGATTGATCTCATCTGCATCCCCTTTTCCGGATGCGTTGCTGCAAATGGTAGCATTTCCGGCAGACATGACGGCGGCAATGGCAACCACAACCATAACGACCGGTGTCACCATCCCCTCCGCCGCCACTGCCTCGGCTCCCAGGAACTGACCCGACAAAGCCGTATCGATAAGCACGCAGCTCGTCATCACAACCTGGCTCATGATGATAGATGGCAGCATCCGATGGATATAACCAGAGATAAACGTCTGTTTCATTTTTTCCTCCGCAAGATATTTCTCTGCCTTTAGACTTTCGCCATTTTCCGGGGAAATCCTTCCTATCCCAAGGGCATTTGTCCCGTTCCGGTCTGCCGTCTGCCCACAAAAAGAAAATCCCTGCAAGCCCATAACGAGGGATTGCAGGGATGTTACCTTTATTTGTCCTGTTCCTTCGGAAGCGGCGGGAACTAGCCTACGCAGCCGATGAACTTGTCCACATCCATGACCGCGCATTCCAGATAGGCACAGATCTGACGCCGCTGGAACTCCTTTCGTGCCATTTGGCTGGCGAGCCTGCTCGTATCGATGCATTCCGTAAAACGCCCGTATTTCGTCGTGCGGTAGCGCTTCCGTATCTGCCGGCGCACAGGGGCGTCATGAGCAACAGAAGCCTTCTTGTGATCCCCCATGGCATACTCGAACAGTGCCCTTGGCCAATAGGGTCCGTCCACATGCCAAAAGACGTAGGCGCGATGAACCCTGAAGTATTTGGCAAATATCTCCAATAGGATCTGCACCGCCAGCTCCGTATTCTTGGAATTGAACGCCATATCGAGGATGTAATGCTTCGGGTCTTCCAGCAGCTTCTGCAGGTCCTGCCGCGACTCGCTTTCCTCCACCACCTTCTCGCGCTTTTCCACAAAGCCGGAGGCATAAAGCGTCTGCCGATCCTTGCCCATCCGCTTGCTTTGGTACAGGGCCGCATCCGCATGGGAAAACAGCGTCTGGAAATCCTGGCCATCGGTGGGAGCCAGGGCAATACCGATGCTTGCCGATACCTGCACGGTCTCCTCTCCATGGTCATAGCTCTTCCGCAGGAAATCCCGGAGCTGATTGCATCGTTCCTGCACAATGTCCGGCGTCTTGATGTCCTTCATGAGCACCAGGAACTCATCCCCGCCAATATGCCCCAGGATATCCGTCGAACGGAACACCATAAGGATCAGGAGCGTTCAGCAGGAATCAGCAGTGTCGACGGCGAATATAAAAGATATGAAGGCAGTTTCTATTTATTAAAGAAGGGAAAACATTGATTACCAGAAAAAAAGCATTGGCAATGGCTTTGGCAGGGCTGTTCCTGCTGCCTCTGTCTGGCTGCACCAACGATAGCGCGACACCCGAAGCGGGGAAGCCAGGCGCCGCAAAAATCGAGGTGCCATCCCGGCCGACACGGGAGAGTGAACCGATGGGAGCACTGAAGTTCGGCGATCATGAAGCGAAGATATACACCTTCAAAGGCTCCGGAGATACGATCCTGGTCGGCTCTGACCGCACCTTCTCCGCCACCCCCGAAGCTCTCTACTACACCCGCGACAATCCAGGGGAAAACCCCCGGGATTATGTCCTGTTCCGCCAAGAATACAAAGGCGAGGCTCTCGTCGGCGAACCTCAGCCCCTGGATCATCTGGGAAAACACAACACCTGGTTCCAGACCAGCGGCAATACTGTATTCTATCAGGTCAATGAATCCCCCTTGACCAAACTCTCCTGGTATGACGGCAAGTCAGTCCAGCATGGCGAGCAATTGGGAGACAACAGTGGCAAGAGCGTATCCAAGATGGATTTTGTCATTGCCCGGGAAAGCAACGATGCCTATTATCTCAGCTCTGTCCTGGATAAAGAAACGAAGATCCGCCACAACATCGTTTATCACTCGACTTTCGCGGACGGCAAGCTCAGCGAGGGCGAAAAACTCTTCGAGCAATCAGACCATCCCGAGTTTGAAGGCACGTTCCGTGTGCGTTTTGCCGACAAGGACCGCCTCATCGTCTCTGCAGAAAAGAAAAAAGAAGACAAGGGCAGTCCCATCATCACCTTCTACGAAATAGACAAACAAGGAAATATCCTGGGTACTTACGATGACGGAGACAATACCGCTTTTTCCTGTGCCACCCTCACGACGAATTACTTCATCCGGGTGGACAGCCGCAAAAAGGGCCAGGTATTCCGCATCTTTGACCGTTCCAACGGCCAGCTTATCGCAGAAGTCCCGGTATACGACGGCTCAGCCGATGCCCCCAAGCTGATGGCCAAATGCCTGTGGACCGTCACAGGAAATGATGTCATAGCTTATGACGAGGGACAAAAGAAACTCTACCGCATTGATTTTTAAACCAAAGAGGCCATCTGGCCGGTGGAATTGACCGGCCGGATGGCCTCTTTCTAACGGAGAATAATTGTCTACATTATTCTTCGTATGTATTCAGGTTCTTATCGGCGTAAATCTTTGTCCCCTTGATGGAAGCGTCCAGAGCCAGTCCCTTCTTCGTCATCTGGTACACCCAAATCCCATCTGCGGAAATGGAGGCACCCTCTATGGCTCCGCCGGCCTGTCCGTCGCTGGCCGCGGCTTCCGCCGAACTGGCAAACTTGACATCGCCGGAGATAAAGGAGTTCCATGCCTCCTCCGTCCCTATGACGAAAATCAGGTCGTACTCTTTTACCCCAAGGCCAAAGCCGATACCCATTTCCTTCATACGCATATAGACGCGTTCGCCCGTCTCATTGTTTACCGCCACGCCTCTTCCGTGGGCATCCCCGAAAAGTCCCAGCTTCATCCCCGTATTGCTCAGAGTGGCATAGGCATAGCAGTTCTCAATGACTCTCTCGGCCGAGGGAACCTTTTCATACAGATTCTGCAGGGCCTTTGTCGACAATTCTTCAATTTCTGTCCGTTCCTTCTGGATCTTTGCAGGATTGGCCGCGAAAGCGGTGGCTGTCATCAGGCATAACATCAGCACCGACATCAGCCATATTGCCGTCTTTTTCATGACGATCTGCCTCCTAATATTCTCATCCTTTTTCCGTACTCTTTGTCCCTATGTCATTCCCCTTGCCAGATGCATTTCATGAAGGACCGATAATTGTTGTTCAGATAGTCGATGATGAGGGAAAACATGGTGTAAACCATGTCACCTTTCAGTTCATCCTCGATGACCATGCACACATCCATCATCAAATCGCCTGCATTGTTCAGATAGAGCTTGAAGGGCTTGTAGGCAGCAGATTCCTCATTGACCTTCTTCAAGAGCTTCAACTGATTCTCTTCCGTCATAGCCTTGGGAGCTATCTGCACCCGCAACAAGGCGAAAATGCTCTCATCCAGAATCACAATGGTAGGAAGCTGCTGACCCTCCACCGTGATATGGGAGCGAAACACCACCGTTTTCTGCGCGTCCCCCTCCAATTCCTCAATCTCAAAGGCTTTGATGTCTTTTTCCTTCAGATACGCTTCAAATGCTTCTGCTTTTTTGTTCATCTTCTTTTTACCCTCCAAATCTTTTAATATCTTCTATTCTACCACAATTTTCTCATCGGATGCACTTTTCTGCCGAAAATCGGTTGCCGCAGGCTCCATGTCAAAGAATACCTGTTCTTTCAAAGCCTTACCAGGCTCTGTCAGTAATACGCTGTCAAAAGTGAACTTTCCATGTGTATTGCTCACCCGCTCGCGCATCATGTCCACCACGCTGAGGTTATCGCCAAAGAGC
The DNA here is from genome assembly GCA_902801565.1 of uncultured Veillonellaceae bacterium. GTDB lineage: Bacteria > Bacillota > Negativicutes > Selenomonadales > Selenomonadaceae > UBA3796. Next base: position 1,775 of record CADCIX010000010.1, on the reverse strand, counting down.
TTGCCGTAGTTCCTGCCGGCATCAATCAGGACGGCCCTGCTTGTCCTGAGCCTTCCATCCTCATAAAGCTGGAATCCACGCTCTTTGCTGTATGCCATCTCCAAATTGTTCCAGTAAACCAGCTGCTCGCCATCCCTGGTAGGGGTGCGCCCGTAGATGGCCAGATCTGTCTGCTCATTGTCCAGATGAATCTTGTCCACCGCCAGCACATCATTCATGGCAACGTCGCCTTCATCCACATGGAGATAACCACGATTGGACCAGAGATAGGGCATCTGTGTGCCATACCTGGAGCTCAGGCTCTCCACAGAGAAATCTCCGCCAATGAGTTTCTGGTTCCCCGCTCCCATAGCCGAAAGCTGGAAAACAGTGTCTCCATCCTTTGCGGCCATAGAGCCGATATGGATGAAATTGCCTGTCATCATGACATCGGGGCCAGTACCGCCGCTTGCCTCTGCCAAAACCTGATTGACCCGGGATGCTGCTGTGTTGTTTTCCATACGCAGCAACACAGCCCTGCCCTCTGCCAGATTCAGGAAGAGATCACCATTGGTCAAAGCCACACGGGTGGTTCCCCCGGACGTGACGTTATTGGCATTGATGGAACCATGGCCTTTGTTGACAACAGAAGCATCCCGGAAAGCGGTCACATCATGCATCTGAATGTTGCCGTTCTGCACAGCCACCTTGGCATTGCCTCCGGCAGTGACATCCTCTGCCACGATGTTCCCTTTCCCCAGATCGATGTTTGCATCGCCTCCGGCATTCATGTTCCCCATCTCAAGATTGCCACGGTTCACCTTTAGAAACAGGGAAACTGTACCCGAAGGCCCAGGCACTGGTCCCCTGGCTGCGGATGAAGCTGCCCCGCAACGCATCCCTGTGGCCGGTCAGACTTCTCATATTGTAGAAAAGGCCCTCACGCCAGCGTCCGCTGGTTTCGTAGCCGTCATTGTCCACATAGAGGGTCACAGACTGGTTCTGGGGCTCAAAGGCCAGGATTTCATAGTCGGTGGTATTCTCCTTGGTACCGGGCTTCAGCACCACCCGGAGTTGCAAGTCATTTGTGCCGTGGAACCAGCGCAGGTCACGATTCAGCTTGTCAATGTTGGCAATCTCTCCCGGTTTCAGCCCCAGCCGGTCAGTGATGTAGCCGGCTTTGGTATGATGGTTCCCCGTGATGGTGATATCCCCCGTCTTTCCCTCGATGAGACGGATCTCCACCACCCCTTCGTGGATGCGCTGGGGTGGCAGCACCGCCCCGCAGGTCATGTAGCCTTTATCCCGGTAAAGGCCTGTGATCCGGTCCGCCATCTCTCGCAAATCCGCCAAGGTGATCTGCCGCCCGATGTAGGCATCCACAACGGACTGGATCTCCTCCTGTGTCAGGATTTCCGAGGGACTCCAATTTACCTGCTTCAACTCGAAACTGATTTCCGTACCCTCTTCGGCTGCAGGAGTCTCCTGTCCCTGCTCTACCTTGCTTTGCCTGGCGGCCTCGTCTTCCGCAATCTGTTCCAGCACTCGTTCCCGCTCCATATCCCTGCGGTCTCTTTCCATCTGGGCGCCGGCATCCATGCCGCCCTCAGTTGCCGCGGCAATTGCCGTATGTCCTCCCGCAAGCAGCCAAAAAGCAAGCGCCAAACCAATCGAATCCGATGTTTTCATCATATTACTCCGCTACGATAAATATGTACAAATCTATACAGAGTTACACATATTTACGCTGTGATGTTCTTCGCAAAACATCTTCCTGATTCATTGCGTCCGATTTT
>CADCIX010000009.1 GCA_902801565.1 uncultured Veillonellaceae bacterium | reverse complement strand
CCAATGGGTGAAGAGGACTGCGCTCGTAAAACTGGGTTCTATGCCCCATGGGTTCTGAAGAAGAGGCGGTTGGTAGTCATTGAGTTTAACGGATTAAGGGATGTTTCAAGGGGTTTGAGGAATATATGTTGAATGTAAGTAGAAAAACACAGAGGGAACTATAGATTATTGCTGGATAAACAGATGGAATTGGAAAAACTCAAAGAAAGTACAGACCAATTTGATTTTGAAAAATACATGAGGAAATGGAGCAAGGATATCGCCGAAGTATTAGATCCAGGCAATGTGGAAAAGCGAAGCAAGGATATCAAACGATATGCAGGCAGATGTTTTTGCTTATGGACAGCCATTCTGCAATGGTATCCTTTTTCCGATTGGGCGAAGTCCTACAATAACTATGCGGATTTTGGAACCATGGTAGCTTTGGTGCAGGTAGAAGGGCAACTTCGGCAAAAAAGCAAAATCAAGCTGCCCTACTTGTATGCTTACAAGGGAGACGCCGGAGAAGAGATGACCGTACGTTTTCGGGATGATTTGCCCAATGATCGTATTGCCGTCGAAATTTTGATGCAGATATTGTTTTTTCAGATATTATCGAACTGGGGGTTCGTCAAAAGCGTTCGGATTGCCCTGAGAATCATGATTGCATACGGGAAAATATATGAGAGGCTATTACGAGCAGACAATCCTGAGAGGCTGGATGAGGTGTCTGAATGGACAGCCAGCTTGGATGCTGGTCCATTGGATTACAATATAACCGCTACATGGGAGAGCTTGCGACGGGAAATACAAAAGAGTTATCAGTCAAGAATAGATTGATACTTTTATAGTAGGAAAATATGGGGAGAAAATCTAATTGTGACGTTTTATCACGATCACGAATAGATCTTCTCCCCAATGCTTTTTATTGAAGTATCCCTAGGCAAGCGGTTCTGAGTAATAAAATCTGATGAGCAAGGGCAGATAGAGTCTTGTATTTACAGTTTTTGTCAGTCGATTCCTCCATGTTCTCGACTAGGCGGGCGTATTATGAAAACCGTTAAAGCTTGTGTTATGGCAAGCATAACAGCGTTCTAAAAAAATAATGAGGAGGAATTTGTATGAAAAAACAAGATTTTAATCAGGCAATGACTATTCTTCGAGCTTCTGGGGTTTTGAAGAATGATGGAGCGGGGAATGTCTTCGTATACGACGAACAGCGCGGCGTGTGTAAACAGCTTAGGCCGATCCGCGCCAGGCAGTGTATCGAGGCAATTCTCAGAAAGGCGAAGATTTTCATGCCGACGCGGGAATTACGGGAACTCCACACTAACGTTGCAGAACGGCTGGAGTTCCTTGACGAACGTTTGAAAGTATACACGGCCTCTGTCATGATCGCGTGTGAAAATGGACTCGTGGATTTATCGACGGGGAAATTGCAGGAATTCGATAGAAATATCTTAATCCGCAATTTCCTTAACTTCCGCTTCGTTGAAGACGCTCATTTGTCGCATGAGAGTCGGACTTACCAGTTTATCAGGACCCTGCTCGGCGTAAAGTCTGGTCCCCTCGAAGCCTCGCCAAAATACCATCTTTTTTTGGAAATGCTTGGATATGCCATCAGCAATTTGAGGCCCGTAAAAAAGGCATTCGTTCTGTTGGGGCCGCCAAGCATTGGAAAAAGTGTGGTGCTTGAGCTGATAGCTCGTATTGTCGGCGAAGATGCCTATACTTCAGCGACATGGGCGACCCTTGTTGAGAAGTACTACTCAGCGCTCGTGGTGGGTGCTACGTTGGTCTTGTCAGACGAAATGCCGGTAAAACCTCTTCGGCACCTTGATGTATTGAAATCGATTATCAGCGGAAGCTCGATCGTTGTTGAAAAGAAGTTTGGTGAGATCCAGAAGTATACCCCACACGTCAAACTGATCTCAGCAGCCAATTGCTTGCCGGAGCTCGGCGAGCCAGATGCAGGCGGAGCCTTTGCAGAGCGTTTATCGATTTTACGTCTGGGACTCGATGCTCCGATTGAAAAAGATCCCGATCTGATTGAGGCTCTATGGGAAGAGCGGGACATGCTGTTCTCACTGGCAGTCAAGGAGACAAAGACCTTGATTGAAAGGAAGATGACCTTCACTGAAGACCCAGATGGACAAGTCCTCTGCGAACAACTTCGGAACAGCGGAAATTCCGTTAATTCGTACATCCAGTCGAGGTATCAGAAGAACCCCAATGGCCGGGTCTCCATCGAAGATTGTTACGCAGATTATATCAATTTTTGTGATGAAGAGTTTTGGTTGGCCGTTGCTAAGGCAGTTTTTAGGAGACAGGTGGCACAGCTTGGATATTCATTTCAAAAGCTTCGAGTCCCTGGGCATACGAACCCCTGCCGTTGCATTGTCGGCTTGACTGCACGAAAGGAGGAACCTGAATGTCGGAATCAGGCCAAATTTCCGCCCACCTCGGAACAGAGCGAAAGTCAAAGTTGAAATCGCTGGCTGACCAAGCATTCCACGGGAATCTGACCGCCGCGCTTGTCGCGGCGGTTGATTCCCTGCTGGAAGAAGATGTCAAAAAGCGAGAATCTGCCCTGCCGATGGGCATAAGGGAGTCCGTTGAGTTCCTTCACCTTTTAACAGCTGAAGGTTCAATGCGGGACTGGGAAGTGGTCGTAGAGGAGGTTGAACGGTTATGGCAAAATCTGCAATCGTCAAGTTCGTGAATTATCCTGATGCGGGTATGGAAAAATCCGAGAAGGTTGCGAAATACATCTGTTCTCCGAGTAGAACGGAGAGCAAGCTTATTTTCTCGCATTGCCTCGACAGAAATGATGTGACCAACAGTTTTCATACAATCGAGAATCGCTGGCAGCCAAAAGGCACTCGTCTTTTCAAACATGGGATATTTTCCTTCGGCGATCCAAAGATGGATCCGACCAAAGCAGTGCAGATTACCAAAGACGTGCTGGATATCTTCAACTGTTATCCATGGCTGGCGGCAGTCCACATAAATTGTCCACAACGAGTTCATACACATTTCCTGCTGGGGTGCATCGACCTGCGAACCGGCAGGAAGTTGTCACAGAGTAAGCGTGACCTTTTACAGTTCAAAGAACATTACAACAGCATTGCGAAGAAACATGGAATTCCTTTGGTGCGGGGCTACGGGCTCGAACAGCCACAGTCTCTTGCAGAAGAGGACGTCAGTAACGAAATCGTTTCCGATGTTGTAACAATAGATAGCTCGCCCTTATACGTGACGAACTATCCGAATCCGGTTACACCTCCGCCACATCAGGGAAACGATGCTGGGAGCATTTTGACAGATTTCAAAAAAGATTTTGCTATGTATTTTTCGTTTGGGTATGGGAGGAGCGGATAAATAATGGACAGACTTTATGGGATCGATCCAACGAAGATGGTGGAACTGAATCGGACAGCAACCCCATCAACATCTTCGCCCCATGTAATTTTGGACGTTGCTGAGATGATGAGAGCCTATGCGGAAGGAATGCAGCGGGCTTTTCAGATGGGCTGGGAGGCTCGTATGCACGATGTATGGCTGGCGTCTTGTCCGCCAGCGGAAACTGAAGTGGTGACAGAAGACCAGGTGTATTGGGGCGTTTATGATGATGTGAGTTACGGGGTCTATCAGGACAGAAAGAAACTGGAAACCTCGGAGCGGTTCTGGCATAGGGATCACCTGTGTTGGCAGACGTTCCCAAGCTACGAAGAAGCCTTGCAATATGCTCGCAAGGGCATTGCCGACATCAAAGTCGTATCAGTAGATATGATACCGCCGATGCAGTACAGCATCGACTGGCGGCAAATGGTCTGATAGGAGACTGTCAAACGTGGTTTTTTGAGTTGTATACTATAGCATTGCATCATTGTAGAGGAGAGCGTCATGGAGAACATTTCCGTTAACAAGCTGGCAGTCACGGATATTGCCGCCAGAGAAACAGACCAGCGAGCAATCGTCGATGTCCTGAAGACAGTGCTTTTACAGCACGGCTTACAATTGCCGTTGACAGTGTGTCGGAATCCGAAGGTCCCAAATACCATTGAAGTTGTGGCCGGATAACGTGTCTTAGATGCATGGAAGGAGGCAAAAATAGGCGATGCAATTTTGTGCGAGGTAATAGAACCGATAGCCGTTCCTTACACGGATATTGCTGTTTTCATGGATGAAGGCGACAGCCGCCATAAGAGTTCGGATGAGCTCAGAGAATCCATTCGGCAGCACAGGCTTTTGGTGCCAATTGTGGTCAGCCGATTGGGGAGCAGATTCGCCTTAATCGATGGAGCAAGAAGACTCGATGCCTGGAAGAACCTGTATCCAAATACGGCAATTCAGGCGGTTATCTTGGAGAGAAAAGAACTCTCAGAAATAGAGGAAGGAGGAGATCGTCATGAAGGTAAATATTCCACCGGAGGACAAATATTGCCTGACGATTGAGGAGGCAGCGGCATACTTCAATGTAGGCATCAAACGGCTCATTTGCCTGCTGGATTCCCCAGAGGGTGCTGACCTGCTACTGATGGCTGGGGTTAAGAGACTGGTGAAGAGAAAGAAAATGGAGACTTTCCTGGACAAAGCGACTGCAATCTGATGATTTCGGAGCCTCAGCATGGTATAATATACCTATTGCTGAGGCTCTTCCTACACAGGAGGAGTGGTTAAAATGTCGAAAAGAAAGGATAACAAGAAGCGAGTTCTCCGCAAGGGAGAAGGACAGCGTAGCGATGGCAGATACTACTTCAAGTATCAGGATGCCAAGGGCGATACCCATTTCGTTTACAGCTGGAAGCTGGAGCCCTACGATATTCCACCTGTTGGCAAGACGGCGGAGCTGTCATTGCGGGCGATGGAAAAGCAAATCATCCGCAACGTCGAAGATGGTATCCTGGGCTATGACAGCCAAGTAACTGTGTTGGAACTGGTAGAACTTTATCTTCAGCAGAAGGTGGGTGTCCGGCACAACACTCAGGCCAATTACAATTTCGTCGTCAACATCATCAAGAAGGAAGCCTTCGGCTCTATGCTGATTGGGCGCGTCAAGCAGTCCGATGCCAAACGGTGGCTGATCAAGCTCCAGAAGGACGGGCGTGGATACAGTACCATTCACACGGTCAGAGGTGTTGTACGGCCAGCATTCCAGATGGCAGTGGATGACGATCTGCTCAACAAGAACCCCTTCCAGTTCGAGTTGGCATCCGTCGTAGTGAATAACAGCGTTACACGAAAAGCTATCAGTCGTGACGAACAGCGGAAGTTCTTGGATTTTGTTGCCAATGACAAGCATTTTTCACGGTACTACGACGGAATCTACATCCTTTTCTATACGGGACTCAGGATCTCTGAATTCGTCGGTCTCACTATCAAGGATGTGGATCTGAAGGCAAAAAAGCTGACCATCGACCATCAACTGCAACGGAAGCGTAACATGGAATACATCATTGAGTCACCCAAGACGGAGGCTGGCAACAGGGTGATCCCCATCAGCGATGATGTCTGTGCTGCTTTTCAACGCATCATTGCCAATCGCCCCAAGCCTAAGGTCGAGCCGATGATTGCGGGAAGGGTCGGGTTCCTGTATCTGGACAAGAATGGGCAGCCCATGGTTGCACTGCATTGGGAGAAGTATTTCCAGCACATCTGCGAAAAGTACAACTCCATCTACAGGGTGCCGATGCCCAAGGTCAGCCCCCATGTATGCCGCCATACCTACTGCAGCAATATGGCTCACGCCGGCATGAATCCCAAGACACTGCAGTACCTGATGGGTCATTCGGATATAAGTGTCACCCTTAACACCTATGCTCATACGAGCTTTGAACTTGCAGAAGAGGAACTGAAAAAGGTGAATAACATCAGGTTGTAATTCACCGAAAATCGGCCAGATTTACAACTTTTCTACAACTTTTGACGACCCATTTATGCAACTTTTTGCGGTTTTTTGCCGAGAGACGGGAAAATGAAAATGGCCGAGAAGCCTGATATATCAAGGATTGGAAGGAGTTTACTGATATGGTGAAAATACTGTTTGTCTGCCACGGCAATATCTGTCGTTCCACGATGGCGGAGTTTGTGATGAAGGAGCTTGTGCGGCGGGCAGGGCTTTCGGAGGAGATTTTTGTGGGGTCTGCGGCTTGTCGCAGGGATGAGCTGGGGAGTGATACCCATTACGGCACGAAGGCGGTGCTTCGGGAGAAGGGGATTCCCTTTACGAAGCGGCGGGCGGTGCTGCTCCTGCGGGAGGATTACAATAAATACGACTATATTATTGGAATGGATAATGAGAACATGCGTGACCTGCCGCGAATCCTTGGGGAGGATCGGGAGCACAAGACCCATCTGCTGATGGATTTTGCCGGGGAGCATCGCGAGGTGGCGGATCCCTGGTATACGGGAAACTTCGATGCAACCTATCAGGATGTCTGGAAAGGCTGCCAGGGGCTCCTGCACCACCTTCAAAACAATAGGTAATATGGCTTTTGTTCTTTTCCAAAATGTGCTACAATCATACGAGTGTGTTTTCACAGACAGTGATTGTAATCGGCAGGAAAGGGATGCTTTGCCTTTCCTGCAGGGAAAGTGACGGTGTTATCTTTGGAACGAGGCAGTTTTTCTTCACGACTGGGGTTTATTCTGGTGTCGGCGGGCTGTGCCATCGGGCTCGGCAACGTCTGGCGCTTCCCCTATATCACAGGGCAGTATGGCGGGGCGGCCTTTGTGCTGATCTATCTGGTATTCCTGCTCATTCTGGGGCTTCCCATCATGGTGGCGGAGTTCTCCGTGGGACGGGCGAGCAAGCGCAGCCCTGCGCTGTCCTTCGATGTGCTGGAGCCGAAGGGGACGAAATGGCATTTCCATAAATATACGGCCATTGGCGGCAACCTGATTCTCATGATGTTCTATACCACCATATCCGGCTGGATGCTCTATTATCTCTACAAGATGGCCTCGGGGGGCCTTTCGGGGCTGGATGTGGAAGGCATCGGCGGCGTGTTTGGGGCGCTTCTTGCGGACCCTGTGACACTGGCGGGCAATATGATGGCCATCGTCCTCGTCTGCGGCGGTGTCTGCTACCTTGGCGCGGAGAAGGGCGTGGAGCGCATCACGAAATGGATGATGACCTGCCTCCTCCTGCTGATGGTCGTCCTTGCGGTGAACTCCATTCTCTTGCCCGGAAGCGGTGAGGGGCTTCGCTACTATCTCTCCCCGGATTTTGGGCGGCTTGTGGAGCACGGGCTGGACGAGGTGATCTTTGCCGCCATGGGGCAGGCTTTCTTTACCCTTTCCATCGGCATTGGCTCCCTGGCGATTTTTGGCAGTTATATTGGAAAGGAAAAGCGGCTTACGGGGGAGGCGGCATGGGTCATCCTGCTGGACACCTTTGTTGCCCTGACGGCAGGGCTCATCATCTTCCCTGCCTGCTTCAGCTTTGGCGTGAGCCCAAGCAGCGGCCCGAACCTTCTGTTCGTCACCCTTCCCAATGTATTCAATAACATGCCCTTGGGGCAGTTTTGGGGGACATTGTTCTTCCTTTTCATGACCTTCGCGGCCATGTCCACGGTCATCGCGGTCTTTGAGACACTGATTGCCAGTTTCACGGAGCTTCTTGGGAAGGAGCGCAGGAGCGTCATCGGATGGGGCATTCCCACCATCATCCTGCTTTCCATGCCCTGCGTTCTGGGCTTCAACCTTTGGAGCGGCATCCATCCTTTGGGAGAGGGAACCATCATACTGGATCTGGAGGACTTTCTGGTGAGCAATAACCTGCTGCCCCTGGGAAGCCTTGTGTACCTTGCCTTCTGTACGAGCCGTTGGGGCTGGGGCTGGGATAATTTCGTCGGGGAGGCTGATACCGGCGAAGGCATGAGATTCCCCAAGTGGATACGGTTCTATATCACCTATATCCTTCCTATTATTGTGCTGTATATCTTTGCAAGAGGCTACTATGCGATGTTCTTCGCGAAATAACGAGGCAAGAGGTCATGGGCGGCATTGTCCGCCCATTTCCTGCCTCTGTCTGCATCCTGCTGGCGGGGAATCTTCGTGGCGGTTTAATCTTGGAAGGAACTTTACAAAGTAACTTTATCTGTGGTGTTTATGGGAAATGGAGGCGGTTCTATGAAAAAGACCATCGGTTTTCTGTTGGGAATCCTGCTGTGCATCGGCATAGCGGCCAGCGGCTATTGCTGCTATTCGGAGCGGACGCCGGAGTATGCCCTTTCCCAGGCGGCAAAGGCCGTCCGGGAAAAGGACGATGCCCTGCTCGTGCAGTATGTGGACGTGGAGGGGCTCTTTGCCGCGGCCTATGATGAGGGCTCCGAGGAACTGGCAAAGGAAGTGGAGAACCTCCATGCCATGTATCCGGAGGACTTCTTCTTCTGGCACGACACGGCATTCATGCGGGAGTATACGAAAGAGCATCGGACCTATGCCCTGAAGCTCCTGCAGGGCATCCGGCAGGCATATTTCACCCAGACGCCTCCTGCGGAATCCATCGAGGAGAATCCTGTCACATGGCTGGCAGGGGAAACGGAGAAATTCCAGCAGGAGAGCGAGGGGGAATGCACGGGAATCCGTGAGGAAGGGGACAAGGCCTATGCCTCCATCCTCATCCACGGCAGGGACACGGACTACGGCAGGCTGGCGGACAAGCTGCTCTTTGAGCTGGAGCTGGAAAAGCAGCCCGACGGCAAGTGGAAGATCATGAGGGTTTCCAATGTGAAGGACCTGGTCTATCCCGTCACGGAAAGCGCGGAGAAATACTGGCCCATGCAGGGATGGCAGTAAGCGGATAATACATTTTGGATGAGAGGTGGTAGCGTGGGGCGTCGGAAAAAAGGTGGAGACATGGACATGCTCCACGGCTCCCTTTGGGACAAGATTCTCCTGTTCGCCATTCCCCTGGCGCTGACAGGAATCCTGCAGCAGCTCTTCAACGCAGCGGATGTGGCGGTGCTGGGGCAGCTGGTGGGGAAGAACGCCATTGCGGCGGTGGGGAACAACATCTCCATTATCGGGCTCCTGGTGAACCTGTTCATGGGGCTCTCCCTGGGCGCCAATGTGGTCATCGCCCAGAACATCGGCGGGAAGCGTCTCGATCGGGTCAAGACCGCCGTCCATACCGCATTGCTTCTCGCCATCATCACAGGGGCGGCCATCACAGTCGTTGGCGAGCTTTTGACGGGGTCCGTGCTGGATGTCATGGGGGTGCCGGATGAGGTGCGGGGCATGGCGGAGACGTACCTTCGCATTTACTTGGCGGGAATGCCCGTCATCGGCCTCTACAACTTCGAGTCCGCCATCTTCCGCAGCCGTGGCGATACGAAAACGCCTCTGATGAGCCTTCTGGTGGCCAGCATCCTGAACCTCGTGATGAATCTCTTCTTCGTCATCGCTCTCGACTGGGGCGTGGCGGGGGTTGCCTTTGCCACGGTGCTTGCCAATGCCTTGAGCGCCGGCATTCTGTTTCGGGCGCTTTGCCGGAGTACCGGCCTCCTCCATGTGGAGGTCAGGGCGCTCTCCATGGACCGGGCCTGCCTTTCCGAGATTGTGCGCATCGGTCTTCCCGCAGGAATCCAGGGCATGGTGTTCTCCCTGTCGAATCTCATTATCCAGTCGGCCATCAACAGTCTCGGGGCGGAGGCTATGGCGGCTTCGGCGGCGGCCTTCACCATCGAGATCAACGTCTATTGCTTCGTCAATGCCTTCGGGCAGGCGGCCACCACCTTCGTGGGGCAGAACTACGGCGCGGGGAAGCTCTTCCGCTGCCGCAGGGCAACCTGGGTCTCCATAGGGCTCAACGCCATCTTCACGGTCCTTTTGACGGTTCTCGTTCTGGGGTTCGGCGAGGGGATGCTGAAATTCTTCAATGCAGATCCCGAGGTGGTGAGCCTTGGCTACACCCGTCTCTGCTTCATCGTGGGGCCGGAAACCATCTGCGTCCTGCTGGACGGGCTTTCCGGGGCGCTTCGGGGCTATGGCATTTCCATGCCTCCCGCCGTTCTCTCTCTGGTAGGGGTGTGCGGCGTCCGCATCACCTGGGTCTACACCCTGTTCCGGCAGAATCCCACCTATGACGTTCTCATGGCCACCTATCCCGTGAGCTGGGCCGTGACCATTCTCTTCATCTGCATTGCCTATCGCTTCTACATGAAACATCTGAAACCCGTCCCGAAATGGCGGCAGCAGCTCCATGAGGGGGACGAGGCATAAGAAAATCCCGCGAAGATGATATTCGCGGGATTTTTTCATGGGTCAATGCTCCGATGCGGAGGGGAAGAACAGGTCAAGGGTGTCCTCGTCCTCCGGCTTCCCAAGCAAGGAACCGATGAGGAAGAAGAGGAGTGAGCAGGTGATGCCGATGGAGATCTGGTGGAGCCCCATGAGCTTGAAGCCGAGTCCCTGGGTCAGGCAGTAGACGATGGTGCCGCCCCCCATGGAGAGGAGGGCTCCGAGCTTGTTCGCCCTGCGCCAGAAAAGCCCCAGAAGCAGGGTCCAGAAGAAGGCGGTCTCCAATCCACCGAAGGCGAACATGTTGATGAGCCAGATGACGCTGGGAGGGGTCAGGGCGATGAGGAAGACGATGAGCCCGATGGCCGTCGTGGAGGCTATGGAGAGGAGACGCAGACGACGGACGGAAGGTTCTGCTCCCCTTTTCGCGTGGTAATGGAGGTAGACATCCTTAATGATAGCGGATGAGGCCACGAGGAGCAGGCTGGAAATCGTTGAGATGGAAGCCGCCAATGGGCCTATGATGGCAAGCCCCACAAGGGAGGGGGGCATGACGGTGACGATGGTGGTGGGGATGATGTTGTCCACGGTGCCGTAGCTGGCAAGTTCCCCGGTGAGCACGCCGTGGGCGAGGATTCCCGCAAAATTGATGCCGATGTTCATGAAGCCGATGACAACGGTGCCGATGAGCATGGCACGATGGAGCCCCTTGGTGTCCTTGTAGCTGATGCCCCGGACGACCGACTGGGGAAGGGCGATGGTGCAGATGCCCACGAGGATCCATTGGGTGAGATAGAGTCCCCAGGGCATGTTCCCGCCGGAGAAGGGTTCCAGCATTTCCGGGTGGTTTGCCGCGATGTTCGTCATGATGGCCTCATATCCGCCACCTGCTTCCAGCACGTAGTAAAGGAGCAGGACGATGCCCACCATCATGGTGATGGCGCAACAGGTGTCCGTGAGGGCCACGGCACGGAAGCCGCCGATGGCAGTGAAGATGACCACGACAACGCCGAAGAGCAGGAGTCCTGTCTCGTAGCTGTAGCCGGTCACCGTGGAAAAAAGTTTTGCGCCGCCTACGAACTGCGCCGTTGTGGTGCCGCAGAAGAAGAGGACGATGATGAAGGCCGCCATTCCCGCAAGGAAATCTGACCGGAAACGGGCGCGGATGATGTCCACCACCGTGACGGCATTGAGGCGTCGGGAGAGGATGGCCACCCGCTTTCCGAAAATGCCGAGGACGAGGAAGATAGCCGTCACCTGCACCACGGCCATGTAGATCCAGCCGAAGCCGATCTTCCAAGCCATGCCGGGTCCGCCCACGAAGGAGCTCACGGAACTGTAGGTGGCCACCGTGGTCATGGCGAGGACGAATCCCCCAAGGCTGCGGTTGCCGACGAAATAGTTCTGGAGGAAGCCGCTTCCCGCCGCCTCACGGCGCACATAGAAGCCGATGCCCACCATGCCCGCCATGAAGGCCAGCAATGGAACGAGTGCCGCGAGATTACCCATGCTTTTCCACCTCCTCGTCCTGGAGGCTCATATCCTGGAAGATGTACTTCGTCAGGATATTCACCAGCAGGATGGCCATGAACCAGACGCCGATGGAAGAAGTCACCGTCCAGAGGGGCAGGTGGAACACTGTCACATCCAGCTGTGCCGCCCCAAAGCCCGCCAGGAGCCAGAACAGGATGAGAAGCAGGAGGGCAAGCCCTGTGTACCCTGCTTCTTTCCGCATTTGCAGGTATTTTTCTTTTCTTGTCATTTGGATTCTCCTTTTTCCAACAGAAAAGGCATTCCCGCAGGAATGCCTTCTTCAAAAGGGCATAGGATGCCCTCTGTACTCTATCAGCAGTCCCGTTCCAAGGATACAGGCTTATGTCATAGGTCATAACAGAAATACCTTTTCGATGATGATTCGCGTATGGTCCCCAGAGGAGTACCATCGGAGATATCATACAACAGGAAACGTGATCTGACAACCATTAAATCTTGATGTACTCCGAATTCATCTCCTTGATGGTGATGCCGGCCTGTTCCATCTCCATGGCCAGGTCATAGGCCGTTCCCACATAGTCCACGTCCACCTGGATCACGTCGTAGCTGGTGCTTCGGGTGAATACATGGCTCACCCCCGGCAGTGAGCTGATGCGTTGGTATGCCTGGCCCATGCTTCCGAGAGCGCCGTTCGTGATGAGGATGGTCACATGCTGCTCCGGGTTTGCAGCCTTGTTGATGGCAGCATCGGCAAGTTCCCTTATGAGGCCGGAGGTTGCCTTCTGTACGGCCTTGCTTTCCGCCTGCTTGCCAGAGCCCTGGCCGCTGCCGGAGCCGGCATAGATGATCTCGCCGGTGTTCATGTTCATCATGCGGACCGTGACCGTGACCTCCGACTTGTTGAGGTTCAGGAGATCCGGGATGAGATCACCCAGGGGGATTGCATCAATGGGGCTGTTGGGATCGTTGATGGGGATTGTCGCGTTGATGTCCCGGGTGTTCTTGTTGATGGTGACCTTCACGATATAGTCCACGTTGAACTGGGTGCTCAATGCGTTCCGAAGTTCCCAGTCTCCCTCGAAATCCGCGCTGGCAATGCGTCTCCTGACGGAGGCATCGATCTGGTTGAGGTCGATGATACGGGAAAAGCCCTGGTTCTGGAGTTCTGAAATGAAGATGTTTTCCAGCGCGATGTCCTGGTCTCCGTTGGAATCCACCGCCAGCACTCCGATGCGGGGATCCATCATGTTGGCGCCGATCAGGGCCTTCTTCTGGAGGCGCGACATGAGATCCGCCCGCAGCTTCTCATCGCGTACGTCTGCGCGGATCACAATGGTCCAGATGTCGTTGAAGAAGCTCTTGTCCAGTATCTGATAGTCCCGGATGTATCCCTCCGACTGTGTGTAGATGCGGTCCTGGATGACCTGGTAATTCTCCACGTAGGTGCGGCTGTCCACATAGATCCCGATTTCCTGTTCGATGGCCTGCCGCATGGCATCGTTGAGGGCCGTGCGCTCCGAGCCGCCCTGCCCCTTTGCCGTCACCGTGGCCGCGAAGGCGATGGACATGCTCCAAAGGCTCAGCAGCAGGACCAGGCATATGCTTCTGTATGCGATGTTTGCTTTCATATGGAATCCCCTCTTTGAATTTGAAAGATATCTGTTATATATATTTCGTTTCCGGAAATTAAAATCCTGTTGAGAAAGCATTAAATTTTCCTTAAAAAATGCGCCCCCCAGCATCGGAATCTGTGCCGGGGGGCGCTTTATGCCCTTAAGTAATGGATTCAATGGTTCACAGCGCAGCGCATGCCCTCGTCAATGGGGGAGATGCGGCGAATGCGCTCAAAGGGGACACCCTGGAAGGAATAGCGGATATCCAGGGAATCGTCGTTCCGCGAGAAGGATATCTTCCGCAAGGTGTATTTCGGCTTTGCTTTCTTGATCTGGGATATATAAAACTGCGCGTCTTCCGCAGTGAAGGGACCGTTTTCAATGGTCACGATTACGTTGTCAATCAGCATGGGAAACACCTCCAAACAGGTGGAAAAGCAGATGTTTTCAGCAACACCTGGAAGGCAGGGCGTTCCTTCCAAGGTTGAAGCCATTATACTATAGAACTTTGTGCTTGTGAAGTGTTTTTTCCGGGGAAATTTCCCCAAGAACCCCGATTATCGGGCATTTTCTCCTTGATTGGCATGGGATTTCCACAGAATCCTCCCGCATGCTCTTTACAAAATAATGAAAATCAGATGAAATACATGAGGCTTTCCGCTTCCTGGTCCATGGCATTGAGGATGTCCTCCAGGGAAGCTGCCATGAGGGTGTTTCGGATGCTCTCATCCAGCGGGTCGAAGACCTTGGCGGCAAGTGCACGGTCCAGTTCCGGCATCTTATCCGGGGAGGCGGTCCCTGCCTTTTCCATCAAACCGAGCTCAATGGCGCTGAGAACGTCAAAGGCCGTGATATTCGCCGGGGGATGCATCAATTGATATCCACCCTGGGCGCCCTTGATGGAACGGACGAGCTGGGATCTCTTCAACAGGGAGAAGACCTGTTCCAGATAGATCTTGGAAATGCCAAGTTTCTCCGAGATGCTGATGATGGTCACCGGTGTGCCGGATTCGAAATTGCGCGCAAGATAGGCCATGGCGGCCAATCCATAACGGCCTTTTGCAGAAATCTTCATAATATATAGCCTCGCTTTTCTTGGATTTCATAGATTGCATATATGTTAATCATAGCGATAGTCAGGGAAAAAGTCAATCACATAGTAATTCACGATGTTTTATTTATTTTCCTCTTGACAAATGGATGTGAGATGGATAAAATATAAGCATATTAATCATATATGTTTTAACTATGGAGGCGTTTACTATGGGAAAAATTTATGATAGCGTCACAGAACTCATCGGCAAGACCCCGCTGCTCCGGGCAAAGAATTTTGCGAAGGCAAATGGCCTTGAGGCGGATATCCTCGTAAAACTGGAATATTTCAATCCGGCAGGCAGCGTGAAGGACCGCATTGCCATTGCCATGGTGGAGCAGGCGGAAAAGTCCGGCAAGCTCACGAAGGACTCCGTCATCATAGAGCCTACCAGCGGCAATACAGGTATTGGCCTTGCCAGTGTCGCGGCATCCAGGGGCTATCGGGCCATTCTCACCATGCCGGAAACCATGAGCGTGGAACGGCGCAATCTCCTGAAGGCCTACGGCGCGGAAATCGTGCTGACAGAGGGTTCCAAGGGCATGAAGGGCGCCATCGCCAAGGCAGAGGAACTGGCAAAGGAGATTCCCCATGCCTTTATCCCCTCGCAGTTCACCAATCCCGCAAATCCCGCAGCCCATGAGGCAGCCACGGGCCCGGAGATCTGGGAGGACACCGCAGGCAAGGTGGATGCCTTTGTGGCTGGTGTCGGCACCGGTGGGACACTTACGGGTGTCGGGCATTACCTCAAGAAGCAGAAAGGCGATGTGAAGGTCGTTGCCGTGGAGCCCGCCACATCCCCGGTCCTCAGCAAGGGCCAGCCAGGCCCCCACAAGATTCAGGGCATCGGCGCAGGGTTCGTGCCGGATACTCTGGACACGAAGGTCTACGATGAAGTGCTTCCCATTGACAATGAGGATGCTTTCCAGTATGGCCGTCAGTTCTCCCGCTCCGAGGGAATCCTCGTGGGCATTTCCTCCGGCGCAGCCCTCGCCGCTGCGGTGCAGCTTGCGAAGCGCCCCGAGTTCAAGGGAAAGACCATCGTCGCCCTGCTCCCCGATACCGGGGACCGCTACCTCTCCACACAGCTTTTTGCCGATTGAATTGAAATATAGCTCTCCCTTAATTTGTTTTCCCCGTCATGCGTTTTGCATGGCGGGGCTTCTTTTGCCTTCGGTATTAGCTTTGTGATATAATATGAACGCTTAAAGAGCGCGAGGCAAAGACGAAGCGGGAGTTTAGCGAGAATATATGCCCTTGTGGCATAATATGAACGCTTAATAAGTATGAGCTAGGGAGGCCGGGATATGCGCATTGTCATTGTGGGAGCAGGAAAGCTGGGGTACAGCATCGCGGAAGTCCTGTCCCAGGAACAGTTTGACGTGGTGATGGTGGACCATGAGGAAGGGCAGCTGGAAGCGGTGAAGAACACGCTGGACGTGCTGACCATCCATGCCAACGGCGCAAGCCCCATCACCATGAACGACCCTGATATCAAGGGGGCCGGCATCCTCATTGCCGTTACGGGCAGTGACGAGGTGAACATGGTGGCTTGTATCCTTGCCAAGAAACATGGGATTACCCACACGGTTGCCCGCATCCGCGATATGCAGTTCATGTCGGAGGCCAAGGACTATCTCAAGGAAAATTTCGACATCGATCTCATGCTGAACCCGGAGCTCATCACCGCCCATGAGATCAACCGCATCCTCATGACGCCGGCGGCCCTCAACGTGGAGGATTTTGCCCATGGGAAGGTGCGACTCTTTGAGGCGAAGATACGACGCCGTTCAAAATTGGCAGGGGTTCCCCTGAAGGACTTGAAACTTCCGAAGGGCGTGCTGGCGGGCATGATCTTTCGCGACCACCGCATGATCATTCCCCATGGCGACGACAGCTTCATGGTGCATGACAATGCCTATTTCATCGGTATGCCCGAGGAAATCGAGAAATTCAGCCAGAATTTCGTGCAGCGGGATGCCCGCAAGCTGGAACGCGTCATGATCATCGGCGCGGGAAGGACGGGACGGGCATTGGCGCGTCTGCTGGATGCCCAGAAGGTGAAGGTCAAGGTCATTGAACGGGACCAGGAGCGCTGCCGCCTTATGGCAGAACAGCTCACGGACGGCATTGCCATCTACGGCGATGGCACGGACATCGATCTCCTGATGGAGGAGGGGGTGGGATCTGCCGATGTGGTCATCTGCCTCACGGAGGATGACAAGCTGAATCTCATGCTGGCGCTTCTGGCCAAGCATCTCAAGGCCCGCAAGACGGTGGTGCGCGTGGCGCGCAATGAATACGTGGATCTCATGGAAAAGGTTGGCGTGGATGTGGTCGTTTCCGCCCGCCTGCTCTCCGCCAGCGAGGTCATGGCCTTTGCCCGCCGTGGCGGCGTGGTGTCCGTTTCCTATCTGGAGGGTGCCAAGGCCGAGGCCATCGAGGTCATCGTGCAGGAAGGCGCTCCTGTTGCCCACAAGAAACTCATGGAGGCAAAACTTCCCAAGGAATGCCTTGTCTGCGCCTATGTGCGAAATGGCACAGCTGCAATCCCTGGCGGCATGACGGAACTCCTGCCGGGGGATCGCATCATTCTCTTCATCCAGACGAAATTTGCACAGAAGGTCATGAAGTATTTCAAAGGAAAGGATTAGCAAGCGATGATGGACGGTCAGACAGGGGAGCTTCGGCAGGAAGTACTGTCGGGGATTGAGGAATACCGCAGGAAATATCCATGGACGGGTGCGCGTCCGATTGCGAAGCCGCGCTATCCCTATTTTGGCGGCGAGGTGCTGGAACAGGCAGTTACAGCCCTGCTGGCGGGAGAGAATCTTCTGCTGATGGGGCCGAAGGCGACGGGGAAGAATGTGCTGGCGGAAAATCTTGCTATGATGTTTGGGAGGCCCGACTGGAATGTTTCCTTCCATATCAATATGGATGCCTCCTATCTCATCGGGATGGATACCTTTGTCGGCGGCGAGGTTCGTTTCCGTCCCGGCCCGGTTCATGAATGTGCCAGGCAGGGGGGCTTCTGCATCCTGGACGAGATCAACATGGCACGCAATGAGGCGATGGCGGTGCTTCATTCCCTGCTGGACCATCGGCGCATGCTGGATGTTCCCGGCTACGAGCGCATTTCCCTGCATCCGGCGGCGCGGTTCATCGCCACGATGAATTATGGATATGCCGGCACAAGGGAGCTGAACGAGGCACTTCTCTCCCGCTTCGTGGTGCTTCAGCTCCCGGAACTTTCTGAAGGAAACTTACTAAAGTTGCTTTCTTACGAATTCCCCTCACTGCAGAAGAAGGCCGCTCAGATGTTTACGGGATTTTTCCATGATCTGCAGCAGAAATGCGAGCATCGGGAGATTTCCGGGAAGGCGGTGGATCTTCGCGGCCTTCTGGATGCCCTGCGTCTGGTGAAGATGGGCCTTGCTGTGCATCCCGCCCTGGCCATGGGCATTTCGAACAAATGCCAGGATGAGGAGGAGCGCAGGATGGTGGAAGACATCATGGATCTGAGAGTGCCAAAGGACATGGATGCCTCGCAGGTGTTTGCGGGGTGAGCCGGGGGAACGGGAGAAACTCCCGGCAGCGGCGCGCCTTGAATACCATATGGACCGCGGCAGGGGATTATGGCTTTCAGCCGGAGTTCATGGCCTTTCATCGGGATGGCAGTCCCGACCTCTATCTCAATTCCATTGTGGGTTTTGTGCACCGCCACTATGATGCGGAAAAGCTCTCTGCCTATGCGCACGGTTTCGATGATTCCCTTCTGCGGGACCTTTTCACCGATATCCTGTGGCTGGGGCTGGAGCAGGCCGCCTATGAACGGGAATCTGCCTCCCGCCCCGTGCTGCCTTCCCTTCGCAGGGAGCATGCGCGGCGATGGCTGGAGGACGATATCGACCTCTCCATGCAGCAGCTCATGATGAGAAGCGAGATCGTCCATGGGCTTAAACGAGGAAGATGCCGCGAGATCCTGGGAGAGCCCACGGGCCTTCGGAATCCCTGGGACAAGCGGCTCTATGAGTCCCTGCGCTTTTCCGGCACCATGGGGACGGAGGACATCATCCGCGAGATGCAGCGGATCTGGAAGACCTTTTTTCGCTTTCACTTCACGAACCTGCAGCGAAAGAGGATCCATTTCCTTCTCGGTCCACGTTTCACGGCATTCTTGCGAAAATGGCTTCCCATGCAGAGGGAGCAGGCAACTGGCGATTCCCTGCCGTCCCATCCCGTTTTGCTGGAGGGCGGCACACAGGAGCCGGGTGGAAGAGATGGATTTTTTGGCGGGAAAAACGCTCAGGCTTGCGAAAGGGAATTGGAGGAGCGATTTGGGCCCCTTTTGTGCAGCCGGGCCTATATGGGGCGGATGGAGCAGGAATTCTGCAAGGATGCCCATGAAGGAGTGCACCTCTGGCTTTCGACAGGAAATGGAGAGGCACGGCCGCAGAACCTGGCCTGGTATCAGGCCCATCGTTCCCAGTACCGCACAGGAGCCGCGCGTCTCAAGGAGCATCTGAAGAACTGCCTTGCGGTCTACCGGCAGCCCACGGAGCTTTCCTCCCGGTATGGCATGCTGCGCCCCAGCCGGGTCTGGCGGGCGGAATATCTCAGGGATACGAGGATATTTTCCGCCTGGGAGGAATCCGCTTATGGGAATATTTCCCTGCTGCTCTTGCTGGATGCCTCTGCCTCACGGGAGGCGCAGCAGGAGATGATTGCCTCTCAGGCGTACGTCATTGCAGAGGGGGTGCGGCAGGCAGGGCTCCCCATCTCTGTGGTGTCCTTTTGCAGCATGTACGGCTATACGGTCCTGCAGCGCATGAAGGGATTTTCCGATGGCACGGCAGAGGGGGTATTCGGTTATTCCGCCCAGGGCTGGAATCGCGACGGGCTTGCTCTTCGCTCTGCGTCGGAGTTTTTCGGGGATGTCTCCGGCAAGCGGCTGATGCTGGTGCTGACGGATGCCTATCCCAGCGATGAGACGGATATCCCCTCCCATGGCATTCATCCTTCCCACCGCTATCTGCAGGAAGATGCGGTAAAGGATACGGCAGAGGCTGTCCGGGAGCTTCGCCGACAGGGTATCAAGGTCGTGGGCATCGTGAACAGCGTCTTTTCCGAGGGCATTGTGGAAAACTATGCCAAGAAAATATACGGCAGCAATTACGCCCGCATTGCGAAAATCCGGCAGATTGCCGATGTGGTGGGGGAGTTGCTGGAAAAGGAGATTCGTGGAGGGTAAAGGAGCATTGGCGGCATGAAGCATTATGTGTGCATGGATATTGGCGGAACCTTCATCAAGCATGGCCTGGCAGATGAAGAGGGAAATCTTCTCCGAAAGGGCTCTGTGGCAACGGAAATCAGGGAGAAGGGAGTGACGGCATTCCTGGACAGCCTTCAGAGAATCGTGGAAGGGTACCGTGATTCCTTTGAGGCTGCAGGAATTGCGATTGCCTCTCCGGGCATCGTGGATGCGGAAAAAGGGGAAATCATCTTTGTGGGAAATACCTTCCCGGGCTACACGGGCACGAAGCTCAAGGAGGAGATGGAGAGGCGCTGCGGCATTCCCTGCGCGGTGGAGAACGATGTGAATGCCGTGGGCCTTGGGGAGTGCTGGCTGGGAGCCGGACGCGGCGCCCGATCCGTCGTCTGCATGGCCGTGGGAACCGGCATCGGTGGCTGCATCGTCCTGGATGGCAAGCTTCTCCATGGTGCGGCAAACAGTGCAGGAGAGTTCGGCTTCATGGATATGGGGAACGGCGTCAAACTGGAGGAAACCAGTTCCACCGCTGCCCTGGTGCGGGAGATTGCCCAAAAGCGCGGCGTGGCGACTTCCAGTCTTGACGGGGAGCGCATCTTTGCCGATGCTAAGGCGGGAAAGGAGGACGCAGTCCAGGCCATAGACGGCATGGTGCAGCGCATCGCCTCGGCTCTGGCGAATGTCTGCTGTGTGCTCAACCCTCAGCGCATCGTCATGGGAGGCGGCATCATGGCGCAGGAGGAGTATTTGCGCCCGCGCCTGGATGCCGCCCTGCGGGAACGCATCCAGATCCTGCCCATCCGGGAGTCCACAGAGCTGGTCTTTGCCAAATTCCGCAACGATGCGGCATTGTTGGGAGCGCTTTACCATTTTCTCAATGCCAAATCCAGGGGGTAGAAAAAATTGTTTGTTTTATTTTCGGGAACCTATTGCTTTTTTTATAAAAAAAAGAGACAATAGAGATGAGTACGGTTTTCTCTGTGATTTACGAGGAGAATCAAAATGACAAGCAAGTTATATGAAGAGATTCCCCCGGTTATTCTGGCAGTGGATGATGATGAAGTGAACCTGTTTATGGTGGGGTCAATCCTTGGCAAACAGGCAAAGGTCATAAAGAAGAGTTCCGGGCAGGAAGCCTTGGATTATCTGGCAGGCCACAGTGTGGACCTGGTGCTGATGGACTATAAGATGCCTGTCATGAACGGGCTGGAAGTCCTGCAGGAGATGCGCCGCAGGAGAGAGATGGATGATGTTCCTGTCATCATCATGACAGGGGAAATGGACATCGAGCTGGAAACGGAGATGTTCCATTCGGGAGCCGTGGATTTCGTGCGCAAGCCCTTTGCGCCGATGGTGCTGAAGGAGCGGGCCCACCGGATTGTCCAGAACGAGTATCTCAAGCGCCATCTGCAGCAAGAAGTGGTGCGCCAGACACAATTGGCGGAGCAACGCCTGGCGGCCAGTGAGCGCTTGTTTGACCAGACGGTGCTGGCCTTGGTCAAGACCATTGATGCAAAGGATAAGTACACCCAGGGCCATTCCCAGCGTGTCGCGGATTATGTGCGGCTCATCGCCCAGAGGGCCGGCGAGTCCCCTGACCGGCAGCGTGAGCTCTACTGCATGGGGCTGTTGCATGACATCGGAAAAATCGGTGTGCCCGGTACCATCATCAACAAGCCCTCCCGTCTGACCGATGAGGAATATGAGATCATCAAGTCCCATACGACGATTGGCTCGGATATTCTCAAGACCATTGTGGAGTTTCCGAAGCTCAGCATTGGTGCCCGTTCCCACCATGAGCGCTGGGACGGAAGGGGATATCCCGATGGGCTTCGGGAGACCGAGATACCTCTGGATGCAAGGATGATTGCGGTTGCCGATGCCTATGATGCCATGACTTCCAGGCGCAGTTACCGCGATGTCATGGAGCAGGAGCGGGTGCGCACGGAGATTGAGCGAGGCAGGGGAACGCAGTTCGATCCGCGCTTTGCGGATATCATGCTGGAATTGATCGATGAGGATGTGGATTTCCTCATGCAGGCAGCTGTTCTGAAAAAGGAGAGCCTGAACGTTACGATTGCATAAGTGTCGTCAATGCCTGATGCGGGGCGGCTATATGAGGCCTTCGCTGAGGGGCATGAAGATATATCACATGAGAAAAAGGGGGAAATTTTATGGCAAACAAATTTTTCCGGTGTGAACTCTGTGGCAACATTATCGGGCTGATCCATGAGGGCGGCGGGCCTCTCGTTTGTTGCGGCAAGCCGATGGCGGCGCTTGAGGCAAACACGACGGATGCAGCTCAGGAGAAGCATGTGCCGGTTCCCGAATTCGACAAGGCGACGCAGAAAGTCACCGTGAAGGTTGGCTCTGCAGCGCATCCGATGACGCCGGAGCATTTCATTGAGTGGATTCACCTGCAGACGAAGCTGGGAGCGCAGATGCGCCACCTGACGCCTGAGGATGCACCGGAGGCGGTCTTCCAGATTGCGCCCGGTGATGAGCCGGTGGCAGTGTTTGCCTATTGCAACCTCCACGGGCTTTGGAAGGCCGATGTATGATTGAGTAAAAGATTGCTGGAATACAAAAAGCTTGCAGTCAATGAGAGCTGCAAGCTTTTTGCGTCGTACGGCACGGAAGAGGAGGAAATCATGGGCAAACCGCAGACCATCGAGGAGATGATGGCGTATTACGACAGGGAAATCGACGATCTGCAGGCGAAAAACGAGATCCTGCAGGCAGAGAAGGAAGCCTTGGAACGGAGACTGCAGGAACATTCCATCGCCGGAAAGGCCATGGGAAACGAACTCCTGAAGCCGGGGAAAGAATGCGATCTCTATCCCGGGGAGATTCGGGAAATTCTCGTGGACATTCTTAAGGAAGCCCGCAAGGGCATGCCACAGGGCACCCGTCGGGCGGATATCCTGGAAGATCTCTTGTCGCACAATGTCGTGGAGGGCATCCCGGACAAGAAGGCAAAGGCGCTGAAGACTGCGCTGAAAGGGTATAAGGATCTGGATGCTTCTTTGCGGAGGAAACTGGAAGATCTCGGTATCGATCTGGCGGAGCAGGGACGCAAGCACTACAAGCTCAAATATTACGGGGATGACCGCTACAGTGCAACCATGGCATGCACCGGAGGGGATGCAGGGCGTGGAGGTCGGAATCTTGCCGCAGAGATCATTCAGAAGTTTCTCTAGGGCGTGCCGATGATCATATACCCCATAGTATACATGATTTGCAGGGGGATGTCATGTGGTTTCGCAAAGATTTCTGCAATATTTCAGGCGGTTGACAGGAGCATTGCTATCATCTAAAATTCAGTGTGGAACTGTATATTACAGGATGTTATAGAAAGTTGGCAGGCTGTGGAAAGGGGAATTCCTTTGAGCGATAGATTGATGGTGGGCGGACAGGCCGTCATAGAGGGCGTCATGATGCGGGGACCGAAGCTTTCTGCCACAGCGGTGCGGGAGCCCGGCGGCAGGATCGCCGTGGAGGTGAAGCCCGTGAATTCCATTTCGGAACGGTTCCCCATATTGAAGAAGCCGTTCCTGCGCGGTGTGGTCTCCCTGGTGGAGTCCCTGGTGCTTGGCATCCGGTCCCTCTCCTACTCGGCAAAGATGGCCGGGGAGGAGGATGAGCAGCTTTCCGATAAGGAACTGGCGGGGACGATTGTCTTTGCACTGGTATTGGCAAGCATCCTCTTCATTGCGATTCCCACAGGGGCGGCGAAGCTTTTCCATGTCATCACGGAGGACCCGGTGTTCCTGAACCTCATGGAGGGCTTTTTGCGGTTGGGGATTTTCCTGCTCTATATCTGGGGGATTTCCCGCATGAAGGATATCCGCAGGGTGTTCCAGTATCATGGGGCGGAACACCAGACGATTTTCTGCTATGAGGCCGGAAAGCCCCTGACAGTGGAGAACGTGCAGCAGTTTCCGAGGCTTCATCCCCGCTGTGGCACGGCTTTTCTGCTCATTGTCATGCTGGTGAGCATTTTCGTCTTTGCCTTCCTCGGCTGGCCGGATCTCTGGCTGCGCATTGCAAGCCGTCTGGTCCTGCTGCCGGTGGTGGCGGGGATTTCCTATGAGATCATCCGTCTGGCGGGACGATCAAAGAACAGGCTCATCCATATGGCAATCCTGCCGGGGCTTTGGCTCCAACATCTCACCACCCGCCCGCCGGAGGACGATATGGTGGAGGTGGCCATCGAGTCTTTGAAGGCAGTGCTTCCCCCCGAGGAAATCCTTGAGGGGACGGGGAACTATCTTGATGATGCGGAGGAATCGACGGAAGAAATCATGGAATCCCAGGCTGCTGTGGAGATGAATGCGTAAGTAAGATTGAGGTGGAAACATTGCTGGAAAAACTCCAGTCAATCGAAAACAAGTATCTGGAACTGGAATCGCTCATCAGCGATCCCGACGTGATGCAGGACATGGACCGCTGGCAGCGCTACAGCAAGGAGCATGCCTCCCTTGCTCCCATTGTGGAAAAGGTGCGGGAGTACAAGAAGGTCTGCTCCGGCCTGGAAGATACCAGGGCCATGCTGGAGGAATCTCTGGATGACGAGATGCGCAAGCTGGTGGAAGAAGAACTGGCTGAGCTCAAGGCACGCAAGGAAGTGCTGGACGGCGAGATGCCGCTTCTGTTGCTTCCCAAGGATCCCAATGATGACAAGAGCGTCATCGTGGAGATTCGCGGCGGCGTTGGCGGCGAGGAGGCGGCGCTTTTTGCGGGGGACCTTTTCCGCATGTATTCCCGCTATGCGGAGAAACAGGGCTGGAAGGTGGAGATCATGGACTCCAATGCCACGGAAATCGGTGGCTTCAAGGAGATTTCCTTCTCTGTGGACGGCTATGGCGCCTACAGCAAGCTGAAATATGAGAGTGGAACCCATCGCGTGCAGCGCGTGCCTGTGACGGAATCCGGCGGGCGTATCCATACCTCGGCGGTGACGGTGGCTGTCCTGCCGGAGATGGAGGAAGTGGAGGTCGCCGTGGATCCCAATGACCTTCGCATTGACACCTATTGTGCCAGTGGCGCAGGCGGGCAGTACGTCAACCGGACGGAGACCGCCATCCGCATCACCCATATCCCGACGGGCATTGTGGTGCAGTGCCAGGATGAGAAATCCCAGCTCAAGAACAAGGAGAAGGCCATGAAGGTCCTGCGGGCGCGCATCCAGGACAAGGCGCGGCAGGAGCAGGAGGCGGAAGTGGCGGCAGACCGCCGCAGCCAGGTGGGTTCCGGTGACCGCAGCGAGCGCATCCGCACCTATAATTTCCCCCAGGGGCGCGTGACGGACCATCGCATCGGGCTCACGCTCCACAAGCTGGACAGCGTGCTGAACGGTGAACTGGAAGAGATTCTGGGGGCTTTGATTACCGCAGATCAGGCAGAACGGCTGAGCAAGGTGAAATGATGGCAGATGAAATATGGACCATTGGGCGAATATTGAAGTGGACGGAGCAGTACTTCGGAGGAAAGGGCGTGGAATCCCCGCGCCTTGATGCCGAGGTAC
This sequence comes from uncultured Veillonellaceae bacterium, assembly GCA_902801565.1. Taxonomy (GTDB): domain Bacteria; phylum Bacillota; class Negativicutes; order Selenomonadales; family Selenomonadaceae; genus UBA3796. Next base: position 42,012 of record CADCIX010000009.1, on the reverse strand, counting down.
TGCTTTCCCATGTGCTGGGTAAAGAGCGCATCTATCTCTATGTCCATTTTGACGAGCCTTTGGAAAAAGGGGAACTGGCAGCTTACAAGGACCTCATCAGGCAGAGGGTGCAGAGGGTTCCCGTGGCGTATCTCGTGGGGCACAGGGAGTTCATGGGATTGCCTTTTCAAGTGAGCAGGGCGACCCTTGTGCCGCGTCCCGAGACGGAGCTTCTCGTGCAGGCGGCGCTGGAGAGATTGAAAGGCTTTGCAGGGGATTCTTTGCTTTTTGCCGATATCGGGACGGGAACCGGGGCCATCTGCCTTTCCGTGCTCCATTTCCTTCCTGATTCCAAGGCTGTGACGGTGGATATCTCTCCCGAGGCGATTGCTGTGGCGAAGAAGAATGCCGAGGCAATGGGCCTGTCCGAGCGGGTGGAGTTCCTGGAAGGGGATCTGCTGGCGCCTCTCGAAGGAAGAAGATTTGCGGCCATCCTTTCCAACCCGCCCTATATTCCGGACGGGGACCTTTCGGGACTTTCCCCGGAGGTCCGGGACAATGAGCCCATAACCGCATTGGCGGGTGGCGTGGATGGCCTGGATTTCTACCGCCGCCTTTGCAAGGATGCTCCCGCACTTTTGGAGCAGAATGGCTTCCTGGCCTTTGAGGTGGGCATTCATCAAGCTGCTGCCGTGGCGGGAATGGCAGAGGAGAATCCCTTGATCGCACGGACGGAGATCCTGAAGGATCTGGCGGGAATCGCGCGTGTGGTCATTGCATGGAGGGGAGATGGTGCAAGATGAACACACGGATTGTTGCGGTCACGGATGTGCGCAGGCAACAGGATGTGCTGGAGGAAGCGGGGCGCATCCTGAAGGAAGGCGGCCTTGTGGCGTTCCCCACGGAAACGGTCTATGGGCTTGGAGCCAATGGCCTCGACGGGAAGGCCTGCGCCGGCATTTACGAGGCAAAGGGGCGTCCCTCGGACAATCCCCTGATCCTTCATGTGGCAAACCGCCCCATGGTGGAACATGTGGCGGCGGAAGTCCCCTGGATGGCAGAGCGGCTCATGGCGGCCTTCTGTCCCGGCCCCATCACCCTCGTTATGCGGAAAGCTCCCCAGGTGCCGGACAGCATCACGGGCGGGCTTGGCACGGTGGGCATCCGAATGCCGGATCACGATGTGGCGCGGGCCATGATACGTGCCGCAGGGGTGCCCATTGCCGCTCCCAGCGCGAATACCTCGGGGCGTCCCAGCCCGACGACAGCGGAGGCCGTGTACCATGACCTCAAGGGGAAAATCCCCCTCGTCCTTGACGGCGGGGCCTGCCATTTCGGGGTTGAGTCCACCATTGTGGACTGCACGGGAGAGACCGCGGTGATCCTGCGGCCCGGAGCCGTTACGCGGGAAATGCTGGAGGAGGTGCTGGGCAAGGTGGATATCGATCCTGCCTTAGTGGATGAATCTGCCATTCCCAAGGCACCCGGCATGAAGTACCGGCACTATGCGCCAAAGGTGCCCCTGACCCTTCTGGAAGGAAATCCCTCCGGGATGGAAGACGCTTTTCGCAAGGCAATCGAGCAGCGGCAGGAGAAACATAAGAAGGTTGGCATCATTGCCAGCGAGGAGACGATTGCCGCAATCGGCGGGATGATTCCAAAGGAGCTCCTGGTTTCCTATGGGCACCGGGGGGATTTGCCCGCAATCGCCGCCAATATCTATGAGGCCCTGCGGAGCTTCGACGATGCGGATGCGGACTGCCTTCTGGCAGAGGGAACGGACGAGGAGGAACTGGGGCTTGCCATCATGAACCGCCTGCACAAGGCAAGCGGATTCCAGAGCATTCGGGTGTAGAGTCGAATATTTTGCCGTTGGCAAAATCTGAACCCCCTTCGGGGGCTAGCTTCGCGTCGCAATGCGTTATGACAGGACAAGCCTGTCGAAACGTCAATTGGAATATTTTGCCGTTGGCAAAATCTGAACAATGCGTTATAATATGAACGCTTAGCGAAGACAAATGAAATGCAGTCTGAGGTTAGCGAGAATATATGCCCTTGTGGTATAATATGAACGCTTAGCGAAGACATATGTAATAGGAGGGGTCGCGATGAGGATTACGATTGGCAGTGACCATGGCGCCGTGGATCTCAAGGAGGAAGTGAAGATGGTCCTCAAGGGGTTCGGTGACATCGAGGTGACTGATGTGGGAACCTTTGGGACGGATTCCGTGGATTATCCCGACATCGCAGAGAAGGTCTGCGCGGATGTCGTGAGCGGCAAGTCGGACAGGGGGATCGTGCTCTGCGGCACGGGCATCGGCATTTCCATTGCCGCCAACAAGATCAAGGGAATCCGTTGCGCCCTTTGCACAGATGTGTATTCGGCGAAAATGGCGCGGGAGCACAACGATGCCAATGTGCTGGCCATGGGAGGCCGCGTGACGGGCATTGGGCCTGCGGGCGAGATTGTGCGCGCCTGGCTCCAGGCTGAGTTCCAGGGAGGCCGTCATGAGCGCCGCGTGAATAAGATCATGGCTCTGGAGGGCAAATGAAGTTCTGCAAGGACAGATGGGAAGCAAGTTTTGGGAACCTGACAGGAGGAAGAACATTGAGTTTGATGGATGCATTGAAGAACGTTGACCCGGAGATCGCCAAGGGGATTGGTGATGAGCTGCACCGCCAGCAGACGAAGCTGGAGCTCATCGCCTCGGAGAATATCGTGAGCCGTGCGGTCATGGAGGCACAGGGGAGCGTTCTGACGAACAAGTATGCGGAAGGCTATCCGGGCAAGCGCTACTATGGCGGCTGTGAGTTCGTCGATGTGGTGGAGCAGCTTGCCATTGACCGCGCGAAGAAGCTCTTCGGCGCTGGTTATGCCAACGTCCAGCCCCACTCCGGTGCACAGGCGAACATGGCTGTGTTCTTTTCCTTGTTGGAGCCCGGGGATGTGGTCATGGGAATGAGCCTCACGGATGGAGGCCATCTCACCCATGGCAGTCCGGTGAACATGTCCGGCAAGTATTTCAAGATTGTTCCCTATGGGGTGTCCCGCGAGACGGAGTGCATTGACTATGATGCCCTGCAGAAGAAAGCGGAGGAGTGCAAGCCCAAGCTCATCGTGGCAGGGGCCTCGGCCTATCCCCGCATCATCGATTTCCCGCGTCTGGCGGAAATCGCCCATTCCGTTGGGGCATACCTCATGGTGGACATTGCCCATATCGCGGGACTGGTGGTGGCAGGCATGCATCCGAGCCCCGTTCCCTACGCCGATGTGGTCACGACGACGACACACAAGACCCTGCGGGGTCCCCGCGGAGGAATGATCCTCTGCAAGGATGCCGAGTTCGGCAAGCAGTTCAACAAGGCGGTGTTCCCTGGGATCCAGGGCGGTCCCTTGATGCATGTCATCGCTGCAAAGGCAGTTGCCCTGCAGGAGGCCTTGCAGCCGGAGTTCGCCACCTACGCAAAACAGACGGTGAAGAATGCGGCAGCCCTTGCCAAGGGGCTGAAGGAGGATGGGTTCCGCCTCGTCTCCGGCGGCACGGACAACCACCTCATGCTCGTGGATCTCACGAACAAGAAACTCACGGGCAAGGAGGCGCAGCTCCTGCTGGATGAGGTGAACATCACCGCCAACCGCAACACGATTCCCTTTGAGACCCGTTCTCCCTTTGTCACCAGCGGTATCCGTCTCGGCTCTCCCGCCCTTACGACGAGGGGCTTCAAGGAGGCAGATATGGAGGAGGTCGCTGCCATCCTTGCTCTTGTTTTGGATCATCCTTCGGAGGAGAAAGCAAAGGAGGAGGCCCGCAAGCGCGTGGCCGCCCTTTGCGACAAATACCCCTTATATGAGGGAATGTGAGGAGGAAGACTATGTCGGAAGAAATGAAAGTCACGGTCATCAATCATCCCCTTGTGCAGCATAAGCTGACGCTGATGCGGCAGAAGGAAACCGGCACGAAGGATTTCCGCGAGCTTCTGGAGGAAATCGCCATGCTCATGACCTATGAGATCACCCGCGATTTTCCGTTGAAGGAAGTGGAGATTGAGACCCCTGTGGCGAAGTGCAGGAGCAAGGTGCTTGCAGGCAAGAAGGTGGGCGTGGTCCCGATCCTCCGGGCGGGGCTCGGCATGCTCAGCGGTGTGCTGAATATGGTGCCTGCGGCGCGGGTGGGGCATATTGGCCTCTACCGCGACCCGGAGACATTGAAGCCCGTGGAATATTACTGCAAGTTGCCCAGCGATGTGGAGGAGCGTACACTCATCGTCGTGGATCCCATGCTGGCAACGGGCGGCAGTGCATCGGCGGCCCTGCAGATGATCAAGGACCGCGGCGCGAAGTCCATCACCCTCATGTGCCTTGTGGCGGCGCCGGAGGGCGTCAAGGTCATCAACCGCGACCATCCGGATATTCCCGTCTATGTGGCGGCTGTTGACGAGCGCCTCAATGAGAAGGGCTATATCGTGCCGGGACTCGGCGATGCGGGGGACCGCATCTTCGGGACACTTTAAATATTCGTAGCGAAAAGAAAGCGTGCGGGAAGCTGCCCGCACGCTATTTTTGAGAGGTGGAACAAATTGAGCAATCTTGGAGTTGGTATTGTAGGCCTGCCGAATGTGGGCAAGAGCACGTTGTTCAACGCGATCACGAAGGCAGGGGCAGAAGCTGCGAACTATCCCTTTTGCACCATCGAGCCCAATGTTGGCGTGGTGCCTGTGCCGGATGCACGCCTGGAAGTGCTTCACAAAATGTATGATTCCAAGAAGACGACGCCGGCAACGGTGAGCTTTGTGGACATCGCGGGTTTGGTGAAGGGCGCCTCCAAGGGCGAAGGACTTGGCAACAAGTTCCTGGAGCACATCCGCCAGGTGGATGCCGTGGCTCATGTGGTGCGCTGCTTTGAGGACTCGAATATCACCCATGTGGAGGGCGGGATTGATCCGATTCGCGACATCGATATCATCCAGACGGAGCTTTGCCTTGCGGATCTGGAAATCGTGGAGAAGCGCATCATGAAGCTGGCGAGGATCGCAAAGTCCGGCAGCAAGGAAGCGAAGGCGGAGGATGAGGTCCTGCGCCGCATCAAGGCAGCATTGGACGACGCAAAGCCCGCCCGCAGCGTGGAACTTTCCGAAGATGACCTGGAGCTCATCAAGGAGATGAACCTGTTGACGCTGAAGCCGACCCTCTATGTGGCAAATGTCGCAGAGGATGAGGTGGCCGCATCGGAGGAAAATGACTTTGTAAAGAAGGTGAGGGAATTCGCCGCAGGGGAGCATGCGGAAGTCGTGGTGATCTCTGCCAGGGTGGAATCGGAAATCGCAGAGCTGGATGAGGAAGAGGCAAAGGAGTTCCTTGCAGACATGGGGCTTACGGAGTCCGGCCTCGACAAGCTCATCAAGGCAGCCTTCGACCTTCTGGGGCTCATGACCTTCCTCACGGCGGGGCCGGATGAGTGCCGTGCCTGGACGATTGTCAAGGGGACGACGGCACCGAAGGCCGCAGGGAAGATCCATACGGATTTCGAGCGTGGCTTCATCCGTGCCGAGATTGTCAGTTACGATGACCTCATCGCTGCCGGCAGTGTCGCTGCGGCGAGGGAAAAGGGACAGGTTCGGCTGGAGGGCAAGGACTACATCATGCAGGACGGGGATGTGACCAATTTCCGCTTCAATGTTTGATTCTTTATTTGTATAATTTGGGGCGGCGGTCGGCGAATACGTCCATGCTTTCCTTGATCTGCTGGCGGATGATGGGCCGGAGATTGGCGTGAAGAACAGCTTCTTTGTCCTCGGCTTCCGCAAGGACGCCTCCCCAGGGGTCGATGATGGCGGAATGTCCCGCCAGGACCATGCCATCGGGGAAGGTTCCCGCCCCATTTGCCGCCACGAGGAAGATCTGGTTTTCGATGGCGCGGGCGCGGATGAGTGTTTGCCAGTGGATGAGGCGTTCCATGGGCCATTCGGCGGGGAGGAACAGCACCTCCACATCGTCAAGGGCGAGCTTGCGGACCAGCTCCGGGAAGCGCACATCGTAGCAGACGATGGCGGCACATTTCATGCCGTCCAGCACAAAGGTGGAGAGCTTGCTGCCGGGGGTGAAGTCCTCATGCTCCTTCATGGGGGAGAAAAGATGGGTCTTGTCATAGGAGGCGATGAGCTCGCCTTCCCGGTTGAAGACATAGCAGGTATTGTAGATGCCCTTCGCGCTCGTGGTGGCAATGGTGCCTCCCACGATGTTCACATGGTACTGCCGTGCCAGTTCTTCCAAGGTCTGGCACGACTCCTTCTCGCTGCTTCTGGCATGTTTCGCGACAGGCTGCGGGTAGAAGCCGATGTTCCATAGCTCCGGGAGCAGGACCACATCGGGAAGCTCTTGCATGGCATCTTCCATGAGACGGCGAAGGGTCTCGATGTTGGCGGCTAAGTCGCCGAGACGGATGTTCATTTGCAGGACAGAAATTTTCATAGGGCACCTCGATTTCTGGGTAGAAAGGGAACACAATGGAAAAAGTGCATTATGATGTGGGTGACATCGTGCGCATGAAGAAGGCGCATCCCTGCGGAAGCCATGAGTGGAAGATCACCCGCACGGGCATGGACTTCGGGCTGAAATGCCAGGGTTGCGGCCATTTTGTCATGCTGCCGCGCCCAAAGTTTGAGAAGATGGTGCGCGGCATCGTGCAGAAGGCGGAAAAATCTGAATAGAGGGGGCATATTCTTATTATAGCAAGGAATTGCCCCTATTTCATATTTTTTTCATTTTTTTTTGGAAAAGGCTTGCCTTAAAAAAAATCGTGTGATATATTGAATGGCAAAGCTCCTGTGCAGGGGATTTTCGCACATTGAGGAAACATGGACACTCCATGGAGCGGAGTCACCTGATTGGGAGATGCCGATATTTATTTCTATAGTAAAGGAAAAGGTGATTTTTGTGAAAAAGACACTCGTATCCGCTCTTACGACGGCTCTCGTCGTCGGTGCAGCCAGCACGACCTTTGCTGCTGCCAATCCGTTCTCCGATGTTCCTGCTGACCACTGGGCATATGATGCCGTAACCCAGCTTGCTGCTGATGGCGTCATCAACGGCTATGGTGATGGCACGTTCCGCGGCGACCGCAACATCACTCGTTATGAGATGGCCCAGATGGTTGCCAAGGCTATGGCAAAGTCTGATATCAGTGCCAAGGACAAGGCTCTCATCGACAAGCTCGCTGCTGAGTTCAGCGATGAGCTCAACAACCTCGGCGTTCGCGTTTCCAACCTCGAGAAGCATGCCGACATGGTCCAGTGGACGGGCGAACTCCGTTATCGTTACTGGAGCCGCCGCGACAAGCAGGAGGATGACAGCACGTTCAAGAGGAATACGGATCAGCTCCAGCTCCGTTTGTTCCCCACGGCTGAGGTCAATGAGCACTGGAAGGTCAAGGCTCGTCTGACGGCTACTACCAACATGAAGACGGATGAGTCTGGGGATGTTGCCCTTACCTATGCCTTCGCTGAGGGCGATTACAACAACTTCAATGTGAAGCTGGGCAAGCAGCCTTTCTTCAGCACCTCTGATGGCGGAATGATCATGGATGACTTCTTCTCCGGTGTTCAGGTTACCTTCGGAAAGGATTTCAAGGGCCGCATTGAGGCCGGTCGCTTCAACATGAATCGCGCCAACAGCTCCCTGGCTGCAAGCAATGGGGATGATACGGCTGCCAATTACCTTGGCATTGAGGCTCTGTACAGCAAGGACAAGTGGAATGCCGGTCTGGCATATCGCCAGTTCACCAACGAGGCATTCCGTCACAATGATGGCTACAACGAGGATGACCATGATACGGACAAGGCTCAGATCTGGTCTGTTGGCGCAAAGTACAATTTTGACGGAAATGTCGCCCTGGGTGCTTCCTATGCAAGCAACACGAAGGCAGACCGGTATGGCAAGGCCTACAATATCCAGTTGGACTACAAGGGCATCAAGCCTGCGAATGCCGGTACTTGGGGAGCTCATGTTGCCTATCGCAGCCTCGGCCATAATGTTGCGTTCGCGCCTACTTATGATACGGCATATGGTGCAGATCTCGATACGAATCTCAAGGGCTGGGAGCTCGGCGTTGACTACATCCCGCTCAAGAATGTCCGCACCAGCATTGCTTATTTCAATGGCAAGCAGCTGGAGGACCATGAGAAGAACCAGACTCTCTTCGGTCGTGTAAGCTTCTTCTTCTGATAAACAAAATAAGAGGTTGTCGTAAATAAGATACGGATCAGCCTGTCCTCTTTCTGGGGACAGGCTGTTTTTTCGTGATTTTCGTAAATATTATTCCCTGGATTCCTTGCATGTTCCCCCTTGAGGTGGTATAATCAAAATACACTTTTTTATCGGAACGAGGAGGATTTGGAAATGAAACACATTGTCACAGTAAACAAACCCACCATGCAGAAGACGTTGAAGACGGGAGGTTGCGGGGAGTGTCAGGCCTCCTGCCAGTCCGCGTGCAAGACATCTTGCACCGTCGGCAACCAGGTTTGCGAGAAGTAAATGAATGAAAGGGCCTTTCCTTCGGGGGAAAGGCTTTTTTTACTATGAAATCTTAGCGAGTCAAGCCCGAAGGGGCGCAGGATCGGTTAGATTTCGTGTAAGGGCGTAGTGCGAAACACCGTTTCGCACGGAGTTTTCTGCGAAATGAAGGAGTACAGGCAAGAACCATGAAAGACAGGATTCACAAGTTTAGGCAGGGCGATACCTATATCCTGCTGGATATCAACAGCGGCGCGGTGCATGTCATCGACAGGATGATTTACGATATGATGGACATCTTCACAGGGGGCAACGATGAGGAGGTAGTGGCGTCCCTTCGGAGGGAATATTCCGAAAAGGAGCTTTCGGAGGCTCTTGGGGAGCTTCATTCCCTTATGGATGCAGGGCAGCTTTTCGCACCGGACATCGATGTTCCGCCGACCTTTAAGCAGACAGGGCTTGTGAAATCCCTTTGCCTCATGGTGGCACAGGACTGCAATCTCCGCTGCCGCTATTGCTTCGGCGACGGGGGCAGCTATGGTGGCGAGCGTGCCGTCATGAGTCCCGAGGTGGGACGGGCGGCAGTGGACTATCTCATTGCCCATTGCGGCCCGCGGAAGCACTGTGAGATCGACTTCTTCGGCGGGGAGCCCCTCATGAACATGGAAACGGTCAAGGCCGTTACGGAATATGTGCGCCAGAGGGAGAAGGAAACGGGAAAGGCCTTCAAGCTCACCCTCACCACCAACGGGGTTCTCCTGAAGGACAGCATCATCCAGTGGCTCAATGACAACAACATTTCCGTGGTCCTGAGCGTGGACGGGCGCAAGGAAGTCCATGACAGGATGCGTCCGGACGTGGCCGGGAATGGCAGTTATGACCGCGTGATCAAAAATTTCAGGAAACTCGTGGATTCCCGTGATGGAAAGAATTATTACATGCGGGGAACCTATACGAAGGAGAACATGGATTTCACCGAGGACGTTCTTGCGATGAATGATGCAGGCTTCGATATCCTTTCCGTGGAGCCCGTGGTGCTCAAGGACAATCCCCTCGGTTTCACCGAGGAGGATCTGCCGCGCATCTTCGAGGAGTATGATCGTCTCACGAAGACCTATTTGAAACGCCATCGGGAGGGGAAGGATTTCTTCTTCTTCCATTTCAACATGGATCTCTCCAACGGCCCCTGCGTGGCCAAGCGTTTGGCAGGCTGCGGTGCGGGGCATGAGTACTATGCCGTGGCGGAGAACGGCGACCTCTATCCCTGTCATCAGTTCGTGGGACGTGGCCGGTACAAGCTGGGCAATGTCTACGACGGCGTGCAGGACAAGGATCTGCCCCGGTATTTCCGCGAGTCCCATGTATTGAACAAGGAAAAATGCCGCGACTGCTGGGCGAGGTTCTTCTGCAGCGGCGGCTGCCATGCGAACGCGGATCTCTTCCACGATGATATCAGGAAGCCCTACGAGGTGGGCTGCGAAATCCAGAAGAAACGCCTGGAATGCGCTATCCTGGTGCAGTCTCTACTGGCATTGGAGAGCATGGAAGCAGACTAAAAAGAAATAGCCCGCCTCTAGCTGCGAAACTCAAGGCGGGCGAAAGAAAATTTTGTCCAAACCAAGGGCGAACCGCTAGGCGGTGTCCTCTTTATGCTCATTTTACCATACAGGAAACCTGTTTGCAAGGTTGCCTGTATGGTAAAATTCTATTATCGTTAACCATGAACAATCTATTGGTTGACATTGTCCTGGTTTTTCCTTATAATAAAAAACTGTACGAAATGATTGCAAAAAGGTGCGCCTGTGTCGGGAGGTGGTTGGTTGCTTGAACTGGCACGAGAGCTGTCGGGCCTCAAGGGAGAACGGTATATGGGGGCGGAGATTGCGGAGCTTCTTTGGCGCAGGGATCTGGCGGAAGGCAGCAGGGAGCCCCTGCATGTCCTGTCGGATCGTCATGGGGTGCTTGTGGTGGAGGTGCGGGGCAGTGGGGAAACACTGAAGGTTACCATGCTGCTGCGTCAGTCGGGGCAGCAGAGTCCGGCGTCTGTAATGGGGAACGGGTTCGGGATTTCGGAGGAGATCAAGGAACATGCCGTTTGGCATGTGTTTTCTAAAAGCGAAATCTCGGAGTTCGTGGAAAAGGCGGGGGACAGGAATCCCTTGCATCAGGGTGCGCACCCCATCGTGCCGGGGCTTCTGTTGCTGGAACGATTGCTGGGGGATGCCGCCTTCCGCAGATGCGGCAGAATGCAGCTGCGCTTCCGCCATCCCGCCTTTGCGGAGGAGCCGCTATGGGTGGTTCCCATGGCAAAGGAAAACTTTCGAATCTTTTCCCAAAGGGAAATCTTATGTGAAGGATGTGTTGTAACATGCAGGTAAAGGAAGAAAGTGTTTCGCTCCAGGGAACGGGGGATTCCGTCCGGGACATGACAAAGATGGCGATTTGCGTGGCGTTTTGCTGCGTGACGGCCTATATCTCCTTCCCCTTGCCCTTTACGCCGGGAATGGTCACGGCCCTGACATTGGCATTGGGCGTAACCGCCTTTGTACTCACGCCGAGGCAGACCTTTCTCGTGATTCTCGTCTACATACTTTTGGGCGTGGCGGGACTTCCCGTCTTTGTGGGCGGTACGGCAGGCCCGGGAAAGCTCTTCGGCCCTACAGGAGGATTTATCTTCGCATGGCTCGTCGCTTATCCCCTCGTCAGCATGTTCAAGGGAAGCGATATCAATTTTCGCCGTTATGCTCTGTCGAATATCCTCCTTGGAGTTCCCATCACCTATCTCGGAGGCCTGATCTCCATGGTGCTGGTGATGGATGTTGGTCTTTGGGAGGCCATGGTCATGGCGGTGTTCCCCTTCATTCCGGGGGATATCATGAAGGCTCTCATGGCAGCTTTCCTGGGCAAGAAGGTCAACCAGACACTTGCGAGATGGTCCTGACATGATGCCCGTTTACGTGCTGGATGCCCTGAGGACGCCCCTGGCTGCCAGAAACAAGGGGCTATCCCATATGCGGCCGGAGGAATTCGGCGGGAAACTCCTCCGATGCCTTTGCGAAAGGCATGATATCCGGCAGGTTGATGGCATCCTCGGTGGCAATGCCGTGGGAACCGGGGGCAACCTCACACGGCTCATGGCATTGATGGCGGGTCTGCCGGAGGAGATTCCTGCATGCACGGTAGATACCCAATGCGCATCGGCTGCTGCCGCACTTTCCCTTGGATACGCGCAGCTTGCAAGCGGCCTTTGGGACTCCTGCATCGCGGGAGGAACGGAGAGCATCTCCCTCCAGCCCCTGCGGACCTACAGCCCGAGAGATCCCCGATACAGGGAGACGGAGCGGGGAGACGGTTCCTATTACATGGCGCAGTTCTCTCCCCTGGAAATCTCTGAAAAGGCCATGCTGCAGGGCGCGGAACGAGTGGCAAAATCCGAGGGCATTTCCCGTGGGGAGCTGGACCGATGGGCTTTTCTGAGCCACAGGCGGGCGCTTGCGGCACAGGAAGCGAAGCTCTTGGCGGATTCCGTGGTTCCCATGGGGGAATGCGGAAGGGATGATGGCCCCCGCCCATCCATCAGCGAGGCTCTGCTGGAGCGCATGCCTCCGCTGCTTGGTTCCCATGGAGTGACGACGGCAGGGAACTCCTGCCATACCATGGATGGCGCGGCGTTTGCTTTGTTGGTGTCTGGCCGCTGGCTGGAACAGCATCCCGGGGCTATTCCGAAGGCGCAGATCCTGTCTGCCACCTCCAGGGGCTGCAATCCCTTGGAAAGCCCGCGGGGCGCCATGGAGACGGCGGATTTCCTCCTTGGGCGTGCGGAGCTTTCCTGGGAGGATCTGGCAGCCATCGAGTTCAATGAGGCTTTTGCCGTCATCGATGTGCTGTTCGAGAGAAGCCATCCTCATCTGACGGATCGGTACAACCGCCTGGGCGGGGCCCTGGCTTATGGCCATCCCTATGGTGCTTCAGGCGCGGTACTATTGGTGCATCTCCTTCGCTCTTTGGATATGGTCGGAGGGGGAAAGGGGCTTCTGTCCATCGCAGGGGCAGGCGGTATGGGCAATGCGGTTTTAGTGGAGAGTTGCAGATGAAGGATATCAGAAATTATTATACGTTATTGGAACGCCAGACCCGAATGCACCCGGAAAAACTCTTTCTCCAGATTGATGAGAAATACATTAATTATCAAGAGATGCTTCAACGGGTGGATGAATTCGCATCTACGATGCCATTAAATATTTCGGGAAATATTCTGGTGCTTGCCGAGGATTTTTTCGGACAGGCAGCTGCCTTTCTTGCCCTGCAGAAAAGGAACCTTCGTCCCATTCTTCTGCACCATGGGCTTTCTGCGCAGGAACAGTCGGAGATTTTGCGCGAAAACTCCCTGCAGGGGATACTGTCGGTGGGGAAAGACGGCATCTCCTTTCGTGGCACAGGGCTGCCCTTGCAGGAGCATATAGAGGCGGATATCCTGGGGGTATTGAGCTCCGGTTCCACAGGGGTTCCCAAGGTTATGTACCGCACCTATGGAAGCTGGGCGGATTTCTTTCCCGTGCAGAACGAGATTTTTATGGTAGACGGGGAAACGAGGATATTTCTCCATGGAAGCCTGAGCTTCACGGGAAATCTGAACAGTTTCCTCTCCGTGCTCTACGAGGGCGGCAGCATCATCACGAGCCGCAGCATGCACCATCATCAATGGGAGAACCTTCTTCGGGAAGCGAAGGTGAACGTCATCTACCTCGTTCCGGCAAAGCTCCAGATTCTCGTGGAAACCATTCGGGAGCCGGTGAATGGCGTGCGTTCCATTTTCACCGGCTCCCAGCTTTTGTCCGAGCATGTGCTTGAGAGGCTCATGCATATCTTTGCGCAGTCAAAAATCTTTCTTTACTACGGCGCCAGCGAGCTGAACTACATCACCTATGCCCTCTGCGATGACCCGAAGAGAAACCCTGCCAACCTTGGGAAGCCCTTTCCCGGCATCCGCCTTTCCGTCAAGGACGGGCTGGTCTATGTGGATACGCCCTATCATGTGAGCGGCATAGAGATTCCCTTCACCGTCAAGGACACGGGCTGCCTTAACGAAAAGGGCGAACTGATCTTCCGGGGGCGCAGGGAAGCATGGATCAACAAGGGTGGCGTGAAGATCAGCATCACCCGGATCGAGAATGCCCTGCTGAAAGTGCCCGGCATCCGGGAAGCTGCGGTGCTCCGTTGCAAAGATGACAGGCGGGGAGACGACCTGGCAGCCTTTCTGGTGAAATACCCCGATGCAGGGGAACGGGAGATCCGCCAATCCCTCCGGCGGCACCTCAAGGCCGTGGAAGTCCCATCCCATGTATTCTTCCTAAAAGAATTGCCCCTGAACGACAGGGGCAAGATTGATCAGAAGGCGCTGGAAGAATGGATGAGACCTACCAAGGCTGTGGCGTCATAGGCGTCACAACGCCGAAGGCGTATCCCCTGTCCCTCAGGACATGGATGATCCCCGGAAGAGCCTTCACGGTCTCCTCATGGCCGGAGGAGCAGTGCATCAATATGATGGGGCTGTCCATGGTGGCCTGGCCCTCGATGTTGTCGATGAAGTCCTGGGCCACGGGATGGTTGGGAGCCGTGTCGGCAGAGCTCACATTCCAGTCATGCTCCACGTATCCATTAGCAGCGAGGGCCGACACATATTCTTCCGTGAAGTGCCCAATGCGCCCGCCGGGTGCGCGGGTGACCAGGGGTCGCACACCGATGATTCCGTGCAGGATTTCATCGGTGTGTTCCATTTCCTCAAGGTATTGGGACACGGAAGCATACAGTCTGTCGTAATCGTGGTCATAGCTGTGGTTCCCGATGGCGTGTCCCTCAAGGAAGATCTGCTTTACGATATCGGGATAGGTCAGCGCGCTCCTTCCCACCACATAAAAGGTTGCCTTGACATTCTCCTGCCGCAGGATTTCGAGGATGGCAGGGGTATTCACGTCATCCGGCCCATCATCGAAGGTGAGGTAGGCCACCTTCTTTTCCTGATAGGGCGTGAGCTCCGGCAGGACAGTTGTCATGCCATTTGCACGGCGCTCCGCCAGGGTATACGCATCATATACGGGAATGTCCGCAGCCCCCAACTGCAGATTGTCGAAATCCTTTGTGGCCGTGATGTACGGAAGCTGTGCCGGGGCTTCTTTCTTTGGAGGCTGCGCTGTATCCTGCGCCTTTTCCGTCGCTTCCTGTGCGCTCGTTGCAGGGGGAGGGGTGGCTGCCTTCTGGTTGCCGCACCCGGAAAAAAGAATCCCGGCCAGGCACACGGCCATGGCGGCTTTTTGCATGTTTTTCATATGCTATCCTTCCATTCGTTAGTTTTTTCATCCTTTGTTATATCACAAAATGCAATAAATGAAAACTCCACCGCATGCCGAAAAATTCGGAGCGGTGGAGTTTTTTAGTGCGCTTGAGGTTCAGTCATCTACCGAGGTGAAGATGTCACCATTTTCCACTGTGAACTCCACGAGTTTGGAAGTGGCGCTGTTGCCTGTGGGGCTTATGAATTCGAAATAGTAGAAGTAGTCGCCGTCCCCAAGATCCTCGTCTTCCATTTTCGGTTGGCTGCCGATGGTGAAGGTATCTACATCTACCGGAGTATACTCATCGTCATCACCGGAAATCGTCATGACATAATGGATGGTGGTGATCTTGTCGCCCTTCTTGAGCCTGACGAGCTTGCGGCTGCCCATGCCGTTGTCCTCGATTCTCTTGCGCGCCCCCAGGATATGGTACTTCTCGTCGGTAAAGGAATAGGATACCTGCAGGTTGCATTCCTCGCCGTTGAGCTTGATGGGGACGGAATAGAGATTGTAGTCGTCTTCCTCCGCCGTGATCTCGATGTACACGGGATGTCCGTCCAGCATGGGCCAGACACCGCGGAAATTGTCCTTGAATACGCCGGTATTCCAATCCCCGTCAATATCGGCATCGCTGCCGAGATTAAGCAGGATATCCTCCTCGATGCCCACGGCAATCAGATTGCAATGGACAGCGGAAAGCAGGTCCATCTGTTCCTCTGACAGTGTGATGAAGGAATTTCCTTTATCGTCAATGTCCACAGGAAGATCCTCGAGATCGGACAGTGTGAACATCTTATGGGCCTGGGAAAGGACCGGATGCAGGATGGAGGACGATCCCTGCCCGGCATTGCCTGTCAGGAACTGGTCTGCTTCCTGGGGAAGTTCCCCATAGATGAGGTAATAGTACAGGCATTTCATCGGCAGGGGAGCTGCGTCCTGGTCTGCGTATTCTTCATAGGTGTCCTCGTCGTTATCATAGGAGTAGAAGCCGGAGATGCCGCTTCCATTCCTGCGGTAATCGCCATGGACTTTGTAGACCACGGCATCATCGACGGCACGGATGAGATCCTGTGAGGTTCCCGGCAGGAGACGGCGCGTTTCCTGCGCCAGATCGCCCAGGTCCACCATGTCGGAATATCCCTGGTCACGGGTATTGCCGCCGTAATTTTCTGCTCGTTTGGCATTTCGGCCGAAGGCGGAGAAGAATCCCTTGGGGTCTTTCGCCGCACAACGGAGCGCCTCCGCGCCGTAGGCCTCATATGCCCTGCGAAGAGCAGGGACCTTTGAGAGGTCGATGACGGACAGGGTAATCGTGTCGTCGGTTTCCTCATCCTTGCAGCCGTCCATATAGGTGTCACAGATGACCTCTCCCAATTCCGCGCCGTCCATGGAGGGATCCTCTGCCAGGGCATCCACCCAGAGGTCGTAGGCAAAGCCGTTCCCTGGGACGGTTTCTTCCGATGCCGTCATATAGCGGGCAAAGCCATGGAGGGTGTTGGCCACATCATAGGTTGCCATGAGGCAGGCATCGAAGCCGATGAGCTCAAAGGGGGGATCCTCCGGGGCAGCATCATAGATATCGGTAAAGGCATCCCGGATATCATTCAGGCTCAGGGAATTCTCGGTGCGCTCATCGTAGCAGATACCGCCTGCGCTGCCGCCGCCATGGTCCCAAAAGATGAAGACGCGGTAATCCGGGTCGAAGTTATCGTCCCCGTATTCCAGGAAATCTGCAAGGGTGTCGGGAGAGCCCATATCCCCATCTTTCAGCTGCTCCAGCTCGTAGAGCCCCGTCCCGTCATAAAGGTAACGCCCGATGGCATTGTTTTTCACGACGTCGTTCTGCCATTCTTCCGCGCCGCCCGTCTGGATGAGGACCTTCACATTGGGAGGAAGGTCCACGTCCATCAGTTCGGCGAGATCCTCCGTGGCCGAGCCGAACCTGGTTTCCAGATCCGTGCCGCAGATGTACCAATAGATCAGCCAGCGGTCATCATTTATGGAGTCATCGGAGAAATTCAGCTGCTTGAGGTCGGTCGGAGCGGCTTCCCCGTGATTGCAGCTGCCCGAAAGCACGACGGCCAAAAGGAGCACAGCCAGGCTCAGGGTTCTTGTCCAAGTATTCAAAATCCTGTTCATGTGTTTGTCTCCTATGCAAATTGCAATCTTGAAGGAAAAACGTCTGCCCGGAGTTCCAGGCAGGCGTTTCTCTTGCAAATAATTTTGTCACACCATCATCAGCGAGGTAATGAATTGGTACACGCCAAAGACACCTATGACCATGCCGATGTACCAGAAGGGGCGCTGTTTCACCAGGGCGGCCAGGGAAACCAGGAGAATTGCGATTTGCAGAAGCGTCACTGCGCCGGCAAAGCTTCGGTTCAACTCCAGGAAATGGTCGCGCTGGGCTTCCTTTTCCTTGGCCTCTGCACTGATCTCTTTTTGCTCGGCCTCGTAGCGGTCGATCCGCTCTTGGTATTTTTTCTTCAGCGTCGCGAATTTTTCTGTATCTGCAGTTTCCGTCCTCAGCTCCAGTTCATCGAGCTGGACCTGGTAGGTGTTTTGTTTCAGGCTTTTTGCCTGGTAATGGGCCCAGCCATCCGAGGCCTGGTTCTGGGCAAGGATACCCTTGCTTGCAAATGCCCCGGCCTTGAGAGAGGAAAAGGTCGCGCAGATGGCGAGGAAAAGCGCTGTCAATGCAATGAGCTGTGTCGTCCGCTTGGAAAATCCTTCTTCTTGCTTTTCTTCCATTTAATGTTGTGCCTCCTGTTAAGTCAAGTAGTAAGTAGTATTATCAAATATCCACCGAGGTGAAGATGTCCCCGTTCCGCACAGAGAACTGCACGAGTTTTGAAAGGGCGGTTTCACCTGTGGGCGTCACGAATTCAAAGAAGTAAGCGTACTCGCTGTCTCCCAGATTTTCGTCCGCGAATTTCGGATGGTCACCGATGGTGAAGGTTTCGACATCCACCGCAGTGAGCCCGCTCTCATTGCCGGAAATCGTCGTGACATAATGGATGGTGGTGATCTGGTCGCCCTTCTTGAGCTTGATGAGGTTGCGGTCGCCCATGCCCTGGCTGTCGATTCCCTTGCGTGCACCCAGGATGTAATATTTCTCATCCTTGAAGGAATAGGATACCTGCAGGTTGCACTCCTCGCCGTTGAGCTTGATGGGAACGGAGTAGAGGTTGTAGTCGTCTTCCTCTGCCGTAATCTCGATGAACACGGGATGGCCGTCCAGCATGGGCCAGACATTGCGGAAATTGTCCTTGAATACGCCCTTGTCCCAATCCGCGTCAATATCGCCATCGGTACCGAGGTGAAGGATGATATCCCGCTCGACGCTCATGATGAGCAGCTGGCAATGGATGCCGGAGAGCATGTCCATCTGTTCCTGCGACAGCGTGATGAAGGCATTGCCGTCCTTGTCGATATTCACGGGCCAATCCTCGAGGGATGCCACGTTGAAGATCTTCTGCATTTGGGCAGGCGCTGCCGGTGCCAGGGTTGTTGCCGTTCCTCCGGGAGTGCCGCCCTCCAGGAGTGTTTTTGCTTCCTGGGGAAGCTGTCCGTGGATGAGGTAGTGGAACAGGCATTTCAGCGACAGGGGAGCCGCTTCCTGGGCAGCGTAACTGTTGAGGCTTTCCGCGCTTCCATCGTAGGAATAGAAGCCGGAGATGCCGCTTCCCCTATCCCGGTAGACGCCATGCACCTTGTAGATCACGGCGTCGTCAATGGCACGGATGAGATTCTGGGAGGTTTCCGGAAGGAGGACGCTTGCCTCGTGGGCCAGATCCCCCAGATCCACCATGTTGGAATATCCCTGGTCGCGGGTATTGCCTCCATAGTTTTCCGCCTGCTGGGCTTCACGGCTGAAGGAGGAGAAGAAGCTCCTGGGGTTGTCCACCGCATGGCGGAGGGCTTCCACGCCAAAGGACTCGTATGCCGTGCGCAGGGCCGGGACCTTCGAGAGGTCAATGACGGAGAGGGTCGCCGAGTCCTCGGTGCCTTCCTCCTTGCAGCCCTTCATGTAGCTGTCGCAGATGGCCTGTCCCAGGGCCGCGCCGCCCATGGCCGGATTTTTTGCCAGTGCGCCGACCCATCCCGTATAGTACCATCCGTTTCCGGGCTCCAGTTCCTCCGAAGCCGTCATGTAGCGGGCCAGCCCGTGGAGGGTGTTGGCCACGTCATAGGTTGCCATGAGGCAGGCATCAAAACCGATGAGCTCAAAGGGCGGCTGTTCGGGGGATGCCGTGTGCACTGAAGTGAAGGCATTCCTGATGTCATTCAGGCTCAGGGCGTTTTTCGTGTGCTCGTCAACGCAGACACCGGCCGCACTGCCGCCGCCATGGTCCCAGAAGACGAAAACCCGGTGATCCGCCTCGAAGTTATCCTTGCCGTACCGCAGGAAATCCGAGAGCGTCCGGGGAGAACCCATGTCGGCATCCGGAAGCTGCTCCAGCTCGTGCAGGCCGTCCTTGTCATAGAGAAAGCGCCCGATTTTCCTGTTCGGCATGGTGGAGTTTTTCCAGTCCGCAGTGCCGCCTGTCTGGATGAGAACCTTCACATTGGGGGGGAGTTCCACGTCCATCAGCTCGCTGATGTCCGTCGTAGCCGCCCCAAACCTGGTTTCCAGATCCGTACCGCAGACGTACCAATAGACCAGCCAGGTGTCCTCCGCATTGTAAGCATTGGTGAATTTCTGCTGTTTGGCGTTGTTTTCTTCATCGTCACAGCCCCCCAGGAGCATGACTGCCAAAAGGAGCACGACGAGGCCTAACGTTCTTGTCCAAGCGTTTAAGATCTTGTGCATGTCCATATCTCCTATAGAAACAAGAAAAGCGCCCGCCCGAAGCAGGCGGGCGCTTTTCAGCAAACCCTTTTATCAGGATTACTCCGTTACCCAAACGCCACCGTCCGGATCGATGACAACAGCATTGCCATACTCGTCTGCAACAGCGACATATCCGTCATCGGTTACGAGCGCCACATCGCCATCGCCCACATCATAGTATTCGTCCAGGAGAACCAGCTGGGAATTGTCAACGCCTACCGTTGCGGGAGCGGCGGCTACGATTCCCTGCGCACCTACCATCATCATTGCGGCTGCCAATACTGCACTTACGGTCTTCTTCATTTTAAATAACCCCTTTCTGCCGTCCAAGCGGCATTCAAACTATCATAAACAACGGCAGCCTGTCCTCAGATCTGAACCGCTGTTCCTTCCAGATTCGCATTGTACTCCGTGCACCATTTGTAACCGAGATACCCTCCGACGAAGTTGACGATGATCGAAGCAGGGCCGCCAACCATAGAGATAAGCGAGCACAGGATGCAAAGCCCCAAGACAATCAGCACGGACTGCTTATTGAGACCCTTGGCATAGAAAAGTCCAATTACAAAGAAACCAAGGACAGCACCCAAAACAGCATTTTTCTTTGACATCAATGATTACCTCCTTCTATAGAAATGAAAAATAATGAATGTTCAAGAACACCTAAAGAATACTTTATTTTGCAATAGATTTCAATAGCAAATCAAAAAGTGGTCGTTTTTTCGAAAAAGTGGTCGATTACTGGACGTTTTGATTCTTATGCGTTATAATATATATTCATATACAGAATGAAAATCATGAGGTGTACCATGGACAGAACTATTTTTTTCCTTGTCCTGGCAGTTACGCTTTTGCAGCTTGCCGATGCCTACCTTCGCTATCTTGCCTTTCGTGACCGGATGGAGAAGGCGGAGATTCGTCGCCTGTGGAAACACTTTGCCCTTTGGGGTCTTTTCAGCAGCGGCCTTTATGGATGGATGTTCTATCAGATGGGCGTCGTTGTGGCTGCCTACAAGATTGCCCTGATGCTTGGGTGGATTCCCTATCTTGCCATCTTCATGCATGCGGTGCGGCACCAGGTCTGCCAGCATGTCTTCGTGTTCGGGATGTCGGCGATCTGGAGCTTCATGCAGCACAGCTGGAGCAGCATCCTTGTTGCCCTGTTCCTGATGGAAAGCAGGGAGTCCACGGTCATTCTTGTCCATTCCTGGCTTTACATCCTGTGGTTCGCATTGCTGCTTCCCTTGGAGCGGCGCCTCTTCCGGAACTTGCTGCCCTCCGGCAGGTTTTTTGATCAGAGGCCGGTAGGCATCTATATCGCTGTCCTTCCCCTTGCCATCCTCTCCGCTCATTGGATCATGTGGGCAGATGATATCCTTTGGCATACCTGGGAAGAGCGGCTTTCCCGCCTGTATATGCCCATTGTCTTTTTCTTCTTCTATCGATATGTGCTGATTGCCGCCAAACATTTCTATGCGGGGCAGCGGCTGGAAAGGAGTACGCAGCTCCTGGAAAAGCAATTGTTCTCCCTTGAGGAATACCAGCGGTTCATGCAGGAAAGCCAGGACACGGTGATTGCGCTCCGCCATGACCTGAAGGAGAGCTACCAGAAACTTCATGCTCTTATAGAGGAAGGAAAGGTTGCGGAGGCGAAGGAATATATCCGCACACAGGAGAAGCGCCTGGATGCCACGGTCATCCGTCCCTTCTCGGATCTTCCGCTTGTCAATGCGGCCCTTTCCGTCTACCTGCGTCATGCAGAGAAAATGGGAATCCGCGTCCGGCAGAAGGTGAACCTGCCAGAGCGCCTTTCCGCCGATGAGAATGATGTTGCGGTTCTCCTGTCGAATCTGCTGGAAAATGCCGTGCGGGCAAGCAAGGAACAGCCTCCAAATGCCAGGGGAATCGAGCTCGTCATCCAGCATGACGGGAAGCAGTGCGCCCTCTCCATTTCCAATCGCTACGATGCGCCGCTCCGGCTCGGGGAAGACGGTGTGCCCCATTCCTCGCGCACGGGGCATGGCATTGGGATGATTTCCCTCAAGGCGTTTCTCAGGAAATACAACGGATATGCAATCTTTTCCCAAAAATCCGGATGGGTGCGGCTGTTGATGTATTGGAAGGATGAAAGCTCATGATGGTATTTTCCCTGGCGGTTCTGGCCACACTCATACAGATATCGGGAGCCTATCTGAGATTCCTGCCCTTCCGGAGGAAGATGACACCCGAGGAAATCCGCAGCCTCTGGGAATCCCTGCTCCTCTGGAGCATGTCGGGGCTCCTGCTTTACATCCTCTATCTTTCCCGTTCCGGGATACATCTGACGAGTTTCAAGTTCATGTTCTTCTTTGGATGGATTCCCTATGTATTGCTGTCCGTCATGGTCATCCGCAATCAGAATGCCCAGCATGTCTTCGTTTTCGGCATGCAGGCGCTATGGTCTTTCACGCTCCATTCCCTTTCCGGCATGATTCTTGTGGCCCTGTTTGGAACCATCACCAACGATGTGATCCACTATCACACAGTGTTCTATCTCATTCTGTTTCTCCTGCTGTTTCCCTGGGAGAAGAAGATGTTCGAGCATCTCCTGCCAACGGACCGCTTGCTGGACGACTCCCCCCTCCGCTGGTACGTCGCGGCATTGCCCATTGCCATTTTCCTCGGCGCTCTCATTCCCATCGTGCATATCACCTTCCTTCCGGGATGGAAGGATCGTCTGGCCCGTTTTGCCTTGCCCCTGTTCTTTTTCCTCGTCTACTCCACCATGAGTTTTTCCTCGCGGGAGGCCACGGACCGGATACAGAAGGAACACGCCAACAGGCTCATGAGGCAGCAGAGGGATGCCCTCAAGCGGAGAGCTTCCTTCATGAAGGAAGCCGCCGAGCATATCTCTGTGCTCCGCCATGACCTGCGCCACAGTTACCGGATGATCTACACGCTTCTGAAAAACGGTGCGGAGGACATGGCTCTGGAACATATCAGGACACAGGAAGAGAAACTGCAGACACTGTCGGAGAATCCCGTGTCCGCCATGCCCCTGATCGATGCCACCATTGTCATCTATCTCCGGCAGGCGAGGGAACTTGGCATTCCCTTCCAGAATGAGGTCCATCTGCCCTGCCGTATTGACGTGAAGGAAAGCGATCTTGCCCTTCTGCTGTCGAATCTGTTGGAGGCGGCCTTTCTGCTGCAAAAGGAGGGCGGGCAGGAGATTTGCCTTGGCCTGCATCATGATGGGCAGCAGTGCAGGATGGAATTCAAGGAACGGCGGGGGGCACTGGAGCATCTGGATGAAAGCAGCAGGGCATTTCTGGATGATTTTGTGGAAAAATACAGGGTCCGCATGGAGACCTCGGAAGAAGGAGGCTGGCACGTGCTTTCCCTGCAGTGGGAGAGCCGTGGCTGATGGATATATCTTCAAAAAATGTAAAAACGTAGGAGGATTTTTATGGAATTTCAATTTGCCCACAACAATCTCAATGTGCTGGACCTTGACAGGAGCCTGGCATTCTACAAGGAAGCCCTGGGGCTTTCCGAGGTCCGTCGTATGGATACCGGCGATTTTATTCTTGTGTATCTGGGGGATGCCTGCAAGAGCAAGCATCTTCTGGAGCTGACCTGGCTGAGGGACCGCAAGGAGCCTTATCAGCTCGGTGATAACGAGTTCCATCTGGCCTTTACGACGAAGGATTTCGATGCCGCCTATGAAAAGCACAAGGCCATGGGCTGCATCTGCTATGAAAACAAGGCCATGGGCATCTATTTCATTTCCGATCCGGACGGCTACTGGCTGGAGGTTTTGCCGGAGGGAAAATAATTATATTGGTTGATATTTGCAGACATCCCCGCGACTGCAGTGGTTGTGGGGATGTCTGCAAATATCTGAAGATTTGTTTTTTTTTGTCAAAAATGCGATACTGTGGTATAATATATAAAACAAGGGAAGTTTGGTTTTTTAAGGGTACAAATAATTAGATAAGGAGGTCGTAAAAGTGAACCTGCAAAAGAAAACCATCCTGTTCCTCGATGCCGTGTTGTTGCTTGTTTGTCTCATCCTTGGACTGATTGGCTATCATTCTGCCAATCAGGGGTTTGAGATTGCATTGGAGGACAAAGCCGAGGCCGATATGCGCCAGACACGGGAAATCTTGGATCTGGCCTATCCGGGGCCCTGGGATATCAGGAAAGACGGACTCTACAAGGGCGACCAGAGGATGAATGACGCCTTTGACATCGTGGATCATCTGGGGAAACTCACGGGCAATAATATCACCATCTTTTCCAATGATACGCGAGTTGCCACCACCTTTGTCAAGGACGGGAACCGTGCCGTCGGTACCCAGGCATCCGAGGCTGTGGCGGAGATTGTCCTCAAGAACGGCCAAAACTATACGGGTGAGGCAGATGTTCTGGGCAACACCTATTTCTGCGCCTATGAACCCATCAAGGACGAAAAGGGGCGGAACATCGGCATGCTCTTCATGGGGATTCCGAAAGCCGAGGTGGATGCCCTGCAGGACAGTTTCATCTACTCCACTGTCTTTGCCACCATCCTTCTGATTCTCATCATGGGTGCGCTGGTATTCTTTGCCGTGCGCTTTACCCTGCGTCCGCTGGAGAAGGTTCATGTTGCCATGGATCAGATTTCCAAGGGAGACTTGAAGGAGCCTCCGCTGATGCTCAGCGGGCAGGATGAGATTGCCCAGATTGCCCATAGTGCGGACCATATGAAGGACTCCATTGTCAAAATGCTGAAAAGGATTTCCGATTCTGCCCAGCAGGTGGCGGATTCCAGCGAGCTGCTGAACACCAACGCTTCCCAGACCGCAATCAGCATCCATCAGGTGGCGGACAGCATCGTGAAGATTGCGGGGGACACGGAGAGCCAGTCCGCGTCCCTGAACGATATCCAGGACGCTGCGTCAGCGATGAGCCAGGACATGACCGAGCTCTATGCCGGTGCCGAAAGCATGCGGCAGGCCGCGGAGCAGAGCCGCCAGGGAGCGCAGGAAGGCCATCATGCCGTTGCGGATGCCATGGATGCCATGGGCAAGATGACAGCACAGATGAATGCTTCCTCCCAGGTGGTGGAGACTCTGGGCGGCCGTTCCAAGGAAATCGGGAAGATCGTGGAAACCATTTCCGCCTTGGCAGAACAGACGAACCTGTTGGCGCTCAATGCCGCCATCGAGGCAGCCCGTGCCGGAGAAGCGGGGCGTGGCTTTGCCGTCGTCGCGGATGAGGTGCGCAAGCTCGCGGAGCAGTCCGGCGAGGCGGCTCAGAATATCTCAAGCATCATCGGAGGAATCCAGAACGACACCCTGCAGGCCATGCAGGCCATGGCCAGGGGCGGCGAGGAGGTGCGTGCCGGCACAGAGATCGTCCAGAAGACCGGCGAGGTATTCTCCCTTATGGGGAAGAACATCGATACACTGTACGACCAGATCCAGCTGCTGCGCAGTCACGTGGAAGCCGCAGAAAAGGGAAGCTCCCGGATGCTGGAAAAGGTGGAGATGGCAAACGAGTTCAGCCGTACAACCGCCGACGAGGCGCAGACGGTATCCGCCGCCACCGAGGAGCAGACTGCCGTGGTGCATGACATCTCGGATGCCAGCGAAACCCTTTCGAAACTTGCACAGGAACTGCAGAACGAAGTCTTTAAATTCCAGTTCTCCTGAATTTCCTGAAGGACAGAAAAAACTCAACCATCGCATTTTGATGCATGGTTGAGTTCTTTTTTTATTCCTGATGAGATTTTTTGAGGGCTAAAAGCTTTTCGATTTCTTTCAGGTGAAGCTCGATTTCCTGATTGATATCATCGTCAGAATGGGAATCGTTTTCCAGTTCCTTTTTCTGCCTTGCCGCTTCGGAGACTGTGCTTACCGCATCCACGACGATACCCACCATTACATTCAGCACGGTAATGGAGGTTAAAAGGATAAAAGCCAGGAAGAAGATCCAGGCAAATCCATGATCCTCCATGATTGGCCGGGCAACAGCGGTGGCCCAGGATTCAAAGGTCATGACCTGGAACAGGGTGAACATGGATGCCCCTACGTTGCCGAACAGGTCCGGGAAGGCATCGCCGTACATGGTGCTGCCGAATACCGCGAATATGTAGAAGATGATGAACATCAGCACCAGGGACCAGGTCATGCTGGGAATGGTTTTCAGCATCGCCGAGACCAGTATCTGGAGTTCCGGGAATTCGGCGATGGCCTTCAGGATCCGGAAAATTCGAAATGCCCGGATGACCGAGATGCTGCTTGATATGAAGATTATGGAGCTGACAACGACGACAAAATCAAAGATATTCCAGGATTCCTTGAAAAAACTTTTTTTGTATACAGTCAGCTTGGCAACAAGCTCGATGACAAAAATCACCAGACAGATCCGGTCTATGGTTTCCAGACATAGTATTTCATCGGCCGACAGGGTTTTGTCGGTCAGGATACCCAAGACAATGGCATTGACAATGATTACGAAAGTAATTATCTTCTGGGTGTATTTCCAGTTCAGCAGATTTTCCAGCATGTTCAAGATACAAGTCCCCTTATTCTTTATTGGCAGATGGCCGCTAACAATTATACACAATCAGTCAATCTTATGCAAGGTGTGAGGTTTTTCTTGGTTGGTACGCCGTCTCGTGGGCAATGATCCATAACATCACCAAGTGAAAAAACGCATCCTCGCAGTTTGGCTGCGGGGATGCGTCTGTTTCAAAAGAGGTCTTCCAGGATGCTGAATTTCGGGACCTGCTTCATCTTCTGCTGTCCCGTGATGATGTTGCCGTCCGTGTTGCGCGGCGGGGCGACATTGGGATCGGGCATTTCCACCATGTGGGGATGCTTGCGGAAGCGGCTGGCGATCTTTCCGTCGTGGTATTCCGTGACGAGAATGCTGCCATCGGGCATGATGCGGCGGATGACCTCTACCTCCATGGCCTTTTGGGCATCCTCAAGCTCCTTGATTTCCTGGCGCCTCTCTTCCAGTTCTTCCAGGGTTTCCTGCAGGGAGTCGCGCTTTTCCTGTAGGAGGGAGGAGAACATCTCCTTGAAGCTCTCCGTGCTGTCGGAGGCGGTTTTCAGCCGCGTGACGGTTGTTGCGCCGAAGGCGTCGTTCTGCAGGATGTTTTCGAGATTTATATTCATAAAGTGATCACTCCTCTCACGATGTCCTACCCTGTTTATCGTAAAGAGGAGCGATTTCCTTAAATTTATTTCATGAGGCCGCCGGGATATTTCAGTGTGGCAAAGTAGTCATCCAGAGTTTCGGCGCGACGGATGAGTTCGACGCTGCCGTCCTCCCTGAGCAGCAGTTCCGCGCTGCGGAGCTTGCCGTTGTAGTTGAAGCCCATGGCGTGGCCGTGGGCGCCGGTGTCGTGGATGACGAGGATGTCACCGATGTCGATTTTCGGCAGTTTGCGGTCAATGGCAAATTTGTCGTTGTTCTCGCAGAGGGAGCCGGTCACATCGTAGATGTGGTCGCAGAGGTCCTTTTCCTTGCCGAGGACGGTGATGTGATGGTATGCCCCGTACATGGCGGGACGCATGAGGTTTGCCATGCAGGCATCGAGGCCGATGTAGTCCTTGTAGGTCTTCTTCTCGTGGAGCACGGAAGCGACAAGCCAGCCGGCGGGGCCGGTCATGGCGCGGCCACTTTCCATGGCGATGGCCATGTCCGTGAGGCCGTGGGGGCCGAGAATGGTATCGTATGCCTCATGGATGCCATTGCCGACGAACTCCAGGTCCACAGGCTCCTCCTCCGGGAGGTAGGGGATGCCCACGCCGCCGCCGAGGTTCACGAATTCCAGATGGATGCCGAGCTTTTCCTTGATTTCCACCGCGAGGTTGAACATGAGCTTGGCGGTGTAGATGAAGGCATCGGAGCGCAATTCGTTGGAGATGACCATGGTGTGGAGCCCGAAGCGCTTCACACCTTTTTCCTGCGCCTTCTTGTAGGCATCGAAAAGCTGGTCCCGGGTGAGGCCGTATTTTGCCTCCGTGGGCTTGCCGATGATGTCATTGCCCTCGATGAGGTTGCCGGGATTGTAGCGGAAGGAGAGGCATCCCGGCATTCCCGCGTTCTTTTCCAGATAGTCGATGTGGCTGATGTCGTCGAGGTTGATGATGGCGCCGAGTTCGAGAGCCTTCTGGAATTCATCGGCAGGAGTGTCGTTGGAGGTCAGCATGATCTTCTCTCCCGTGACGCCGCCTGCCTCGGAAAGGAACAGCTCCGCCAGGGAACTGCAGTCCGTCCCGGCACCTTCTTCCTTCAGGATCTCGATGATGCGGGGATTGGGCGTTGCCTTGACGGCGAAGTGCTCGCGGAACTCCGGCGCCCACCGGAAGGCATGCTTGAGTGCCCGGATGTTTTCGCGGATGGCCTTTTCGTCGTAGATGTGGAAAGGGGTGGGATACTGCCGGATGATTTCCTGAAGCCGTTCTTTGGAAATCGGAAAGGTTTTTTCTGCCATGTAAATGCCCTCCTGCTCGTGGGTTGTTTCCTTTTGAATCGTGAATTAATTATAACAATATGGCATAGATATGTCAACTTTTATGATATAAAATGTATAACAGAGGTTGGGAAAATAAATTCTGATTGTTTGGACGTTTCCTTTGTGGTAAAATATATATATGTAAAAACTTATTGGCAGGAGGTTGGGAATATGTCGGAACATGAAGATTTGATCAATGAGGAGTCTTTTGGTGAACTGTTGAAGGCGGTTCGGGAGAAGAAGCGCATCCTTCTCGTGGGACAGCCGGGGACACATGGCCTGGTGACGCTGGCGATGGCGCTCCTGATGCACGGGGACGAGCAGGGATACCAGTACGAGCTCTTTGATTCTGGCATCATGCGTGACCGCAAGGGCAAGGGGAATCTGTATTTTGCCCAGCTTAAGAGCACGGCGGACATATATACGCTCCTGTCCCTTTGGGCGCATGGGGATGGTGGCGTTGCAACCATCTATGCCCAGACGATGGATGAGGCGACGGGCTGGATGGGCGCTGTCATGAAGAAAGGCGGCGTCAGGGAGCCGGAGGCCTTCCTTAACTGCACGGTGGATGTCATCTGTATGATCGAGACAGAGGGGGATTCCAGCGTGGTGAAGGATGTTGTTGTCCTGCATCATTGATGCTTTTTGACGTGAAACGGGGAAATCAGTCGTTGCTTTCGCTGGTTTCCCCGTTTTTCCATGGTGGAGGTTTTATGAAGCGGATTTTCGGGCTGTTCAAAATGTTTCGGCGTGACATCGTGGTCATGCTGCTTGCCGTGTTCCACAAGGACACTCCAAAGAAGGTGCGGGGGCTCATGCTCATGGCAATCCTGTACCTGTTGAGTCCCATCGATATCCTGCCGGATTCGATTCCCCTGATGGGGGTTGTGGATGATATGGTCATTGTTCCCACTGCCGTCTATGGCTTGATGAAGCTTCTCCCTGCCCATGTGCGGCAGAGCAGTGAGGACAAGGCTTCCTATGTCATCCGCCATGGGGCGGCGGTTGTCCTGGCGGCCTCTGGCGTGGTGATTCTGTGGCTGGGACTTGTGATCTGGGGAATCTATACATTGTTCTTCAAATGAGGTGCGATTGGATTGCGTTTATACATTGCCGAGAAACCGAGTATGGGCAGGGAGCTTGCCAGCTGTCTTGCGGGTCCCATCCAGAGGAAGGATGGCTATCTGGTGACAGGGGATGGCATCGTGACGTGGCTCTTCGGGCATATCCTGCGTCAGGCGGAGCCGGATGAGTACGATGCGAAATACAAGCTCTGGCGGGCGGAGGATCTGCCCATCATACCGGGGGAGTGGAAGCTTCTCGTGGCAAAGGACTGCGAGAAGCAATTTGCTGTGCTCAAGGGGCTCATCGCCAGGGCGGATGAGATCGTTCATGCGGGGGACCCGGACCGGGAGGGGCAGCTTCTCGTGGATGAGGTGCTGGACTATCTCGGAAACAAGAAGCCTGTGAAGCGCATCCTGCTCAATGCCCTGGATGAGCAGAGCATTAAGAAGGCAAATGCGAATCTTCGGGAGAACGAGGAGTTCTACAACCTGAAGCAGTCGGCGCTGGCCCGTGCCCGGGCGGACTGGCTCATCGGCATGAACCTCTCCCGCGCCTATACCCTGGCGGCGCGGCGGGCGGGGCATGAGCGCATCGTTCTGCCCATCGGCCGCGTGAAGACGCCGACGCTGGCTCTCGTGGTGCGCCGTGAGCGGGAGATCGAGAATTTCAAGCCCGTGGATTACTATACCATCAAGGCGGAATTCTCCCATGAGAACGGGAATTTCACGGCGCAATGGAAGCCGCGGGAGGACCAGGCGGGACTGGACAGCGAGAACCGCCTGCTGGACAGGAAGATCGCAGAGGAGAAATTGGAGTATTTTGGGCAGGAGCCAAGGGATGGCATTCTTTCCCTTTATCAGAAGACGAGGAAGAAGGAGCCGCCGCCGCTGCCCTTTTCCCTGTCTTCCCTGCAGGTATTGGCGGGCAAGCGGTTCGGCTACGACCCGCAGCTCGTCCTGGACACTGCCCAGAAGCTTTATGAGAAGAAGCTCACGACCTATCCCCGTTCCGATTGCGAGTACCTTCCCGTGAACCAGTTTGGGGAGTCAGGGGCAATCCTTGGAAACCTTGCTGCCATGGAGGAGGGGGAGCTTTCTAAGTGGGCGCAGGGGGCGGATGGTTCTCTCAAGAGCCGGGCATGGAACGACAAGAAGATTTCTGCTCATCATGCCATCATTCCGACGACGGTGAAGGCAAAGCCGGAAACCCTGTCCGAGCCGGAAAGGAATCTTTACCATCTCATCGCACGAGGCTATATTGCCCAGTTCTACCCGCTGCATCTCTATGACCAGACGAAGATCGAGATTTCCTACAAGGAGGAGCTGTTCACGGCCAGCGGCAGGACGGAGCAGGAGCTTGGATGGAAGGTCATGTATCTCTCATCTAAGAAAAAGGAAGAGGACAAGGATAAGGAGGACGAGGAGGAGGAATCATCCCTTCCCCTCATGAAGAAGAAGGACCCTGTGACCTATGAGAAGGGGGAACTGCAGCAGCGGGTGACGAAGCCGCCGGTGCGCTTTACTCCTGCCACGCTTCTGGCGGGGATGAAGGAGATCCACAAGTACGTGAAGAATCCGGAGGCGAAGAAGCAGCTCAAGGATGTCTATGGCATCGGTACGGAGGCTACACGGGCGACCATCATTGACGATCTCATCAAGCGCAAGTTCCTCAAGCAGCAGGGCAAGAAGAAGTATCTCATACCGCAGCCCAGCGCCTATCTTCTTGTGGATGCACTGCCGGATGAGATGACCTATCCGGATTCCACGGCCATATGGGAGGACCGGCTCCATTCCATGTCGGAAGGGGAGGGTTCCCTGGAGGATTTCCTGAAGCGGCAGATCGAGTTCACGAAGGAGCTTTGCGGCAAGGCCTTTGGTGTGAAGATGGAGGTGCAGGGGGAGCATCCCTGCCCGAGGTGCGGGAATGGGGTGCTGGTGAAGCGGCATGGCAGGAATGGGGATTTCTGGGGCTGCTCCAATTATCCCCGCTGCCGCATGAGCTGCGATGACAGGGACGGTGCGCCGGATCTGGCTTCGGCAGGGAAAAGGGCGGCCGGCCCTGCCGCTGTGTCTGCCTCTGCAAGGGCGCCGAGGCCTTCGGCTTCCAGGACGGTATCCTATGCGGCCAATGACTATCGCGGGGCGCCTCCGCCGGATGTTTTTGATGTGCTGGGGTCTCCTTATCCCACGGAGGAGGAGATCGCGGAGTATGAGGCGAGCCGGAAGCCCCTTTGGAAATCCTTTGATGGGGGGGACAAGCCAAAATATTCTGCGCGTCCGATGGAACATTGGAAGGATACCGGCGGCGGGACGGCGAAGAAATATCTATGTCCGAAATGTCGGGAGGGGAATCTTCGGAGAATCAATGGGAGGAATGGGGCGTTTTGGGGGTGCTCCAATTATCCGCGATGTACGGCTACTTTTGATGATGGGAAGGATGGGCCGGTGTTGCAATAAAGGTGTCTTCAAGGGAGACCGGGGACGGGGCGGCTTTGGGGCTTTCACTGACGACCTGTCTTGGGAGGACGTACGTATCTAGATAGCCCGCCGGCAAGCGGCGGCTCACGCAACGAGGTTTGCGCACTTAGGGGGTGTGTACGACAGGCCGCCCCTTCGGGGTTGGGTAGTTCCAGCCCCAAATCCGCCCCGTCCCCTCCTTGGTTCCTTGTGATTTTGGGGTTGGGGAGACCGGGGACGGGGCGGCTTTGGGGCTTTCACTGACGACCTGTCTTGGGAGGACGTACGTATCTAGATGGCCCGCCGGCAAGCGACGGCTCACGCAACGAGGTTTGCGCACCTAGTTTGTGACTACGACAGGCCGCCCCTTCGGGGTTGGGTAGTTCCAGCCCCAAATCCGCCCCGTCCCCTCCGCGGTTCCTCGTGTTTTTTTGCTTGGCAGCCTTTGTGTGAGTTTATGATTAGAAAGGAAAATGTATGGGGGATTTTGTTGGATTGGGAATTGATGCGGCTCTGGCGGAGGCGTTGGCCAAGGGGCGGATAGAAACGCCTATGGCGATACAGCGGGAGGCGATTCCGCGTATTCTCCGGGGAAGCAGCTTCATTGGGCAGGCACCCACGGGGACGGGGAAGACGCTGGCGTATCTTCTGCCTGTCCTGCAGCGTATAGATGCAGGATTGCCGCAGGCACAGGCGGTTGTGCTGGCGCCCACCTATGAGCTTTCCATGCAGATTGCCCGTACTGCCCGGCAGCTGGCGGAGGATGCGGGGCTGGGGGTTCGGGTGCAGGGGCTGATCGGGGGAGCGAATATCGCCCGCCAGATGGAGCAGCTCAAGAAGAAGCCGCAGCTCATTGTGGGATCGGCAGGGCGCATTCTGGAGCTTTTCCGCAAGGGGAAGCTTCGGCTGGAGCATGTGGGGTGCCTTGTGCTGGATGAGTTTGACCGGCTGCTGGACGACCAGAATGTGGGAACGGTGGCGGAGCTGGTCAGGACGTTGCCCAAAGAGGGGATGCAGTATCTGATGTTCTCGGCAACTGCGCCGAAAAAGGCCCGGGAGCGGGCGGATTTTCTGGAGCATCCGGAGTTTGTCCGTGTGGAGGAGGAACCCTTGGAGGCGGGGAACCGGGAGGATCTGTATCTGATGGTGCCTTTCCGTGAGAAGATTGACACGGTGCGGAAGCTGGCGCGAAATCTTTCCGTGAAGCGGGGGATGGTGTTTGTCAACCGCTCTTTTGATGCGGGGCGTGCTTTGGAGAAGCTGCGTTACGAGGGGATTCGTGCCGAATCCCTTTTGGGGAATGCGGACAAGATGCTGCGGAAGAAGGCGCTGGAGGATTTCCGGAAGGGGAAGGTGCAGCTCCTGCTTTCCACGGATCTTGCGGCGAGGGGGCTGGATATTCAGGACGTGGACTATGTGTTCAATCTGGATATTCCGGAATCCGCGAATGTCTATCTTCACCGTGCCGGGCGGACGGCCAGGGCAGGGGCGAAGGGACGGGTGGTTACCCTGGCGGATGAGAAGGAATCCTTGAAGCTGGAGGCTCTGGAGCAGAAGCTGGGGATTTCCCTGAAGCTTCTCAGGAAGCCAAGAGGGGCGAGGCCTGTGAAGAAGCGAAGCAAGAAGTAAAATGACTTTTTAAAGTGTGGAGGGAATCTTTTGGACATCGCGCCGATATTGTTCAAGCTGGCCATTGTCTTTTTTCTCATATTCATGAATGGTTTTTTCGTGGCAGCGGAGTTTGCCTGTGTGAAGATACGCCCGTCGCGGCTGGAGACGCTGCTTCAGGAGGGAAACAAGCGGGCAAGGTATGCGAAGGAGCTCACGGATCATCTGGATGCGTCCCTGTCTGTGACCCAGCTGGGCATTACCCTTGCGTCTCTTGGTCTTGGATGGGTAGGAGAGCCTTTTGTGGCGATGCTGATCTTGCCGCTGACCTCCATGGCCGGACTGGACGAGGGCGTCGGGCACACGATTTCCCTCATGCTGGGGTTTGCCGTCATCACTGCCATGCACATCATTCTGGGGGAGCTCACGCCGAAGTCCATGGCCATCCAGGATGTGGAGCGCATTGTTCTTTTTGTGGCTTTGCCCATGCTTATCTTCGGGCGCATCATGCATCCCTTTGTCTGGATTCTCAATCATATGGCGAATTGGGTCATACGGCAGATGGGCTTCCAGAATGCCAATGAGGGGGAGGATGCCCATACAGAGGAGGAGATCCGCCTGTTGATGGAGGAAAGCCATCGGCAGGGGCTCATCGATGACACGGAAGTGGACTTCGTGGACAATGTTTTCGACTTCACGGAGCTCAACGTGCGTGAAATCATGGTGCCGCGCACGGATATGGTATGCCTTTATCTGGAGGACAGTCTGGAGGAGAATCTCGCGGTCATCATGGAGGAGCAGCTCACGCGCTATCCTTTGTGCCGGGAGGACAAGGACCATATCATCGGCTTCCTCCATGTGAAGGATCTCATGAAGTTCCTCTACAGCGGCAAGCGGCCCAATATCCGAAAGCTGGCGCGCAAGGCTCTGGTGGTGCCGGAGAGCATGGATGTGAGCGTGTTGCTGAAGACGATGCAGCAGAGACGCTCCCAGCTGGCCGTTGTGGTGGATGAGTACGGAGGCACGGCCGGCATGGTGACCATCGAGGACATCGTGGAGGAGATCGTCGGGGACATCCAGGACGAGTTCGACGAGGAACGTCCCATGGCGGAGGCGAGGGGCGGAAATGTCTACTCTGTGGACGCGAAACTCCTGCTGGAGGAACTGGAGGATGTCCTGGAAATCAAGATTGAGGATGAGGATGTGGATTCCGTGGGCGGCTGGCTCAACGACCAGATCGGCGGTGACCCGAAGGTGGGCCAGATGGCGGCCTTCGAGGGCAATCGCTTCTATGTGGAGGAAGTGGACGGCGCCCGCATCACTCGCGTGCTGGTGGCTCTGGCACAGGAACTGCAGGAAGAGCACGAGGAGATTGATGGGGCTGGAGAATAACAGTTTTTGAGATAGTTTGGATTTTTGGCAAAGGAGACGATGTATCATGGCATTTGATCAGGAAAAATTTCAATCGATCATCGATGAGTTCACGGTGGATGGCGAGCGCTTGCGGGAGATTGCGGCGAATTTCCGTCAGGACTTGAAGCTGGGGCTGAAATCTCCGGAGGATTCCTCCCTTCGCATGCTGAAATCCTATGTGGGGCTGCCTACGGGCAAGGAGAAGGGGGAGTTCCTCGCGCTGGACTTCGGCGGCACCAATGTGCGGGTGCTGCGCATCCGTCTGGAAGGCGCAGGGAAGTATGAGGTGGTGAAGCGCGTGGGGAAGCCTCTCCGCGTGGAAGGCATCTACGACTATGTGGGGCTGGGCTCCAAGTCGGAGGATATGTTTGATTTCCTGGCGGGGCTGATCGATGAGGCCGTGGATGGGGATCATGAGACGAAATACCTCCTGGGGCATACCTTCTCCTTCCCCTCGGAGCAGACGGATCTCTACAATGCGAAGCTCATCATCTGGACGAAGGAGTTCGCCACGGCCGGGGTCGAGGGCAAGGTGGTCAATGACCTCCTGAAGGAGGCATTGGAGCGTAACGGACTGAAGAATGTGGAGCCTGTGGCGGTCATCAACGATACAGTGGCAGTCCTTCTTTCGGCAGCCTACAAGCAGGAGGATATCTATATCGGCTCCATCTATGCCACGGGGCACAATACCTGCTATCTGGAACCCTATGCGGATTCCGCCGATGCGCCCATGATTCTGAACCTTGAGTCCGGCGGCTTTTCCAAACTCGCGCCGAACCGTTTTGACACAATGCTGGACGAGGCATCGGAGAAACCGGGGGAGCAGCGTCTGGAGAAGATGGCCTCGGGGCGCTACATGGGGGATCTCTTCAGCATGGCTCTTGCCCTGCTCCATGACGATGCCCAATGGCGTTATGGATTCACCAGCATTGACATGTCGGGCATCATCAGCGACGAGAGCGCGGATCTGAGTGAGGTGGTGCGCATTGTGGCCACCCGGACCGGAAGCGAGCCGGATCTGGCGGAGTGCCGCGATATCCAGAAATTGGCAAAGACGATCCTCAATCGCTCCGCCCGCCTTGTGACGGCGACCTTTGTGGGCATCATCTGGCAGCTTGCCGGAAAGGGCGAGGTCAAGGAGCAGCACATTGCAGTGGATGGTTCCGTCTACGAGAAGATGCCCGGGGCAAAGGAGAACATCATGCGAGCCCTTTCGGAGCTTCTGGGACAGGATGCGGCCAAGGTGGACACGATCCTCGACAACGGCGGTTCCGGCCTTGGTGCGGCCATTGCGGCTGCCATGGCGCAGAAATAACCGGATTTTGGGGCTGTCATAGACAGCCCCTATTTAGATGGTTATAATTAGGGACACTTGAAAACACAAGGTTTCTAGGCAATCTTCAAGCGTAAAAAGAACCGCAAGCATGTCGATGCATATCATTGAGCATCACAAGCTTGCGGTTTTGATTCATTCGGCTATGGTTTTGCTATATCTGCTTTGCATATTTTTCCTGTTCACTGGCAGGGATCTTCATGGCGTTCATCGTCTGTTTGGCATCCCACCCCGAGGTTTCCATCAGATTTCTTATAGTGCTGACGGTAGCCTCTTCTCTACCTTCAATTCGTCCTTCAATTCGTCCTTCAGTTCGTCCTTCAGTTCTGCCATCATTCCGTGCCTGATTTATTCCATTCTCCCACGCTGCCCACATGTTGACCACATCTCCTTTCTCGTCGAAACGAATATCTGCTCCAGTGACCGTCTTGATAAGGTCAGCGGTTTCTCTGTCCATCTCCTCGAACCGCTTGTTTCCTGCCATCCAGTTTACATCATGGTCGTTCCTGTGTTTGGTAAATTGCATGACTGCCCCAAGCCCTGTGCGGAATTTGTCGAAATCTTCCTCTGCGATTTGCGCTGGGGTGAGGAGGTTGAGCTTGTAGTTTGGCACAAATTTGAGTAACCGTTCATCCGTTACCGAAAGCATCTCGTGGAGGCTGGTCGGAGCATCCCACGGCTCGGCACTCAGGCAGAGCGTCAGCGTGATGACGGGCATCAGTCTGTCTCCTTTGTGAAAGCCCGACAGGAATTCTTCATTCGACTGGCTTGCGCTGTTCTTGCGATAAGAAGCAGCGGCCTCCGTTACTTGTTGGGAATAGTTCAAGGCATCGTACAGCATCCCACGCACGGGCATTGAATAATGAATGCGTGTCTGCAATTCCAGTCCCAAGACGAGGTAGATTGCCTGACCATCCTGCATGGCCGCATATAGCTTCAATAAATCGCGGTATTTCTGTATGGCTGTTTTGGCATTCAAACCATAGGGCAAAGCTATCGCCGTAGTATCCATCGGACTGAGGCTGTCTGGGGCAATCACATATTCGCCATCATAGATTGAGAAATTAAAGGCATCGGCGAACCGATTTCTGTCAGACATATACGCCTTGGCCTCGGTATCAATCGCGCCCATGCACACCACACTCCTTACTACCGATTTTGCAGCGTATGAGTACACCTCACAAGGGCACACATCCCGCTTTGGTGCCTATATTCGACAACTATAGGGCTATCTCCTGCTTGCCACACATAAAATCGGTTGGTGACGGAACGGGAGAAAGCCGCATTTGGGCAGGAGCTTGCGGTGCTGGTAGAGATGACCCAGAACTGCATCGCCGAGAACGCGAGGATTGCCCAAGACCAGGGGGAGTACCAGAAACGCTACAACGGCTTGGTGGAGCGGTACGAGAAAGCCAAGGCGCGGTTCGACGAGGTGACGGATACCATCGCCCAGCGGTCAGCCAAGGGAGAGAGGCTGGCGGGGTTCATCAGGACGCTTGAGGCGCAGACGGAACCTGTGGCAGAGTTCGATGAGCGGCTCTGGGGCGCAATGGTGGACTATGTGACGGTGGGCGTGGATGGCGGCATGACGGTGGTGTTCCGAGATGGGCCGGAGATAAGTATCGTGTTATGTTCTCTTTGAGATATCAGCGTGGACTGCCGCAACAAACATCTTCATTTTATCGGACGGTTCATTGGCATACAGAATACCATAGGGCATTTCGTATTTCCACTTCACGGGAAGCGTCACCAGCGAAGGATGCAGTTTCTCCCAGATGTCCAGCGTTTCCATGAGGTAGCCGTGCTTTTCGCAGAGATTGAAGGTGGAGATGTCATAGTACCCGTCAATATCCACAATATTTATGGACGGATGACGGCTTAAAATATCGTCCCGCAGTTCGTCCAGCACATAGGATTCTCCACGTTTTAGAAGCATAAGAGATTCCCCTTCCAAATCCTCCCAGCGGAGGATTTTCTTTTTTGCCAGTTTATGCTTTCTTGACATGGCGACACAGACTTTGCAAGATCCAAACGGCTGAAAGCTGTAATTCATAAAGAGTTCCGTAGAACCACAGGGGGAAACAAAGCAGTCAATCGTATCCCCCAGTGCCTTGAGCATTTGGTTCAGTCCGCTTGCGCCGTCATGGAAGGATACCATATCAAAATGAACTACCGGCTTTTCCTTAATGATATCCCAAAGATTCACCAAATGGGTGGCAGGTCGCATCATGGAAGTGCCAATACGAATTGTTTGCTCAGTGTTGCTGCCGAGTTCCCGTACTTCAAGCATGGCTTTTTCCGAAAGTCGCATGATTTTCTCGGCACTTTTTTGGAATGCCCTGCCTGCCTCGTTCAAAAGCACGCCATGGCTCGTCCGCTCAAAAAGCGGAACACCGATGTGCGCCTCCAGCGAATTGATCTGGTTCATCACCGATACTTTGGTAATATAGAGCTCTAAAGCGGCGGCGGAGAAACTGCCGCTTTTCGCCACTTGCAGAAATACCTTGACATATGGCTGAAGCATGACATAAACCTCCATGGCGTTAAGTTAATCTTAACGCCATGTTAACATATTGGTATCTTCTCTGTCAATCGAAACCGGAGTATGATGAGAACATAGCTGATGATGTTGGGGAGGTTGAAACTTTGAAGGATAAGGACTTGGAAATGACGGCAGGGATGGCACTCATTTTTTCGGCAGCGTCTGGGCTGGCTGTAGGAAATCTGTATTGGGCGCAACCGTTGCTTGCTGCCATTACCGCAGATTTTGGCGTGCCTCAATCCCAAGGAGGTTTTCTGGTGACAGCAACACAGCTTGGCTATGCCTTGGGAATTTTGCTCATTGTGCCCTTGGGGGACATCCTGGAACGGCGCAAATTATTGATAACTGTTATGTTGCTGACAGTAGCAGGGTTGTTGTGCTCTGCCGTTGCATCCTCTTTTGCTGTGTTAGCCGTCTCTTTGGGGGCGTTGGGGATTGTCACCGTATCTGGGCAGATTATTTTGCCGCTTGTGGGAGACTTGGCGGCAGAAAATGAGCGGGGGCGTATGGTAGGCATTGTTTCTTCCGGCATTACTTCGGGAATCCTCTTTTCAAGGCTCCTCAGCGGCCTGGTGGCAGACCTTTGGGATTGGCGCAGCATTTATATTATGGCAGCCGTGTTGAACCTTGTTATGGTTGCCGTGATTTTCCTTTATCTTCCCAAAGTTCCTGCGGGGGAAAAGGTTTCCTACGGGAAACTCCTTTCCGGTGTCTTTACCGCCGTAAAACGGTATCCGAAGATGCGTGGAATTTTGTTAAAGCAAGGCATGATTTTCGGCATAGCATTCAACCTTTTCTGGACGGCTCTGACTTTCCTGCTTTCCGCCCCGCCGTTCTCCTACAGCACGTTTCAGATTGGTCTTGTGAGCCTTGCGGGGCTTACAGGAGCAATCGCAGGGACTCGATTGGGGACTTTAGAGGACAATGGATGGGGCCAGAAGGGGATGGCAATCTTTATCGGGCTATGCGCGGCAAGCATGACCCTTGCGGCTATGGGCGCTGAGTCTATCGTGGTGATTCTTTTGGCGGCAGCTGTCTTTTCCTTGGCGGTACAGGGGGTAGGCATACTTTGTCAGTCACAGCTCTTTGCCTTGTCAGACTCGGAACGCAGTCGCCTGAATACGGCTTTTGTGGTGAGTAATTTTCTCTTTTGCGCGATTGGCAGCAGTCTGGCCGCTTTTTTCTGGAACCTTGGCGGTTGGGGCATGGCAATGGCCGGGGCAGTCACAGCCTCGCTTATTGCATTGGGGGTGCATTTTTATGTCAAGAAAGCCCTTGTTTTTGCCCTTTCCGTCGCTCTGATAGGATGCGTAGGTTGCAGCTTTGGCATAAACCGATAATATAACAGACAGAAAAGCAAAATTGGAGGTAGCGAAAATGAAAAAAACGATATTTGTGGTTGGCGCAGGTAAAGGTTTGGGCAACGGCGTGGCGGAGAAATTTGCCGCAGAGGATTTCCGCGTTGTCCTGATGGCGAGAAACAAAAACAGTTTAAAAGAATATGCGGAGGGTTTTGCCGCTAAAGGCTATGATGTGCAAACCGAAGCTGCCGATGCCACGAATTTTGCGGCTTTTGCCGATACGTTTCATAAGGCAGTAGCGGCCTATGGTGTGCCGGAAGTTCTTTTCTACAATGTGGGCATTACGGCTCCCGATGACAAGTCAAAACTTGATGCCCAAACCCTCGTTGACCACTATATCGCCGATGTGGCAGGAGCATACAACGTCATCAAACTGGCAGTCACAGAAGAGTTTGCGGCGAAGAAGGGTGCTATTCTGATAACCGGCGGTGGACTTGCCCTTCAGCCATATATCGACTATCTGCCTCTTTCCATGGACAAAGCGGCTCTCCGCGCCATGGTACAGGCTCTTGCCCCCTCGCTGAAAGAACGGGGCATTTACATCGGTACGGTGCAGGTAACGGGACGCATTGGCTCCAATGAACATTTCTCGCCCAAAACCATAGCAGAAAAATTCTGGGAACTTTACGAAAAACAAGAACTCCACGAGATTGTATACTGATTAGGAAGTGAGGATGAGATTCCTTTATCAACGAGAAATACCAATCATTCCGAAGACCACCCATATTGAGCGAATGAAAGAAAATATGGATATTTGGGAGTTCTCGTTGTCGGAGGAGGAAATGAGCGATATTGGCAAACTGGATAAAGGAAAGAGCCTGTTTGGCTGGTGGTGAAAGTTGAATCAAACGGGCAGCACGAATAATAAGAAAGGAATGATACACTATGAAGATGAGAAGACTGCGTGACTTGGAAGTATCGGCGATTGGCATGGGATGCATGGGTTTTACCCATGCCTACGGTGACATACCGGAGGAAAAGGACGGCATTCGTGCAGTACATAAAGCCTTTGAGCTTGGCTGCAATTTCTTTGACACGGCGGAAATGTATTCTTATTTCAAGAATGAAGAATTTGTAGGCAAAGCATTGAAGGAGTTGCCCAGAGATAAAGTGATTATTTCCGACAAGTTCTGGCCGACACCGTTGCCGGGTCAGGATATGCCGGAAGGCAAGCTCTCCGAGGCAGGAATTCGCAAGGACATCGAAGGCTCGCTCAAGCGCTTGCAGACGGATTATATTGACCTTTATACGGAGCACCAAATGGAAGAAGGCTCGGAAGAAGAGGTCGCCGAGGTCATGGGAAAACTCATCAAAGAGGGGAAGATTCGCGCATGGGGACAGGCATCGCCCACCTTGGAGCAGATAAAAAAAGCAAACGCCGTCACCCCGATTACTGCCATCCAGAGCGAGTATTCCATGATGGAGCGCAAATGGGAAAAGGATGTTCTGCCATATTGCCGGGAACAGGGAATAGGTTTCGTGGCATTTTCTCCTATGGCCAACGGATTTCTCTCCGGCAAGTTCAGTGCAAAGGATACCTTCCAGAAAAATGACCTCCGCACAGTCATTACCCGCTTCAACAAGGAAAACATGGAAGCCAATGAACCGCTTTTGGAATTGGTGAGAAAGTTTGCCTCTGACAAAAATTGCACACCCGCCCAAATCGGTTTAGCGTGGGTGATGGCCTACGGAGATTTCGTTGTTCCGATTCCGGGCATGAGGAAAGAGGAGCGCATTATCGAAAACCTTGGTGCGGCTGATATAGAATTGACGGCAGAAGAATATGCCGCACTTAATGATGAACTGGCAAAAATCAAAATCCATGGAACACGAGACAATAAGGATATTGCAAAATTGGGAACTGTGCCGGAAAACACGGGAAGATAAAATCAGATGGACTATAAGGGGGGTGCAAAATCCCAGCCGAGGGGGTGCAAATGCACCCCCTTCTCTTTTTATCAAAGTCTTGTCCCGTGCGGTTTGCACTTGTCAACAAAAATTGGACACGAAACTAAAAAAATTAGACATAAAAACATAATTCCTTGTACAAGACACATTGATTCTTTTGACATCGTCTCGA
>CADCIX010000008.1 GCA_902801565.1 uncultured Veillonellaceae bacterium | reverse complement strand
GGGTATCAGGCCGCTGTCGGCGAGCCGGTCATCCAGCCCCGCCGTCCAAACAGCCGCCTGGACAAGGTGCGCCATATGTTCAGTAAGATCACTTGATACATCCGCCATATTTTCAGCATAATGAAATAACTTGACTTCTTCCCGGCGATATGGGAAGATAAAAAGATATTGAAGATTGTCTGAAAGGGGATTGGAACCATATGTGTGTAGGATTGCCAGCGAAAGTCTTGAACATCCGCGACGGAATGGCCATTGTCGATGCCTCCGGGGCGCAGCGGGAGATATCCGCCGAACTTCTCGACGACCTGGACCCGGGGGACTATGTCATGGTCCATGCGGGGATCGCCATTGCAAAAATCACCGGCGATGACAACGAGGAAACGAGTGCCATCGTCGAAAATCTCTAAGGAAATGGAATGAGCAGCCATGACAGAAGCAAATACGAGCCAATCATCGAACATCCAGGAACTCCGAAAAATCATCGAGGGATACCATGGGGAAAAGATCCGCGTCATGGAAGTCTGCGGCACCCATACCCATGAAGTCTTCCGCCTGGGCATCCGCCAGCTCCTTCCCCCGGAAATCCAGCTGATTTCCGGGCCGGGCTGCCCCGTCTGCGTAACCCCCGCAGACTTTATCGACGAGGCCTCCTGGCTCGCCAGGGAAAAACAGGTGACCATCTGCACCTTCGGCGACCTAGTCCGCGTCCCCGGCACAGAGGGAAGCCTCGCCACGACGCGAAGCGAAGGAGCAAAAATCCAGGTGGTCTATACTCCCCTGGACGCTGTTTCCTACGCCAGGGAGCATCCAGAAGAACAGGTATGCTTCCTCTCCGTGGGATTCGAGACCACCACCCCGGCGGTCTGCCTTGCCGTCAAGCGCGCCGCAGGCCTCCATCTCACGAATTTCACCCTCCTGACCGCCAACAAGACCATGGACGAGGCCTATCGCGTCATGGCGGGAAGCGCCGATGCCTACCTTTATCCCGGCCATGTCTGCGCCATCACGGGAACCGCGCCACTGGAGCAACTGGCCGCACAGGGAGTTTCCGGCGTTGTGGCCGGCTTCACGGCCGCCGAGCTTCTTGCCGCCCTTGCCGTGATCGTCAAAAGACAGCCGAAGGGCCTGCCCTTCTTCGAGAACTGCTACCCCCGTGTGGTGACCAAAGAAGGCAATCCCGCAGCCCGCCGCCTTGTCCGGACCTTCATGGAGCCTTGCGATGCGGAATGGCGCGGCCTCGGCATCATGAAAAAAAGCGGCATGTGCCTGAAACCGGACTTTGCCGCCTTTGATGCCAGAAAAAAATTCTCCGTTCCCAAAATGGAAGGGAGAACCAACCCTGCCTGCCGCTGCGGCGAGGTCCTTCAGGGGAAATGCCTCCCGAAGGACTGCCCCATCTTCTCCAAGCTCTGTACCCCCGACCATCCCATAGGCGCCTGCATGGTGTCCCAGGAAGGGGCCTGCTCCGCCTATTACCAGTACAGTTTGTAAGACATTCTGGCCCCGGCACCATAAGATGCCGGGGCCAAAGTGTCTATACATT
Organism: uncultured Veillonellaceae bacterium; assembly: GCA_902801565.1. Classification (GTDB taxonomy): domain Bacteria; phylum Bacillota; class Negativicutes; order Selenomonadales; family Selenomonadaceae; genus UBA3796. The sequence continues at coordinate 88,071 of CADCIX010000008.1, read as the reverse complement.
ATCGGTTTTTTCCCATATCGCGAGCTACAGCACAGGCAAGCCAAGCCCTCCAGACAAAAGGCCCGCCTTCAGGAATACCTTTATTTTCAAGTTCTTGGTAGATGCCAATAGAACTGCCGGTTCGCACATAGTACTTCAGTGTTTCCAAATCCGAATACACATCTTCTTTGTACTCCAATTTGTATCCCTTACGCCCAATGCCCGCCAGTATCCGATATCCATTCGGCAGCTTGTCGGACTTGCAGACGAGCAGGTAGTCGGCATCGAAGTTGATCACATCCCGAAGATTGTTTTCCATGACCTGTATGCTGTTGAGTGTCAAAGCATCTTTCGCGATGCAATAGGCAAGCTGGCCGCCAAAGTAAGCATCTTCGGTATCGGAAATCCGGCTGCCCACTGCAAGGCGGTAGGGCTTGCCGTCGCTGGCGTTGTAGTAGATTTCATCTGGAGCCTTGATCGTGATTTTGCCGTTGGTCTTTTTCGCCAAAGACTTCATTATATTTTTGTTCGAGTTGGGATAGGCATTCCCGTGATTCACCTGATCAACGAGATACATCCCCCATCCGCCCTCCGGGAGTTTGTCCGTCAGCTCGATACTGCCCTTTTCGGCATTGATTTCGTGGCTGTCAGTCTCCCATATGAAGCACGGCTGGCTATGCCCCTTGATGCCGTGGGTAATCTCATGGGCAATGGTCATAGAGGTGGCCATATTGTCAAAATGGCTGTTGTTGGGAGACATCCTGAAGCAGTCAACGCCAATGTAGATATATCCAGCTCCTACGGAGAGTCCGCCGTCATAATAATTATCGATGACCTCGATTGGGTGGATCTTGGTCTTGAAATCCCTGTCTGAGGTAAATTTATCGCTGGTAATCTCAATGCCATTAACATCGCAAATCCGCTCTTGCAGATGATGAACGACACGAGCCTGCTCCTTGGCTTTGTCCGAGTACGATACAGGCTCCTCGCCACCTAATTTTTTGACGATAAGGCGGTGGGCATTCTCCTCTTGACTTTTCGTCCCCTGCCACCATACGCTTCCGGCATCCGCCGTGGGCTGTTGTACAACCGAACCAGTTGCACAGACAAAGGCAACGACTGCTCCCAAAATTAAATTCTTGTTCATGATATATTTCTTCCTTTTCAAACAATGATACTGCGTTTTTCTGCCAGAAGCACAAAAAAGTGAAATAAGGCTGTGCAATATCCCTTTGGATACTGCACAGCCCATCTTATTATCTGAAAATTCTGTAGCCGATCAGAGTTTCGGGCCGGCGTCTACGAGAGCCTTGCCCTCAGCCGTTCCCTCATACTTCTTGAAGTTCTTGATGAAGCGGCCGGCGAGATCCTTTGCCTTCTCCTCCCACTGGGAAGCATCGGCATAGGTGTCGCGGGGATCGAGGATCTTCGTGTCAACACCCTCCAGTTCCGTCGGAACTTCGAAATCGAAGTACGGGATCTTCTTCGTGGGAGCCTTCTTGATGGCGCCACCGAGAATGGCATCGATGATGCCGCGGGTATCCTTGATGGAAATGCGCTTGCCCGTGCCGTTCCAGCCCGTGTTCACGAGATAAGCCTTCGCGCCGTTCTTCTCCATCTTCTTGACGAGCTCCTCGCCGTACTTCGTCGGAGGAAGCTCAAGGAAGGCCTGGCCGAAGCAGGCGGAGAAGGTCGGGGTCGGCTCCGTGATGCCGCGCTCCGTGCCCGCCAGCTTCGCCGTGAAGCCGGAGAGGAAGTAATACTTCGTCTGCTCAGGCGTCAGGATGGAAACCGGAGGCAGGACGCCGAAGGCATCCGCGGAAAGGAAGATGACGTTCTTTGCCGGAGGAGCGGAGGAAATGCCCCTCTTGTTCTTGACGATGTTCTTGATATGATCAATCGGATAGGAAACGCGGGTGTTCTCCGTCACGCTCTTGTCGGCGAAGTCGATCTTGCCCTCGCCGTCCACCGTGACATTCTCAAGGAGCGCATTGCGCTTGATGGCATTGTAGATATCCGGCTCGGACTCCTTGTCCAGGTTGATGACCTTCGCATAGCAGCCGCCCTCGAAGTTGAACACGCCGTCATCATCCCAGCCGTGCTCGTCGTCGCCGATGAGGAGGCGCTTCGGGTCGGTGGAAAGGGTCGTCTTGCCCGTGCCGGAAAGGCCGAAGAAGATGGCCGTGTTCTCGCCGTTCATGTCCGTGTTGGCGGAGCAGTGCATGGAAGCGATTCCCTTGAGGGGCAGGTAGTAGTTCATCATGGAGAACATGCCCTTCTTCATCTCGCCGCCGTACCAGGTGTTGATGATGACCTGCTCGCGGCTGGTGAGGTTGAAGACGACAGCCGTCTCGGAGTTCAGGCCCAGCTCCTTGAAGTTCTCCACCTTTGCCTTGGAAGCATTGTAGATGACGAAATTCGGCTCGAAATTCTTGAGCTCCTCTTCCGTGGGCTGGATGAACATGTTCTTGACGAAATGCGCCTGCCAGGCAACCTCCACGATGAAGCGGATGGCCATGCGGGTGTCCTTGTTGGCGCCGCAGAAAGCATCCATGACATAGAGCTTCTTGTTGGAAAGCTCCTTCTGTGCGATTTCCTTGACAGCCTTCCAGGTCTCCTCCGAGGCCGGATGGTTGTCATTCTTGTAGGCATCCGTCGTCCACCAGACAGTGTCCTCGGAGGTCTTGTCCTTCACGATGAACTTGTCCTTCGGGGAACGGCCCGTGTAGATGCCCGTCATGACGTTCACTGCGCCAAGCTCCGTGAGCTTGCCCACATCAAAGCCCGTCAGCCCGTCCTTCGTCTCCTCCTCAAAAAGGAGCTCATACGAAGGATTGTGCACGATTTCCGTCGTCCCGGTGATTCCATACTTGCTCAGATCGATGTTTGCCATTCTCTCTAACCTCTTTCGCAAAAACAGTCAGTTAACAACAATCACTTTCCTCTGTATCACTCTTAACTTCTGCAAAGAATCCCAAAATCCTTCCTGATTGCAAAAAAATATCAAAAAAATATCAAAACATCAAAGGCCATCCACGGCAAACCGGAAGACAGCATCCTCCATCTTCTCCCGCTCGCAGACATCCCCATGGAGAACCTTGGCATTCCGCAGGGAATCCAGCCCCTTGGGAATCTTCATGCCGCTCTTCTCCTGCAGCTTGTCCAGCATGGAGAACTCATCCAGTCCCTCCGTGGGAACCTCCAGCGCGGAAAGGACGCTGGCATTGAACTTGTAGGGGCTGGCCGTGGAGACGACAACCATGGCATGCTCCTGCTCCACCCGCTGCCGATAGCTTTCCGCCACAGCCCATGCCACGGAGGTATGGGTATCCGGCACATACTTCCTGTCCCCATACACCTTGCGGATCTCATCCTTCGTCTTCTCGTCATCCGCACAGTCTGCCCAGAAGACCTCCTGTATCTTCGACAGGACCTCTGCCCCCACATCATAGCGGCCCGTCCCGGCAAGCTCCTTCATCCAGCCCTTGACCTTCGCGGCATCCCCCGTCACATGGTAGAGAAGGCGCTCCAGATTGCTGGAGATGAGGATATCCATGGAGGGCGTGATGGTCTTGAAGAACTCGCGGTTGCGGTCATAGACCCCCGTGCGCAGGAAATCCGTCAATACATTGTTGGAATTCGACGCGCAGACGAGCTTATGAACGGGAAGCCCCATGAGCTTCGCATAGAAGGCCGCCAGGATGTTCCCGAAATTGCCCGTGGGCACCGTGAAGTCAATCGCGTCCCCGGCCTTGATCTTCCCTGCGGAGAGCAGGTCCGCATAGGCACTGAAATAGTAGACAATCTGCGGCACAAGACGCCCCCAGTTGATGGAATTCGCCGAGGACAGCTTCACGTTCCTGCCATGAAGCTTCTCATTGAAGGCCCCATCGCCGAAAATGCGCTTCACGCCGTTCTGGGCATCGTCAAAATTTCCCTTCACCGCCGTGACCTTCACATTGCCCCCCTGCTGGGTGACCATCTGGAGCCTCTGCACCTTGCTCACGCCGCCCTCGGGGTAAAATACCATGATTTTCGTCTGGTTCACATCCCGGAACCCTTCCAGGGCCGCCTTCCCCGTGTCACCGGAGGTTGCCACCAGTATGAGGACCTCCGCCTTTTCCCCTGTCTTCTTCAGCGCCGTGCCCATGAGCTGGGGCAAGAGCTGCAGGGCCATGTCCTTGAAGGCGCTGGTGGGCCCATGCCAAAGCTCCAGGACGGAAACATCATCAAAGACGGCAAGGGGCGCACGCCTCTCATCATCGAACTTGCCATTCCCATAGGCCCGCTCCACGCATCCCTTGATCTCCGCCTCCGTGTAATCCGTGAGGAACAAGCCCAGAACCTTCTCCGCGCGCTCCTCATAGGAAAGGTCCTGCAGACCTGCAATGAAATCAAGAGAAACCTTCGGCACCTCCTCCGGGACAAACAGCCCCCCGTCTGCGGCAATTCCATGAATGATGGCCTCCGCGGAAGCAAGCTGCTCCCCATTGCCCCTCGTGCTGATATACTTCAAAGAAAACTCCCCTCTCTGCCTGAATTTATGATAAAATGTAAAAGGAACTCATCTCTAAAAGGCCTAGCGCACGATCTCCGCGACCGTTGCCCTGGTTGCCCTCACCAGATCCGCGGGTGCCAGCAAGAGCTGCTCGCCGCGCTTCCCGGCACTCACGGCAATCGTCGGCTGCTCCTCTGCATGCCTGTCGAGATACACGGGGTACTCCTTCTTCGCCCCCAAAGGCGAACACCCCCCGCGAATATATCCCGTCAAGGCAAAAACTTCTTTCAGGTGGACCATCTCCACCCGCTTGTTGCCCGAGGCTGCCGCCAGTGCCTTGAGATCCAGCTCCGCAGCCCCCGGGATCACCGCCATGAGGATGCCATTCTTGTCGCCGCGTGCCACAAGTGTCTTGAACACCATCTCAATCGGCATGCCGACAGACTGCGCCACATGAACCGCGCTCAGATCATCCTCGTCCACCTCGTATTCCTTAATCTCATAAGAAATCCCCAACGTATCCAGAATGCGTGCCGCATTCGTCTTCTTCTTGCCCTTCATCCCATCACCATCCGCTGTCCTTTTGTATAAAGCAACTATTCCCAGGCGAGCACGCAACAAAGTCTATGCCGTCACCTTGGGAAGAGCTCGCCTTTTGTGCAAACCAACTGTTCCTCGGCGAGCAAGCGACAAACTCTATGTCATCGCTCCAAGAAGAGCCGTCCTTTCGTGCAAACCAACTACCCTCGGCGAGCGCGGGGCGATTTTTCGGCGGAACGACTGCCCGAAGGGATGGCCCGCAAACGGCACAGACAAGACCACACGATGAATAACGCGACCTGGTAACGGGAGCAATCATCTTTACAGAGATACCCCCCCATGCGGGTCATTTAGTAGAGCCGAAAAATCGCCCCGCGCTCGCCCTCCTACGCCAAACGTCCATATTATACCATACCTGCCCAAAGAATCCTATCATAAAAAGAGGTGTTTATCTTGTTGAAAATCGCATTGGGACAAATGGAGGTCATTCCCGGCCACCCCGACAAGAACATGGAGAAGATCCTCAGCATGACCGAAGATGCCAGGAGCCAGCAGGCCGACATCGTCATCTTCCCGGAAATGGCCATCCCCGGCTACTTCCTCGGCGACACCTGGGAGCAGCCTGCCTTCCTTCAGGACTGCGAGGAATGCGGCCAGAAGGTCATCGAGGCCTCCCAGGGCATCATCATCATGTTCGGCAACATCGCCGTAGACTGGAAAAAGAAGAACAACGACGGCCGTGTCCGAAAATACAATGCCTTTTTCACCGCGAAGAACGGCAAGCTCATCTATCCCGACAGCATGCCCTACCCCTTCGTCATCAAGACCCTCATGCCCAACTACCGGGAATTCGACGACACCCGCCATTTCTTCAGCCTGCAGAAGCTCTCCCGGGAGCTCGGCACCACGCCGGACCAGCTCATCTCCCCTGTCACCCTCAAGATCAAGGACAGGCGTTACCGCGTGGGCTGCCTGCTCTGCGAGGACGGATGGGGCGACGACTACGAGCTGACGCCCCTTGGCATCCTGAAGCACCAGCGCTCCATCGACTTCTTCGTGAACATCTCCTCCTCCCCCTACACCCTCGGGAAAAACGACAAGCGCCACCGCGTCTTCGGCGCCCAGGCAAAGGATACCCATGCATCCCTTTTCTACATCAACAATGTGGGACTGCAGAACAACGGCAAGACCATCTACACCTTTGACGGCCTCAGCACGGTATACAATACCGAGGGACAGGTTGCCGCCTGCTGCCAGGAATACAAGGAAGAACTGGCCGTGGTGGACCTGGAGCATCTGGGGGAGCTCCCTCCCGTCACCTTCCCCGACGAGCCGCCCATCGCCCATATCTATCATGCCCTGGCCTACGGCATCCACCATTTCCTCGAAAACATCCACATGAAAAAGGTGGTCATCGGCATCTCCGGCGGCATCGACTCCGCCGTGGCCGCCGCCCTCTACAATCGCGTCATCGGGCCGGAAAACCTGCTCCTCGTGAACATGCCCAGCGTCTACAACTCCGAGACCACCAAGGGACTTTCGCAGAAACTGGCGGAAAATCTTGGCTGCCACTACGCCATCATCCCCATTCAGGAAAGCGTGGAGCACACCATCCGGCAGCTGGAATCCACCCCTATCGAATTCCTCAGGGAACACACCGAGTCCCATCTGGAAGTATCCTCCTTCGTCGCCGAGAACATCCAGGCAAGGGACCGCAGCGCGCGCATCCTTGCAGGCGCGGCCGCGGCTTTCGGCGGCGGCTTCACCTGCAATGCCAACAAGGCAGAGACCACCGTTGGCTACTCCACTCTCTACGGCGACCAGTCGGGCTTTCTCGCCGCCCTGGCCGACCTCTGGAAATATCAGGTATACGAGCTTGCCCACTACCTCAATGACGCAGTGTACCAAAGAGAGGTCATTCCCCAGGGCATCATCGACATCGTTCCCAGCGCCGAGCTGTCCGAAAACCAGAATGTGGACGAGGGAAAGGGCGATCCCATCAAGTACCCCTACCACGACCACCTCTTCCGTTCCTTCGTGGAACGCTGGCAAAAGGCAACGCCCCAGGATATCCTGTCCTGGTACAGCGAGGGCGTGCTGGAGGAAAAGATCGGCTGCGAACCGGGCCTTGCAGGAAAATACTTCCCCACCCCGGCGGATTTCATCGCCGACCTGGAACGCTGGTGGAACCTTTTCACCGGCATGGCCATCGCCAAACGCATCCAGGCGCCCCCCATCCTCGCCGTCAGCCGCCGCGCCTTCGGCTTCGACCACCGGGAGGCCCAGAACGGCCCCTATTACACCAGAAGATACAAAGAACTCAAGGAAAAGCTGCTGAAATAAAAGGAAAAACTCCCTTGCCATCAAGCAATTCGCCCGATGACAAGGGAGTCTCTTTATCACTTGAACAAATTCTTCAGCGTATCCATAAAGCTCTTCTGCTCCGGGTTCACGCTGTCGCCGCTGAGTTCGGCAAATTCCTTCAGGAGCTCCTTCTGCCGCGTTGACAGTTTCTGCGGAGTCAGGACCTTCACCACCACATGCTCGTCGCCGCGCCCGTTTCCGCGCAGGAAAGGCACGCCCTTGTCGCGGATGCGGAGGATCTTGCCGGACTGGATGCCGGCCGGAATCTTGAGATCCACCGGACCATCCAGCGTCGGCACCTGCACCGTAGCTCCCAAGGCCGCCTGCACGAAGGAAATCGGGACCTCCACGATGACATCGTTGCCCTGGCGCTTGAACAGCTTGTGCTGCTTGACGAAGATATATACGTAAAGATCCCCGTTCTCGCCGCCGCGGGTTCCTGCCTCGCCGCCGCCCGAAACGCGCACCCGGGAGCCCTGGTCCACGCCCTTCGGGATATGCACCTTGATCTTGCGCCTTACGCGCTGCTTTCCCGAGCCATGGCAGGTCTTGCAGGGATTCTTGACAATCTTTCCCGTGCCACCGCAACGGCCGCAGGTACGACGGTTGACAATGCGCCCGAAAGGCGTGTTCTGGGCGATCTCCTGCTGTCCCGTCCCATGACAGTCCGGGCAGTCCTCCGGCGAGGAGCCCGGCGCCGCCCCTGTCCCGTGGCAATCCGGGCAGTTCTCCGTGCGGGGGATGTCGAGCTCGACATCCTTGCCAAAGGCCGCCTCCTCAAAGGAAATCTCCAGATCATAGCGAAGGTCGCTGCCGCGCTCCGGTCCGGGACGACGGGAACCGCGCCCGCCACCGCCGAAGAACATGTCGAAGATATCGCCAAAGCCCTCGGTTCCGCCGAAGCCGCCACCGCCGCCAAAGCCGCCGAAACCTCCAAAGCCGCCGCCCATGCCGCCGCTTCCGTCAAAGGCCGCATGCCCGAACTGGTCATACTGCGCCTTCTTCTGGGGATCCTTCAGCACATCATAGGCCTCGTTGATTTCCTTGGACTTCTCCCGCGCCTCCTCCTTGTTGTCCGGATTGCGATCGGGATGGTATTTCAGGATCATCTTCTTGTAGGCCCGTTTGATCTCCGCGTCCGTAGCGTTCTTGCTGACACCCAGGACTTCATAATAATCGCGTTTCTCGCTCACGTTGCACCATCCTATACAAATGTTGGGAGTGGAACCCACTCCCAACTAAAATCTCAACGATACTGCAGAACGATTACTTCTTGTCGTCCTTCACTTCCGTGTACTCTGCATCCACGACATCGTCATCCTGCTTGGTCTCCTGCTTTGCGCCGCCGGACTGCTGGGCACCTGCATCCCCACCGGGAGCTGCGCCCTGGCCTGCAGCCTGTGCCTGCTGGTAGGCTGCCGCGCTCATCTCATAGAGCGGCTTCTGAAGTTCCTCCGTCGCCTTCTTGATGGCCTCGGTATCCGTGCCCTTCAAGGCTTCCTTAACCTTCTCGCAGGCGGCCTTGACCTTCTCCACCTGACCCTGGTCGGCCTTGTCGCCGAGATCCTTGATGGTCTTCTCTGCCTGATAGACAAGGGAATCCGCCTGGTTCTTCGCGTCGATGGCATCCTTCTGCTTCTTGTCCTCTGCCGCATGAGCCTCGGCTTCCTTGACCATGCGGTCGATGTCTTCCTTGCTCATGCCGCTGCCGGACTGGATCGTGATCTTCTGCTCCTTGCCCGTGCCGAGATCCTTCGCGGAAACCTTGACGATACCGTTCTCATCGATATCAAAGGTAACCTCAATGCGGGGCACGCCGCGGGGTGCCGGAGGAATATCGGAGAGCTCGAAGCGGCCCAGGGTCTTGTTGCCTGCCGCCATCTCGCGCTCGCCCTGGAGCACATGGATGTCAACCGCCGGCTGGTTGTCTGCCGCCGTGGAGAACACCTGGCTCTTGGAGGTCGGGATTGCCGTGTTGCGCTCGATGAGCTTCGTGCAAACGCCGCCCAGAGTCTCAATGCCGAGGGAAAGAGGCGTAACATCCACAAGGGCAATGTTCTTTTTCACATCACCGCCGATGATGCCGCCCTGGATTGCTGCGCCGACAGAGACGCACTCATCCGGGTTCACGCCCTTCGATGGCTCCTTGCCGAGCTGCTTGCGGATGGCTTCCTGTACCGCAGGGATACGGGAGGAGCCGCCCACGAGAATGATCTTGTTGATGTCTGCGCCGGTGAGGCCTGCATCCTCCATGGCCTGACGCGTCGGACCCATGGTGCGCTCCACCAGGTCTGCGGTGAGCTCATCGAACTTCGCACGGGAAAGGGTCAGGTCGAGATGCTTCGGGCCGCTGGCATCTGCCGTGATGAAGGGCAGGTTGATGTTCGTCTGCGTCATGCTGGAAAGCTCGATCTTCGCCTTCTCGGCAGCTTCCTTGAGGCGCTGCGCCGCCATCTTGTCCTGGGAAAGATCGATGCCGTTCTCCCGCTGGAACTCCGAAACCATCCAGTCCGTGATCTTCTTGTCGAAATCATCGCCGCCCAGATGAGTGTCACCGCTGGTGGCCTGAACGAGGAAGGCGCCACCCTCCAGATCGAGGATGGAGACATCGAAGGTGCCACCGCCGAGGTCGAAGACGAGGATCGTCTCATCGCTGTCCTTGTCGAGACCATAGGCGATTGCTGCCGCAGTCGGCTCGTTGATGATGCGCTCCACTTCCAGTCCGGCGATCTTTCCGGCATCCTTGGTGGCCTGGCGCTGGCTGTCGTTGAAGTACGCAGGAACCGTGATGACGGCCCGGGTGACTTCCTCGCCGAGATATGCTTCCGCATCCGCTTTCAGCTTCTGGAGAACCATGGCGGAAATCTCCGGCGGCGTATAGCTCTTGTCATCCACCGTGACCTTGTAGCCGGCCTCGCCCATATGGCGCTTGATGGATGAGATGGTGCGGTCAGGATTGGACACAGCCTGGCGCTTTGCAAGCTGTCCCACAAGACGCTGACCATCCTTCGTGAAGCCAACCACGGACGGGGTGATGCGACTTCCCTCGGGATTCGTGATAACGGTAGGCTCTCCGCCTTCCACAACAGATACGACAGAGTTCGTCGTACCCAGATCGATACCAATTACCTTTGACATAATGATTCCTCCTGTATCTCAAAACTGTCTTTTTTATGATTCTAAACCGCTATTGCGGGACACCGACTAATTCGCTACCACCTGCACCATGCTGGGGCGGATGACCCGGCCCTTCACGATGTAGCCCTTCTGGAGTTCTGCCGCGATGGACTCATCCTCCATATCGGGATTCTCCACGCGCATGACCGCCTGATGGAAATTCGGGTCGAACTTCGCATCCTTCGTCTCGATGGGCTCCAGGCCGTTCTTCTTGAGGATTTCCTGGAACTGCGTGAAGATCATAGCCACACCCTTCTGGAAATTCTCTCCCGTCTTGTCCTCGGATGCCATGGCCCGCTCGAAATTGTCAAGCAGGGGAAGCATATCCTTGAAAAGCCCCTGTACGACGACCACCCCGATTTCCTCTTTTTCCTTCGTCGTGCGACGACGGAAATTCTCGAAATCGGCCCGGAGACGCTTCAGGCTGCTTTCCGACTCCTGAAGCTGGGCGGTAAGCTGTTCCACCTGCTTCTGCAGGGCAGCCTTTTCATCCACCGGCTCCTGTTCCTGGGAAGCATCTCCCTCAGAAACTTCTTCCGCAGCCTCTCCTTTATCTGAATTGCCCTGCATGTCATGCGCGCCCTTCAGATAATCATCGGGAACCTTCTCATCGGAAATCGCCTCATCGATTTCCTGCTTCATCGCCTCCAGCTTTTCCTCATCCTTTTTTCTCAGTTCGTCTTTCATGAAAGATGGCATGTTGTCCTCCTTATTATTGGAAGCCTACCAATGGAACCTTCGTATCACATTGGCAAGATTCGTATTCATGTACTCCAGAAGCGACATCGCCTTCCCGTATTCCATGCGGGTCGGCCCCAGCACCGCGATGGTTCCCAGAAGCTCCCCATCCAGATGATACGTGGCAGTGATGATGCTGCAATCCTTGATGCGGCTGTTCTCGTTTTCCTGGCCGATGGTGACCTCCAAGCCATCTCCCATATGGGCATGAAGGATATCCTTGATGAGTTCCTCTTCCTCCAGCATGAGCAGGATGTCCTTGATCCTGTCCACATCGTGGAATTCCGGCTGCTCCATCATATGGGTAGCACCGCCCAGATAAAGGCGTTCCTTCTTCTCGAAATCCAGCGCCCGCTGGATGACCTCAAGGGCCGATTCATAAAGGCTCTCATCCTGGATCTCATCCCGGATCTGCTTCATGGCAGGCCCCTCGATGGATCGGAGCGTCTGTCCGGCAAGGCAGCGGTTGATGACCCCCGCCATGCGCTGGAAGTCCTCAAACTCCGCGCCGGAGGGCATTTCCACGATCTTGTTCTCCACAAATCCCGCATCCGTCATGATGACCGCAATGGCACGGTGGTCATCCAGAGGAAGGAACTGCAGGCAGCGGAAGGCTGCACTGGAAATCTGCGGTGCCAGCACCATGGAAACGTTCTTCGTCACCTGGGAAATCAATCGGGCCGTTTCCCGGAACACCTCATCGATGCGCCTGACCCGTGCCTTATACCACCGGTCGATCAGCGCCTTCTCCTCATCGCTCACCGGCTTCGGCGGGATGAGCCCGTCCACATAGAAGCGGTAGCCCTTGGAGGAAGGAATGCGCCCCGAGGATGTATGGATATGCTCCAGATACCCAAGCATTTCCAGATCCGCCATCTCATTGCGGATCGTCGCGGGACTCACGCCGAGGTCGTGCTTTCGCGCCAGAGTGCGGGAACCCACCGGCTCCGCCGATGAAATGTAGTCATCGATGATCGCCTGCAGTATCCGCTGCTTCCTCTCATCAATCATTCCAACACCTCCGGACGGAACCTTTTGCTTTTGTTAGCACTCTATTTTGTCGAGTGCTAACCTTCAATTAGAATAATACAATGCCAAAGACAAAAAGTCAATAGTCAAAAGTCAAAAAGTCAAAAGTTTTTTCCCACAAGAAAAAGCCCTTCCAGCAAGCAGGACTGCCCGCTGAAAGAGCCCATACCAATCCATTTGAAAACATTCAAGCCATAATGTCAACCGCCGCACCGAGATTCGGGTCAAGGCTCACCGCCATATCCTCCATAAGCTCCCCAAGGGCAGCCGTCTCCGTATCCATGGCCATCTTCATGACGCTGATGCCGAGATCCTGCTGCACCTGCGACTGGTGCATCGCCACCGACATCGCCGCAATCGTCATATCGCCCATAAAAAGCACCTCCTTGTGTTTTTCTTCCTATATTATACTCTATATCATTTGAAAATTCAACGGCTGATTTCCATGCGACGCTCGCAAAAATACACTTGGCGCAGGGAGCAATGCTCTGCAAATTCCTCGGCCGCTGCGAAGTTTGCCCCTATGGCATCCGGCGTATGGGCATCGGAACCGATGGTGACGTACCTGCCCCCCAACTCGCGATAGCGACGGTAGATAGGCAGGAGCTCCTCGAGAACCGAGGGATCGCCCATCCTTCTCGTGTTGAGTTCCATCACCGTGTCCGTCGCGATGAGCGCTCCCAGCACAGCATCGATTTCCTCGGGGAATTCCTCATAGTGAAGCCCCGGATCACTATAAGTCGCATAACGTGCGACATAGTCGATATGCCCCAGCACATCAATGTAACTGTTTTGGTAGACTTCCCTTGCCATCATCATCAGATAATCATGATAGAGCTCCTTCTTATCCCTTGTTTCATAGATCTCCGGATAATAAATATCATACCCCTCCATCAGGTGGATGGAGCCGATGACGAGATCGAAGGGAACCGTTTCCGCAAAGGCACGGTTCTCCGCACGGCTCTCCGGTGTCAGGCCGATTTCAACCCCCAGATGAAGGCGCTCCCCCCGAAGAGGCTCGTATTTCTTCCAGTATTCCTGAGGGTCGAAGGTGAAGTCCTCCTCTCCCGGGCAATCGATATCCAGATGCTCCGTAAAGATGGCGCCAAGCCCCAATCGCTCCGCCCGCTCCAAGGCTTCCTCCGCCTTCATCTCCGAGTCTGCGGAAAAGGCGGTATGCATATGACTGTCATATCGCAACGAATCATCCCCCTTCTCTCATGCGTTCTGGGCAGCGTAGGCCTCCTGAAGGGCAATGGCAAGCTGGTCCGGGCAGGAAGTCGGCTTGTCGTTGCAGGTGTTTCCCTTGAACCGCTCGATGACAAGATCCATATCCATCCCTTCCACCAGTTTGGAGATTCCCTTGAGATTGCCGTTGCATCCTCCCTCAAAGGACACATGCCTGATGATCTTTCCGTCCAGTTCCACCTCGATGGAACGCGCACAAGTACCCTTTGTTTTGTAATGATATCTTCCCATATGTCTCACTCACTTTCTTTCATCAATAACTATCTCGTTACTTCGCCGCGGGGACAGGAAAATCCTTCCTTCCCGCACAGGAACCCGATCCTTACACGGTGAACACCATCGTATTGAACCCATGATAGCTGCGGTAGAGAACCTGATGTGCCCGTTTTTTGGCCACCTGCAGGACGATGGGCCTGATGTCTTCCGTTTCGACGGGAAGGGAGATATCCTTCATGGCCTCGCCGGGAAACCGGAAGGGGTCGATCTCATCCCCATTGTTCCGCAGGTGCAGCCGGAAGGTGCCGTCCTCCCTGGCAATCAGGGTGAGCTGTGTCAGGATGTGCTCTCCCCTGGAAGGATGTGCCTGCTCTTCCATGAAGCCACAGATTTCCTCCACAAGCAGACGCAGGGTATAGCGTTTCTTGCTGTCGGCTCCCCAGGATGCGGCAAACCGTTCCATGGCATCCAGCTGCCCTGCCACTTCCTCGCTGGTGCCCAGGAAGGTGGCGGCATAAATCCTTGCCTCCTCTATGCGCTTCCTCTCTCCTTTTCGGCGCTTATAGGCAAAGAGCGTCAGCAATGTGATGATTTCTGCCAGGGGATAGACCAGCCAAAAGGCGTAAAACCCGAAATGCGCCAAAAAGAAGGCCAAAGGAAGGCTGGCACCGCACTGCCGCATGAACACCACAAGGAAGGCGCTGCTTTCGTCCTCCTCGGATTGCAGGTAGTTCTGCAGGAGCAGGCAAATCCCCATGAAAATCGTCCCGACACAGAACAGGCGCGCCGCATGGTAGACCTTGGCGGTATCCTCAATCTCATCCAGCCCGAACAGCAGGTCCAGGATCCGGGGGCACAACGTGGCCAATGCCGTGGCCAGCACCCCAAGCAACAGAGAATAGGCCAGTGCATAGCGGAACACACGGTGGAGCTCCGCAAAGTTGCACTCGGCGAAAAAGGTGGAAAACAGGGGCTGTGAGGTCTTGCCGATAAACTCGTACAGGAAAATGAAGAGCAATGACAGATTCTCGATGACGTTGAACACCGCTACCCCATCGGTTCCCGCCATGTTCATCAGCAAGTGGATGGAAACCAGCGTGAAAATGGCGCCGAAAATGTACTCGGCAGAGGTGGCAAAGCCAAGGCGCAGGGGCTTGACGGCCTCCTGCAGGGATGCCGTATGGCGGCCAAGGGCGAGTCCCCCGTCCGGGCGCAACAGGATATAGCCCAGGCAGACACACGCCGCAAAAAAATTGGAGAGAAAGAAGCCGAAGCTGCACCCCGCAACCCCCCAATCAAACACGAACAAGAGAAGGGCACTGAGAACCACGTTCCCTGCACCGGCTGCCGTCTGTATAGAAACGGAAAGTCCGTCGGCATCGTCGTTCCTCAGATAGGAGCAGAAAACCTCCATCAGGATCTCAAAGGGAATGCCAAGCAGGATATAGAAGATGTAACTTTTGGACATCCCATACACCAGGCTGTTCTCCGGATCGGCACCGAGAAGCAGGAGCAGATGATCCTCCCAAAGGAGCCCTCCCGCTGCGATGCCAACCCCCACCAAAACCGCAAGGCGCAGGAAAAAATTGAAGATGCCCAGGGCATCTTCTTTTTTTCCCTCATGCATGAGATTGCTGTAGACAATCGCGCCTCCCATGGAAAGGCCGAACACGAAGAAGGTCGCCAGGAGGAACAGGGGGGAGATGAAGCCGATGGCGGCCAGGCCGTCCATGCCGATGGCATGGCCCACCAGGATCGTGTCCCCCATCTCCGCCAAGGCCAGGCCAATGGCCGCCAGGGGTGCCGGAAGCACCGAGTGCAGAAACATCTTGCGGGTGAAATAGGCATGGTCTACGGCTTTGCTCAAGAAAATTCCCCTCTCCTATCTGCCATCAAGCAGCTTCACGATATCCCCGATTTTCCCATCATTCGTCAGGGCATGGACGACCTTTGCGTAATTCTCTACAAAACGGGCAATGAACTCCTCGCTGTACTCCCTGGTATTGTAAGTCAGGTTGACATAAAAACCATCCTGCCGCCGATAGACAAAGAAGTTGAAATTCTCCTCCTCATGGTCCTCCACCCATTCCTGCACGGCCTTGCCCCCGCAGAAATCAAAGGGGCCGTCCAGATCCTCCCCCTGATAGGCGAAGGAAATGATCAAAGGCACGGGATCGCCTTCGTAAAGGGCATGGCGGCGGCAGAGGAGGATGTTTTCCTGGGTATCCCTGGCAAATTCCGCTGCCGTCATCGCTTCCGTCCAACGGACGCAGAGGGGATAGTGCCGATAAAGGGCCCCCATCGTGCGCTCAAAGCGGATATCGTCCCGTCCGTTGTAGATCGTGAGACTGACTGCGGCCTGCTCCCCATTCCGATGGCCCTGCATCAGACCGAAGGCCGCCGAGAAAAGCGTCCCCTCCGTTATGCCATGTTCCTTCAGGAAACGGTCCACCTTCCCTGTCTCGACAGAAAGCGGCACAAAGATGGCCTTCGTCTCATTTTCGCCATCCGCATCGAGATCCCCGGGCAGCTCATTCAGCTTCTCCGTAAAGGAGTGGACAAACTCCTCGTTCCACTGCTGCCGCTCCCGGTATTCCCCGCTTCCGATGACATCTTCCATCTCATCATAGTAATCCAGGACGGAGTATTCCTCCGGCACAAGGGTTTCCCCCCGATAGGCGGCATCCACGTCCTCGAGGAAGATCTGGGTGGAATCGCCGTCGATGATCGGATGCAGGAAATCGAAGTAGAAATCCCTGGTCTTCCGCCCGTCTGCTTCCTCTATGAGAAAGAGCCGCACAGAGAACATCCGTGTCTCCGGCTTGTTCATGGAAAGGCGCAGGTTCTGCCTGAGCCCATCGTATTCCATGCGGGATACCTGCTCCACCTTCGGCTTCAGGTCCTTTCCATCGCCATTTCTCCAGCGAAGATTGCCGCCCGCAGGCGTAAGCCTCGCATCCACCGCAGGATGCGCGAGGAGCGCCGACTCCACCGCAGAGGCAAGCCTTTCCAGATCCGTCTCCGGCGCGAGATGTATGGTGATATCGCAGTGGACGCCATATCCCTCCTCGATCTCATTGCCCCAGGCATAGTGAAGTTCCTGAAGCGGGCCAAAGAAGTGGGTTTCCCTGTGCTCCCCATGTTTCCTGTCCACTGCCTCGCGACGGGACAGGAGTTTTGCAATGCCGATGGGGGTCTTTCCCTCATAGATGAGATTGAAATTGAGCTTCAGGTCACGGCATTCGGAGAGCAGGCGCACAACGCTCAGGCTGTCGCCTCCCGCGGCAAAGAAGTCCTCTGCCGCACTCACCCGCTTCATGCCCAGGGCTGCCGCAAAGCCCCTGGCCAGCCCGGCCTCCACCTCATTGGCCGGTTCCACATAGGCACCGGCGCTCTCGTGGATTTCCGGCAGGGGCAGTGCCTTCCGGTTGAGCTTGCCGTTCTGGTTGCGGGGAATCGCATCGATCTGGACGATGGCAGCCGGAACCATATAGGGCGGCTTCCGCTCCCGTATGAATGCAGCCAATGCTTCCTTGTCGATGGGCTCCTCTGCCACCACATAGGCGGCAATGAACTTTCCGCCCGCTGGATTGTCGCAGGCAATCACAGCAGCGTTCTTCACAGGAGGGAACTCATGAACGACACCCTCCACCTCGGCCAGCTCGACGCGGAAGCCACGGATCTTCACCAGCCCGTCACGGCGCCCCACGAACTCGATGTTCCCATCCATACGATAGCGCACGATATCCCCCGTCCGATAGGCAGTCGCATAGAGGGGCTGCTTGGAGAAGGGATTCGGGACAAAGACCTCTTTCGTCTTCTCCGGCCGGTTCAGATAGCCGCCCGTCACCTGCTCCCCCGCAACCCATAGCTCGCCCAGTGCTCCCGGAGGCACCCGCCGTCCTGCGGTATCCACGATATAGATTGCCGTATTGTCCATGGGTTTCCCGATGGGAATATCCGGCTCATATTCCGTCATATCGTAACATGTGACAGAGACCGTGGCCTCCGTGGGACCGTACTCATTGGCGATGATATAGGGATAGACCGGCTCGAAGGGCACCAGCTTCTCCCCTCCCACCACGATGTATTTCAGCTCGGGACAGTCCATGGTCAGGGCGAATTGCCGCCCCACCTGACTGGGCAGATCCGCAATGCTGATATGATGCTTCCGGATGATATCCGCCAGTGCCGGCAGGTCCAGCTTCTTTTCCTCGGGAATCACCACCACCGCAGCACCCACGGTCAGCGCCGGATACATGTCAGCCAGGGAGCCGTCGAAGCCATAGCTGTTGTAACAGGTGACTCGCGTCTTTTCCGTGGGGGCAAAGTAATGGCGATACCAGGCCGTGTAGGCAGCCAGGTTCCGGTGCAGGAGCCGCACCCCCTTGGGCACCCCCGTCGTGCCGGAGGTATAGATCAGCAGGAACAAATCTTCCGGGCAGGGTGACGGGACAGTGCCCATGTCCTCCGGCTGCGGCAGTGCAGCAATCTCCGAGATGCACAGGGTATCCCCCGAAAATTCCTTAAAGTTTTCCAGGCGCGGCAGAAGGCTGTCATCCACGAGAATCAGCTTCGCAGATGCGTCCTTTGCCATAAAGGCCAGCCGCTCGTCCGGGTAATTGGGATCCAAAGGCTCATAGGCACAGCCCGCCTTCAATACCCCCAGGGAGGCAATG
The DNA here is from genome assembly GCA_902801565.1 of uncultured Veillonellaceae bacterium. Lineage (GTDB taxonomy): Bacteria > Bacillota > Negativicutes > Selenomonadales > Selenomonadaceae > UBA3796. The sequence continues at coordinate 69,603 of CADCIX010000008.1, read as the reverse complement.
ACCATGTATTCGGAACGGGAAATGAATACGGAAACAGTATCCCCTCTCCCCAGGCCATGCCGGAAAAGATAATAGGCCAATCGGTCGGAGAGATCATCCACCTCTGCATAGGTATAGGATTTTTCCTCATAAACCACCGCCACATGGTCCGGATTTTCGGCAGCACAGGCCCGGAACTGGTCGATGACGGTAGCCTTTCGGTCATAATCCCGGACCGTCTGATTGAAACTGTCCAGCATCTTCCGCGTCCCTGCATCCGCGATGCAGACATCGGATAAAAGGGCGGCCTTCGGAAAGCTCAGGACAATCTCCCGCCAGGAATGGGCCAGGACGCGGATGAATCCCTCCGTATAGCACGAGGCCGCATAGTCCACCCGCAAGCCGTCGGAGTCCGTCTGAAAGATCAGGGCAAATCCATCCCGTTCTTCCTGCGGCAGATCTCCGATCTCAGAAAAAGCAATGCCTCTTCCCTTCTCCTGTCCCAGGACATCCCATGCTTCCTGCTTCGCCCATGCAAAGGACTCACCAGCCTGCAGCATCCCATGGGCCTTGTCCGCCAATGCCGTCCCGGAGGTTTCCTTGTCCCACTGCAGCCGCAGGGGAAGCCATCCCTGTTTTTTCCGCACCAGGAAGCCCGCTTCCCCGATGCCGCCATACACCCCCAGCAAAAAAGCGACGCTTGCCGCAAGACCCGGCACATCAGGGCAGTCCTTCACCATCACCGAACAGGCTTCCCACTCGGAAACATAGTCCTCACGCTTGTCAGGCAGAGGCAGACAGTCCGGCATCTCGTCCCCGAAATGCAGCTCGCACCATTCTTCTTTCTTCATCGTCATTTCAGCAAATCCCCCGTCATGCAGCCATCCTCCATGAGTCCATGGATCATTTTCTCCACCGTATCCGCAAAGCGCCGCATGGCCTCCTCCGAGTAGCGGCTGGCATCATAGTTCAGCACCAGGGAATAGGTTCCGTCATCATGGGCATTCATCTCAATATCCAGGGTGTTCTCCGCCGCCGATATCTCATTTTCCGGCATTTCCACGATGGTGGCAACGGTATCCCCAAACTTCATGCTGCCGCGCCTTCCCATGCTCCCTTTCTGCAGGATGAAGGTCGCGCAGTCATCCTCCAGACCCTCACCGTATACGATGTCCAGGCTTTTCCGGTATTTCATGCTGCGATTCACCCGCTCCTCAAGGCCCTGCAGGAATTGCCCGACGGAAATATTTTCCTCAAAATCCCAGCGAATCGGGAACTGCTCCAGCATGATGCCCAGGAGCCGCATCTCCGAGAGCTGGGCTCTCCCATTGTGGACCCAGCTCATGACAGACTCCCGGACACCTGCCGTCTTTGCCAGGGCCAGCATGGAAGCAGCCATGAAAAAGGTGTTTTCCGTAAAGTCCCTGCCTTTGAAGAAATGCTTGGGCATATCCACCTGCATCGGGATCTCGATCTCGTTTTTTGTCCATGCAGCGACACCCTCCACATCCCTGGGCGGAAGATGCCTGCGCTCCTCAAAGCCGCGAAGCTCATTCCTCCAGTATGTGTGCCCTTCCTCCAGTTCCTCTTTGGGAATTCCGGCCTCCTCCAGAATATACGCGGCGTAGCTGGGGGGCTGGCGACGGCTCTTTGTGCCCGATACATAACGCTTTTCCAGTTCCCTCCAGAAGATGACCACGATGGCGGTCCCATCCACGATGGCATGGTAAAAATCCGCATACAGATACTGGGCCGTGGAGGTCTTGATCAGATAGATACGGTACAGGGGATGGTCGATGATCTCATAGGGCTTCCTGATTTCCTGCTTGCGCTGTTCAAAGGCCTCATCCGACAGGGTTTCCACATAAACCTTGTCCACCTTGCCGTCAAACCTCTGGCAGATATCGCCTGTCTCGGGATGGAAGACGAACCTTGTCCGAAAGATATCATAAGCGGACATGAGATCATTCAGCGCTGCCGCCAGCCGTTCCATATCGACAGAGTCATCCATCCGGATCAGGGCGCCTGTATTCATCATGATGGACTCCGCCTTCTGGAAATGGGTGTCCACCATCATGCGCTGCACCGGGCGCAGCGGATAAAAGGCCGGCGCCTCACCGCTTTCTTCCCTTTGCACAATGGTCACGATATTGTCATAGCGGGTAGCCTTGAAAACGTCCATGACTTCCGGTGTGGGATCCAGCACCTTGAGGTCCCCGCCCTGCCTCATCATCGCCTTCTTTGCCAAAAACAGAGAGCGCAGACCGGCGGAGGAAATATATCTCACCTGGGAAAAATCCAGCAATGCTTCCTTCATGCCCTTTGCCGCATCCAAAAAAGCAGCATCGAAGTCCTTCGCTTCCAAAGTGCTGAGTTCCCCGGACAGGTCCAACGTCAGGGAGGTTCCGTCTGTCCTTGTATTGATTTCTAGTGCCATCGACTGTTTCCTCGCTTTCAACATCTACTTCCATAATATCGCAGCCCCAGCATGGTGATGTCATCGGACTGCTCGGCATCTCCGGCATGCTGCCTGATTCTCTCAAGCACCTCCGGCAAAATATCTTCTATAGCCTCCTCGGGCGGCAGGGCATCCAGGGTATCCCGGATGCGCTGCTCCGTGAACTGGTTCCTCTGCTCGTCCATTGCCTCGGAAACCCCGTCTGTATAAAGGAAAAGAGTATCCCCCGGGGAAAGGTCAATGGACTGCTGTTCATAGGGCTGCTCTAGCAGCCCCAGCATGCAGCACTTCTCCATGGGCAGGAATCCATAGCTTCCCCCATGCCCCAAAAGGGGCGGGCAATGCCCTGCATCCGCATAGACAAAGCGTCCCGTGCGAAGGTCAAGCACCCCCAAAAGCACCGTGACAAACATGGCCGACTCATTGTTCTGGCAAAGCTGATGGTTGGCATTTTCCAGGACAGCCGCCAAATCCTCCTGCTGCTTCGCCATCATGACGCAATTCCTGAGGATGGTCTTGGACATGGCCATGAAGAGGGCCGCGGGGATTCCCTTGCCGGACACATCCGCCACCGTGACGACGAGGTGGTTCTCATCCAACAGGTAAAAATCGTAAAAGTCCCCTCCCACATCCTTCGCCGGATGCATGAGGGCATAAATGCCGAAATCCTTCCGCTCCGGAAACGCCGGGAACGTGCCGGGCAACATGCCCATCTGGATTTTTGCGGCCACCTCCAGTTCCGTGCGGGCATGCTCCTTTTCCGCTGCCACCTGTTCCAGCTGCCTGGTATGCTCCTTGAGGGAATCCGTCATGGCATTGAAGCAGATCGCCAGATGTTCGATTTCGTCCCCTGTATCAATCGCCAGCTTCTTGTCGAAATTCCCCTCTGCGATTTCCCTCACGCCTGCGGCCAACTTTCGAATGGGCCGCGTGACCCGCTCCGCCAGGGTGCCGCTGCCATAAAGGACCAGAAGCAGGACAGGGAGCAATACCACAACCACCTTGACCATGGAATCAAGGAAAACCTGCTGCAGGACCTCCCGAAATGCCGTCATCTTCTCCCGGACATCCTCCGTGACCTGTTTCACCGGATCCAGAACCTCATCGTCCTCAATCACGGTGCCAAAACTCCATCCAACAGAGGACATGGGAGCATAGGCGAAATAATAAACCTCCCCGTCCACCTCTATGGACATGACACCGCTTTCCCCTGCAATCATGCGGCGGGCTGCCTCTGCCACGCTGGGGCTTGCAATTTGCCGCAGGTCAGGGGCTTCCGGCGCTGCCGCAAGGATTCCTTTCTTCTCGGAAGAAAACAGCACCCTTCCCTTGCCGTCCAGGACAAAGCTGATGCCATCCTTCCCACTGACAGCATCCTTCACCACATCCTCGCCGATCATTGCCAATTCCCTGTCAATATACCGTGCCTTGACCTCCGCTGTCTTCCGCAGCCGCTCCTTGGCGTATTTTTCCGCATAGCCTGCCATGGATTCTGTCAGAAAGGCATCCAGGACATTCTCCTGCTCCGTCATGGATTCCATGGCCGAACGCAGACCGTAAAAAGCCACTGCCCCCACCGTCAGGACTGCAACCATGACACTGGACAATACCAACAGTGACACCCGTCCGCGAATCGATAACTTCACCATTGGCTCACCCCTTGCAAATCTGACCTCAAACCACCAAAAAATTCACAATATAATAATATCGTAAAACAAATCATTTGGCAAGAAAAAGCCCCTGAATTCATCCATCCCGGGAGAATTCAAGGGCTTGATCCTGCTTACACAATATTACTTTCCAATGACCCAGCTCACCACGTAGATTGCCAGGGGAATCGTCACGCAGGCGATGCCGATAAAATCGATGTAGACGCCCGTGCGGATCATCTTGGTGATAGGAATATAGCCACTGGCGTAGACAATCGCGTTAGGAGGTGTCGAAACCGGCAACATGAAGCCCAGGGATGCAGAAAGGGCGATGCCCACAGAGACGGGAATCGGGCTGACTCCCGCAGAGATCGCCGCCGTGATGGCCAGGGGGCCGATCATGTTCGTCGCCGCCGTATGGCTCGTAAGCTCCGACAGGAGAAGCGCCATGACCGAGAAGATTGCCACCATGGCAACCTGGGAAGGCTCGCCGCCCATGCTGTTGACGATAAGGTCGCCGACCCAGCCGGAAAGCCCTGTCTTGTACATCATGCCGCCCATGGCAAGGCCGCCGCCAAAGAGGATGAGGGTGCCCCACTCGATGCCCTCCATGGCTTCCTTCCAGGTCAGAGTGAACTCACGCTTGGAGAAATTGACGGGCAGGATGAAGAGCAAAAGTGCTCCTGCCATCGCCGCCACCGCCTCCGGGAACAAGCGGTTGTACATTGCCAGCATCGGATCCTCCGAACCGAAGGCAATGGAAAGGAATCCCGGAGTGATCCAGAGGACAACTGCCACGAGGAATGCAACCAGCGTGTTTTTCTGGGCGCGGGTCCATCCGCCAAGCTCCCTGATACGCGCACGGATGAATTCCTCCGCCCCGTCGATGCGATCCACATCCGCCGGGAACATGTGCGAAAGCACGATGTAGGCGATGATGAAATAGAACACCATGGCAATGAAGCCCCAGACCATCCACTGGAAGAAAGAGATATGAATGTCGGCCATCTGCCCAAGGAAGCCGAGCATGATGAGGTTCGGAGGCGTCCCGATGGGCGTCAGCACACCGCCGATGGAACAGGAATAGGCCGTCATGAGCATGAGGCCCGTCGCGTATTTGTACTCATTGAGGTTGATATTGCGCCCATTGGCCGCGAACATCTCCTTGATGGAGTTCAGGAGGCCAAGGCAGATGGGAAACATCATCGCCGCCGTCGCCGTGTTGCTGACCCAGCCGGAGCAAAGTGCCGCCGCAAGGCCAATGGCCAGGAAGATCCGCTTGGGATTCGAGCCCACCCAGGAACGGGACAGGAGCCAGTAGGCAAACCTCTTGTCCAGCCCATGGGACATCATGGCCTTGGCGAGAATGAACCCGCCCATGAAAAGAAAAATCATCGAGTTTGCAAAGGCAGAAAATGCCGTCCCCACCGGCACAACTCCCGTAATAACCGCCAGTGTCGGCCCGATGAGCGAGGTCACGGGAATGGGAACAGGCTCCGTGATCCACCAGAGTGCCACAAGCACCATGATGGCAAGGAGCTTGTGCGCCTCAAGGGTAAGCCCGTCAATCGGTGTGAGAAATACGAGAACCGCCAGTATCGGCGCCCCGAAAAGTCCAATCGTCCTGCGCTTCCGGTCAAAGGCCTGCTCTGCTTCCTTGACCCGTTGCGCCTCATCACTCGCATTATCCATGCAGTGTCCCTCCTTACACTTTCCATAGAATATCAGGCGTTACTGCCAGCCAATCCGATTCAGCGTCCTCTGCACCAGCCGTTCCGCATGCTTCTCCGCAAGCTCCGCCGATGCGACGGCAGGATGCTTTTCCCGCTCCGGATCCTGCTCTTCTTCGGCACTCCGATGGAACCCCATCTCCTTGAGTGTCTTCTTCACGAGCTTGTGCGCCCGTTTTTCAGCGATGGTTGCCGTCTTGCAGGCGGCCACTGCCGGATGCTCGCCCGATGTCTTTTTCTTCTTGTGCTTGTGGTGCCACTTGTCCATACCATTTCCCTCCTCCCTTTGGATAATCCCAAGGCCTATTTCTCCATCTTCTTCCCACAATCCTTCTTTAAAATACAAAAAAATCGACAGGATTCACAAAAAATCCTGCCGAAAGAAAAGGAGCCTATACTCAAATCACAATATATCGATATATTCGCCGCTCAAGGCCTTGTTCATGCTTCGCACGGCACAGAATTTCCCGCACATGCTGCAGGTATCGCTGTGGTCGCTCTCCGGCATGCGGCTGCTGCGGATGGCTTTCGCCGTGTCAGGATCCAGGGCGCAGTCGTATTGCGCATCCCAGTCCAGTTTCCTGCGGGCCTCTGCCATGCGGTCATCCACATCCCTTGCGCCCGGGATGCCCTTGGCAATATCTGCGGCATGGGCGGCGATCTTCGAGGCAATGATGCCCTGGCGCACATCATCCACATTCGGCAGGGCAAGGTGCTCCGCCGGCGTCACATAGCAGAGGAAGGCAGCGCCGTTCATGGCGGCAACAGCCCCTCCGATCGCTGCCGTGATATGGTCATAGCCGGGGGCAATGTCGGTCACCAGCGGCCCGAGAACATAGAAGGGCGCCCCCATGCAGATGCTCTTCTGCACCTCCATGTTTGCCGCAACCTGATTCAGGGGTACATGGCCGGGGCCCTCCACCATAACCTGCACATTATGGGCCCAGGCCCGTTTCGTCAACTCTCCCAGCCGCACCAGTTCCTCCATCTGGCAGACATCCGTGGCATCCGCCAGGCAACCGGGACGGCAGGCATCCCCCAGAGAAACCGTGACATCATACTCCTCGCAGATATCCAGAATCTCATCGAAATGCTCAAAAAAGGGATTTTCCTCCCCTGTCATGCTCATCCATGCAAAGACAAGGCTTCCCCCGCGGCTCACGATATTCATCTTCCGCTTATGCTCCCGAATCTGCCGAAGGGTGCTTCTGGTGATGCCGCAATGGAGCGTCACGAAATCCACCCCGTCCTCCGCATGGAGCCGCACCACATCAACAAAGTCCTGGGCCGTAAGCGTCGCCAGATCCCTTTGGTAGTGGATGACGCTGTCATAGACGGGAACTGTGCCGATCATGGCAGGGCATTCCTGCGTCAGCTTCCTGCGAAAGGGCTGGGTATCCCCATGGCTGGAGAGATCCATGATGGCCTCCGCCCCCAGATGGACCGCGCTCATGACCTTCTCCATCTCCATGTTGTAATCCTTGCAATCCCTCGACACGCCGAGATTGACATTGATCTTCGTGCGAAGCATGCTGCCGACGCCCTCCGGCTCAAGGCATTTATGGTTCCGGTTGGCGCAGATGACAACCTTCCCCTCTGCCATGAGCTTCATCAAGGCTTCCGGCTGCATATTCTCCTTCTTTGCCACAATCTCCATTTCCCGCGTGAGAATCCCTTTTCGCGCCGCATCCATCTGCGTCGTGTACTGTCTTTCCATTGCATATCCTCCTTAATGAACTGTTCATCAAAAAAAATGCTGCAAAGATGCCTGTTTTTGATACAACGCTCTTTGCAGCTCATTTTCTCCCTACGTTGGCATTATCCAAATCAGGTCACAGGTCGAAACACACAGTTTCCTCTCAGCCCGTTCACGAGCTCCCATACCGTATTCAATTGTCATCTTCCATACCGACGTATCTTCCGATATGCCTTGGGACGGTTCAGCACCTCTGCCAGGGCAACAGCCTGCAGAGCAGTCTGCGGGTCCATGAGAATGGGATGGGGTTTCCCTGCCTCGCCGGCTGATGCCTCTATGGCCGTTTCACTGCTTCCTGCACCATTCCTCAAAACCGCATGCCGGGTCCGCTCTACGTATTCCTGCCACAGGTCCCGCTCGGGATGCGGGGCAGGCTTCCCCGAAGCCTCGTCTTCCTCTTCATGGTATACCCCATCGGCAGAAGGTACGGGGGGGGCGCCCTCCAGATGCGGGATCTCAAAGTCGACTCCTCTGCGGGGAGCCGCGCCGTCCTGCCCCCGGGGAACCTGCTGCGGCATCTGCTCCGGGGGGCCGGAAGGCGGCATCCGCCTCTTCTTGCGCTTGTTCCTGTCGGAAAATATCGTTGCGATGAAATACAAAAAGATGATAAGAAGAATATTTTCCATATCACTTCACCGGTGCGGAAGGTGCCTGAAGCTTGCCACCGTTTCCTGCATTGCTGATGGCATTCCGCATATCCGTATCCGCCTGCACATTGTTGAGGTTGTAATAATCCATGACGCCCAGCCGGCCTTCCCTGAGAGCCTCTGCCATGGCATGGGGAACCTCTGCCTGGGCCTCCACGACCTTGGCCTCCATCTCCTGGGTATAGGCCTTCATTTCCTGCTCCTTGGCCACAGCCATGGCGCGGCGCTCCTCCGCCTTTGCCTGGGCGATGCGTTTGTCTGCCTCCGCCTGATCGGTCTGGAGCTCTGCCCCGATGTTGCGCCCGACATCCACATCGGCAATATCGATGGACAGGATCTCAAAGGCAGTGCCTGCATCCAGCCCCTTTCCGAGCACCGTCTTGGAAATGTCATCCGGGTTTGCCAGCACGTCGGTGTGCATCTCGGAGGAACCCACCGTCGTGACAATGCCTTCACCGACACGGGCAATGATGGTAGGCTCTCCTGCGCCGCCCACCAGCCGGTCAATGTTCGCCCGCACCGTGACACGGGCTTTGATCTTGAGCTCAATGCCGTTCTTTGCCACCGCCGAGACAATCGGTGTCTCGATGACCTTCGGGTTGACGCTCATCTGCACCGCTTCCAGCACATCGCGGCCTGCCAGGTCAATGGCAGCGGAACGCTCGAAGGGAAGGGGAATCTGTGCACGATGCGCCGCAATGAGGGCATCCACCACCTTGTCCACATTCCCGCCTGCCAGATAATGCGCTTCCAGCTGGTTGACGGACACATCCAGTCCCGCCTTGTTCGCCTTGATGAGAGGCAGGATGATCTTCCCCGGAGGAACGCGGCGCATGCGCATTCCCACAAGTGTCATGATGCTCACATGGACATTGGCCGCCATCGCGGAAATCCAAAGCCCCACAGGAACAAAGTGCAGGAACACCATGACAAAGATTATCAACAATACCAAAAAGAAACCCGTGCCGAACAACTCCAGCATCAAACCGCCACCTTTCTGACTACCACACGACTCCCATGAACAGCCACAACTTCCACCAGTTCATCCTTGCTGATGAATGCCCCCTCGGAAACCACATCCACCGGCGCGCCATCAATGAGGATGGAACCGGAAGGCCGAAGCTCGGTCAGGACTTTTCCCTTCTTCCCAATCAATGTGTCACGGGACTCCGCGCTCACATAGCCCCGCTGGCTCGTGGACTGGTCACGAAGGACGATCTTGTTCCAGAGCTTGCTGGAAGGCAGATGCTTCACAATGAGGGCAAACATCACAATCGCCAGCACAAAGGCTGCGAGCATGGCATAGACGGCATTGACATCGCCGCCCAGCGCCAGCACGACGCTGTAAAGCATCGCCGCCACACCAACGCCTGCCAGCAGCCCGACGGTGGGCATGAGGATCTCCACGATGATGAACAAGATGCCCGCCAGGAAAATGCCGATCTGGTAAATGCTCACCAAACCCTTCATATACTGGCTGCCAAAGAACACACCCGCCGCCACAAGTCCAAGCAGTACCCCGACGCCAAGTCCCCCTGTCTTGATTTCCACAAAAATCGCCAGGAAGACAATGGCCAGCAGAAGCACCTGCACGGCCGGCATACTTACATACTCCATAAGGATCCCTCCTTCCGGGTATCCCTGCATGCTATACTAGAGACCGTTAAAATTTGCCGTAGGCAAAGCTTTTACGGTCTCTGCATATACCGCGGGGGAGATGTAACGAGATATAAATTTTACCGATCGCGAGTATAAATCAGCCCAGCATGCCCTTGACGATGCTGTTGACCAGCTTGCCATCAGCACGCCCCTTGACCTTCGGCATGAGAACGCCCATGACCTTGCCCATGTCCTTCATGGAAGCAGCGCCCGTCTGCTCCACGGCCTCCTTGACGAGAGCCTTCACCTCATCCTCGGAAAGCTGCTCCGGCAGGTAAGGCAGGAGCACGTCGATTTCCGCCTGGGTCTTCTCCACCAGGTCATCGCGGCCGCCCTTCCTGAACTCCTCCAGAGAGTCCTTTCGCATCTTGAGTTCCTTGCTGATGACAGCGATCACGCCCTCATCATCCAGATCCTTCTTGCCATCGATTTCCGTCTGGCGAATTGCAGAACGCACCATGCGGATGACCGCAAGCCTGTCCTTCTCGTGGGCCTTCATGGCCGCTTTCATATCCTCGGAAATCCTGTCCTTTAAAGACATTTCAATACCTCCTCAATAGCATAAAAGCACCCACGAATCCATCGCGGGTGCTGACTGCTTAGCCTCTGTACTTGCGCTTGCGCGCTGCCTCAGACTTCTTCTTGCGGCGAACGCTGGGTTTCTCGTAATGTTCACGTTTTCTTACTTCAGCCAGAGTACCAGCTTTCTGGCACGTACGCTTGAAGCGGCGGAGAGCACTATCGATTGATTCGTTTTTGCCAACTTTGACTTCGTTTGCCATGATTCTTCCCCCCCTCCAAGTATTCTTGGGAGAGCCGTGCCTTGCGGCCACAGCTATAGTTCTGTATTATACACAATTCTCCCCGAAATGTCAATAGCCAACGCACCTTTCAGCTTACAGCTTAATCAAAGCGGCATTTGCAAGGGTTTCCCTCGCTTCCTTCATAATGGCTTCCACAATCGCCTTCACCGGCTCGACCTTCTTGAGGGGCAGGAGGCTCTGTCCTGCCTGCATCATGCCGTTCTCCGTGTCGCCATCCACTGCCGCCAGCTTGTTCGTTCCCGTGGCCTTGTCCATGAGTTCCTGCTTGCTCGCCTTGCCGGAATACTCCAGGGCAATGAACTCCTCCGAGAACTTGTTCCTGATGCCGCGCACAGCACCGCCAATGGTAAGCCCCGTCACAATGGTATCCGTATCAATGGCCTCAATAAGCTTCTGCTTCATATTCCCATGGACAGGGCACTCCTCTGCCACAAGGAACCTCGTCCCTATCTGGACGCCCGCCGCCCCCATGAGGAGAGCCGCTGCAAGGCCCCTGCCATCGGCAAAGCCGCCGGCCATGATGACGGGAATCTTCACTTCCGGAATGACCTGTGTCATGAGGGCCATGGTCGTCAGGACGCCGATGTGCCCGCCGGCCTCCATGCCCTCCACCACCATGGCATCCGCGCCCTTGTCCTCCACGCGCTTTGCCAGCTTCACATTGGGAACCACGGGAATCACCTTGACCCCTGCCTCATGGAATTTCGCAAAGTACGGCACGGGATTCCCTGCCCCCAGCGTCACAAAAGCGGGCTTTTCCTCGCAAATGACATCGACGATCTCATCCTTGTTGGGCGCCATGAGCATGACATTGACGCCAAAGGGGCGATCCGTGAGGGTGCGGCAGCGGCGGATTTCCTCCCGCGTGTATTCCGTCGTCCTGCCCCCCGTGGAAATGATGCCTGCGCCCCCCGCATTGGAAACCGCAGACGCAAGGCTCGCATCGGAAATCCAAGCCATTCCGCCCTGCAGGATGGGATATTCGATGCCCAAAAGTTCCGTAAGTTTCGTTGCCATAAAATAACATTCCTCCCTAAAAAATCATTTCAAAACGGCCTATTTCAAAAAGACCTTCAACAACTTTTCCAATGCCTCCTGATCCGCCGCGCCCATGAGCTCCCGTGCCGAATGCATGGCCAGGATGGGAACGCCGATGTCCATAGCCCGCATGGAGACGAGTGCGGAAGCAATAGAACCCAGAGTGGAGCCGCCCTTGCTGTCAGAGCGGTTCACGAAATTCTGCCAGGGAATCCCATGTTCCTCGCAAAGGGACCGGACAATTGCCACGGCCTCCGCATCCCCCGCATAGGACTGGCTCGCCGCCTGCTTGAGCACCACGCCGCCTCCCAGCAGGGGCCTGAGTGCCGGATCGCTCTTGTCCGGATGGTTCGGGTGCAGCCCATGAGCAACATCCACGGAAAGCAGGAAACCCTTCGCAATATCCGCAAAAAGTTCCTCCCTGGGTTTGGAAAGAGACAGGTAAATACGCTCCAGCACCTGCATGAGAAGCCCGGAGGCTGCCCCTTGTTTCGTCCTGCTTCCCACTTCCTCATGGTCGAAGAGGGCGATGAGACGGATGCCCTCCGCAGGAGCCGACGCAAGGATTCCCTCCAGACAGGCCTTGGCAGAGGTCAGATTGTCAAGACGCGGCGAGGAGATGAATTCCTCCCCAAGGCCCATCATGCACCCATCCTCCACCGGATAGGCAGAAAGCTCATAGGAAAGGATATCCTGAGAGGAAACCATGAGTTCATCGGAAAGCCATTCCAGGAAAAAGTCCTTCGTCCCGGCTTCCTCGTCCTCCCCTCCATCATCCCCTGCCTCCGCATGAGCCGACAGCCTCGCCAGGGGCAGCATGTCCTTTTGCGGGTTGAGCTCCCCCTTCTCATTGACCTCACGGTCCATATGGATGGCAAGACCAGGAATCGTGAACAATGGTCGTTCAAAATCCACCAGTTTCCCCTCGGGATGGAAGGCATCCTTCCCCCGCAGGACGACCTTTCCCGCCAGGGACAGGGGACGATCCAGCCAGGACCGGAGAATCATGCCTCCATAGGGTTCCACATTGAGCAGTCCGTAGCCGTCCCTCTCCATCCCCGCCTTCGGCTTCAGCCGGAAGCACGGGAAATCCGTATGGGCTGCCGCGATGCGCAGCCCCCCGGAACGTTCGCCGACCACAAAGGCCAGCAATGCGGAATCGTATCCTTTAAGAAAATAACGCCCTCCCGTCGTCAGTTCCCACATCCCGGAAAGGGCAAGCTCCTGAAAGCCCGCCTCCTTGAGCCTTGCCGCACTAACCTCTGCCGTATGGCAGGGCGATGTGCACATTCCTATATAGTCCAGAAGTGCCTGCGCCGTTTCCGCCATGATCCTCCTCCTTCCCCAAAATAAAAATCCCTGCCATGATTCACACAGCAGGGAGATCGTGTACCATCGTCAGGCATCCTGCAGATAGCGCAGACTGACGAATTCATTGGCCTTCTGGAACTGGCTGCTCCCATTCTGGCTCCTGTAGTTCAAGGTATCCACATAAGCGCGGATACCATCGGCACCTTTTTTCATGCCGCCGCTGCCATCGGAAAAAATCTGCCGCGTAACATGGGAAAACTCCCCTTTTCCCAGCTTCGACACTTCCGAATAGGAACTCCCTATGGAGGCAATCTTCCCCGTCAGATGGGTGCCATCGTTGTAGATCCTGTCATTGCCCCTCGCAAAACGGCTTGAGCCGATATGCGTCTCATTGCCGAAATTCGAGACATTCGCATAGGAATTGTCCTGGCGGGAAATGTCTGCTGCCCACCGCTGCCCATACTGTATGATTTCCCGATTTGCTCTCTGAAATGCGCTAGTTCCCCAATTCGCTCCTCCCGAAATACCCGAGATTGCCATGATGCCTCACCACTTTCCTTGCATGCCTCTTGCTCTCTATCCTTAGAAAGAATGGGAAACAAAACTACTTATACTTGCTTTCATTATACCTCATTATCCGAATTTTGCCAAGAGAAAAACCTCTCAGGACAACAAAACAAAGCACAAAATGAAAGGATTTCGAAAAATATATGATTTTAGTGATTTTAGGTATTTCAATTTTATGAAAAATCCTATATAATAGACACATGCAAGTTTTTCCGTCCTCAAACGGGACGGGATGTATCGTTATACCACTATATTTTAGGAGGGTTTTGACTATGAAAAAATTCGTTTGCACCGTCTGTGGCTATGTTTTCGAAGGCGAACAGGCACCCGATCAGTGCCCCATCTGCAAGGCTCCTGCCTCCAAGTTCCAGGAACAGACCGGCGACCTCGTCTTCGCTGACGAGCACCGCATCGGTGTGGCCAAGGATGTTGACCAGCGCATCATCGACGGGCTTCGCATGAACTTCACGGGCGAATGCACCGAGGTCGGCATGTACCTGGCCATGAGCCGCCAGGCAGACCGCGAAGGCTATCCGGAAATCTCCGAGGCCTTCAAGCGCTATGCGTTTGAGGAAGCAGAGCACGCTGCAAAATTCGCGGAACTCCTGGGCGAGGTCCTCACGGACAGCACGAAGAAGAACCTCGAGATGCGCATCGATGCCGAGCACGGCGCCTGCGCTGGCAAGAAGGAACTGGCCGTTCTCGCCAAGCAGCTCAACCTCGATGCCGTCCACGACACAGTCCATGAGATGGCGAAGGACGAGGCTCGCCACGGCTGCGGCTTCAAGGGTCTCCATGACCGCTATTTCGGCAAATAATCTTCCATAGGTTATAAGCAACTGCCACCAGGACGTTACCGCGTCTTAGTGGCAGTTTTTTAATTTCCTTCTATCCTCGATCCTGCAGATACCTGATGTCCGGCAGTTCAACAAAAAAGGAAAGCCCGTGCTCCGCCAAGAGCGATTGCCCCGGCAATACCGTGTTTTCTATCAATACCGTGATGTGATAGGACATTCATGCATCCCTCCATGAATCTTTCACAGGTTCATCGTTCAATGTTCTTACAACATCGGCTGTTCGCGTTCGAATACGGCAGCTTCCCCTGCCTGTCCCAGACATTGGCGCAACAACGCCCAAGGATCATCCGGAGGCAGCAAGAAAAGGCACTTCCCATATTTGCGGATGACGAATTCCTTCTGTGTTGTCTGCAGTTCTTTTGGAATACGGATTGCCTGACTGTTCCCACTCTGAAATCCTGTCCGCATTCTTCACGGTAGCCAGGCGATGGGCCACTGTGATGGTGGTCCTGTCCCTGAAAAGCAGCTGCACATAAATTCGATTTTCTTCTAAAATATATGTTATAATGGGCTCATGTTGCATTTCCCTTGCTTTTTTCAACAAATCCACACCCCAGCACTGCTGGCGGAGTTTTTCAAAACGCCCTGTTCATCCAGAGAGACAAATAAGAGGAAAGAAGGAAGATTCATCGTGCCTGTTTCAATTACCGGAAAAGCCTCCCTCAGAAAGATCAAGCATACCGCCAGAAGAAAGAAGATTGCCAATATTGTCATTGCCCTGATGGCTACGGTTTCCATGGGCACATGGGCCGAGGCGGAGGCCGCAGATCGCCTTCCTGCAAATATTGCGGCCATAGAGGAGCAAACCGGCGAGACGGTTGCGAATGGGGCTGCGCAGGGAAACGATACGGCCACTGCAGAAAAGGACCCCTTTCAGAAAAGCATCCGGACGGGGAAAGACAGGATTTGGATAAACCCCAGCCAAGCAAAGAAAGGGCGGGAGGCTCCGCTGTTCATTGCCCTGTGCTTCCATGAAATCAGGGACGACAGGCCCAAAGACGACATGGCTGTGTCCTGCAGCAATTTCCGTGCAATTGTCAGGGAACTCAAGAGCCAAGGGTTCTGGTTCCTCGACAGCAATGACATCATTGCCATCAAGCATGGAAAGATGAGACAGCCCGCGAAATCCGTTTTCCTCAGCTTCGATGACGGGTATGAGGACAACTACACCAATGCCTTCCCGATCATTCAGGAAGAGAACATAAAGGCAACATTCTTCCTTCCCACTGATTTCATAGGCAAACCAAACCGCATGAATGTGAACCAGCTCAAGGAAATGGCTGCCTATGGGATGTGCTTTGGCTCCCATACGGTAACCCATAAGCAGTTGGACAAACTCTCGAACAACCGGATAAAGGCGGAGATGAACGACTCCAAGTATGTCCTCCAGCACGACTATGGAATCAAGGTCGAAAGCATTGCATATCCTTGCGGGTTCCAATCGAAGCTCACGCTGCAGCAAGCGGCGAAGAACTATGAGATTGCTTTTACGGCCAACATGGACAGCAGCATACCTGACACATTCTACACGATACACCGTTATGGGGTGTTCCGCTGGAACACATCCCTTGACAGCATCCTCAATGACCCGCATCTTGGGCAGCAGATACCGGGTCCTGCTTCTGACAAGACCGCCAAAGGCAGTGCATCATAAGCTTGGAAGATTTTGCCGTTGGCAAAATTTGAACCCCCTCCGGGGGCTAGCTTCGCGTCGCAATGCGTTATGACGAGGCATCTGCCTCGTCGAAACGTCAATTGGAAGATTTTGCCGTTGGCAAAATTTGAACAATGCGTTATAATGGGAAGGCTTGGAAAGAGCGCGCCAAAGGCGCGAACAACGAGAATGTGTGTCCCTGCAGCAATCCTGGACTCATGGGACAGGTAGAAGGCATGTGGTTTTATGGTCAATGTATACGGACAAGTTGAGAAATTCTATAACGAATATATGGACGCAGAACATGTCCTGCCCATGGATATCGTGGAGCGGTACCTGCGCAAGAACGCATGGCATGGCTCTGAGGATAACGACCTGAAGGGATTGTGGGATATCCTGCGAATCGCCCTGCTCTATGTGATGGAGACGAAACTGTATGCCCTGGAGACACTGATTCCCAGTGATTATCAGGAAATTGCCTATCGGATTGCAGAAGAGCGGGGAACCGATACCCTCGACGAGCAGGCTGTCACCGGCATCCTGGATGTTTTTGAGGATTTTTACAAGTATCTGCAGCGCATCAAGTATGCAGAACTGCAGGAGCAGCTTCAGGAGGCAAAGGACTCCTTTTACGAGAACGGCCAGTTCCTCCTTCCCGAAAGGCATCCGGCAGGAGAGTTCTACAGCGCCCTGGAACATCTGGAAGAGATCACGCCGGAGGACATGGACAAGCTCAATGATATCCTCGACAAGCTCTTGCAGGATATCGGGGAGTATTTCCACCAGACCGGCTTCCTCATGGACCTTACCCGGGCCGTGGCCCTTTTTGGCGGGCCGAATTATGAACATCCCGACGAACAGGACAAGGAGGCACAGGATTCCTTCTGGTTCAGCTTCTGGGACTACTTCCTCTTTGACTATCATCTATTGCAGACCGACGACACACCATTGCAATATTTCTATGCCCATGAGAAGGGAAATCTCGACCCCACAGAGAAAGCCATCGTGCGGGATCTGCTAAAGGCACGGTTCACGGTCTTCTACATCGAAGACATGGATGGGGAGTACATCACCTGCCGGGACATGTTTACCGACGAGGTCATCGAGCTTCCCGCACCGGATTCCTTCATTCCGGATTACAAGCGCGTGATCCTTTACGGGCATATCCATGCCCGCGGCGTCATGCTACTCAACTATATCACAACCGTCCCTGCCAGCAGCCGCCTGCGGAACCGCATAAAGGATGAGATACTCAGGCAGCTGGAGCTTTTCAAGTACCAAAGGCCGGATGCCACACTGGAGATGTTCTTTGCCCGACAGGCGGCGGCGGTCCGCCATACCATCCATATCCTCACCGATTTTGCCCAGCTCAAGGTCGTCCCCATGAAGGACTATCCCGCCCCCATCGTACAGGCAGAGGGGCTTCACGAGAAATATGCCGCGTCGGAGAAGCGGCTGGGGGATGCGGCAAGGAAACTCGGTTTCAGCGTCCATGCTGTCCAGATGCTCATCAAGTTCTATGAGGATTTCCTGACACGCTCCACCCTTTCCGATACCCTGAAACGACGGGCCTCCGTCCTCACGGCAGTCATACTGATGTTCTGCAAGATCAACGGCATGGATCTCCTGAGCGTCAAGGGCAGCCTTGAGCTCCTGGGGTCGAACCAGGAGGACGTGTTCCACATGGCTCCAACTGTTCAGGAGGCGACGGGATGCATCCCCTTCGACCCACGCTACATGACAGAAGAAGGATTCGTCCAATCCCTTTTCGTGCAAACATAATCAAACGGCAGTGCCTCATATCAAAGGCACTGCCGTTTTTCATGTCTTTCGTTATTTGGTCTTTTCCAGTACGAGATCGAGTGCATTGAGCACGTCGTTTATGTTCTGCTCCGTGATGACAAGAGGTGGCTGGAATGCCATGACATTGCGGGCGACACCGTTCTTGCCGATGATGAAGCCATCGTCCTTCATGGTCTCCAATACCTTGTCCAGCAGGTCCGGATTCGGGCTCTTGTCCTCCGGATGGATGAACTCTGCACCCACCATGAGCCCCAGTCCGCGCACATCGCCGATGACAGGGTATTTCTTCTGCAGTTCCAGCAATCCGTTTCTGAGCTGCTGCCCGCGCTTCTGCGCATTCCCCATGAGGTCGTGCTTCTCAATGTAGTCGAGGACTGCAAGGCCCGCCGTGCTGGAAACGGGGTTGCCACCCAGGGTGGAAGCGCCGGGCTTCGTATAGGTATCGGCAATCTTTGCCGTGGAGATGAAGGCACTGATGGGCGCGCCATTGCCCAGGGCCTTGGCAACACTCATGATGTCCGGCACAACATCGAAGTTCTCAATGGCAAACATCCTGCCGGAGCGGGCAAAGCCGGTCTGCACCTCATCGATGATGAGAAGTACATTGTATTTCTCAAGAATTTCCTTCACGCGCTTGAAGTAGCCCTTGGGAGGCGTCACGATGCCGGCATTTCCCTGGATGGGCTCCGCAATGAGTGCCGCCGGATGACCGGAGGTTGCCGTCTTGATGAGGTCCTCCACCATATCGGCACAGGCAAGGCCGCATTCAGGATGCTTCTTGCCCAGAGGACAACGGTAGCAATAGGGATTGGGGGCAAAATTGATGCCGCCCACGGGATTCGGGTCCGTCCTCCACATCTGAATGCCCGTGAGGCTCATGCCGAGCTTCGTGCGCCCATGGAGACCGTTCCTGAGGGCGATGAACTCGCTGCTTCCCGTGTAGATGGAGGCAAGCAATGCGGCTCCTTCATTGGCCTCGGAACCGGTGGAGCAGAAGAAGGTCTTCTGGAGGTCACCAGGGGTAACCTCTGCCAGCCGCTCGGCAAGGTTCACGAAGTTTTCCGTAAGATAGATATTGCACACATGCTGCAGATTCGTCACCTGCTCGCAGACCTTCTTGGTGATCTCAGGGTTGCAGTGCCCGCAGTTCATGACGGAAACGCCGGCAAAGCAGTCCAGGTACTTCCTGCCCTCGCTGTCGTAGAGGTACTGCATCTCCCCACGCACCATCTGCCTCGGCTCCTTGTAGAAATGGGCAAGGCAGGGCATGATGTATTTCTTCTTTTTTTCCAGAATGGCTTCCGGGCCGATATATTCAGGCATGAATCATCTCTCCTTAAATGGAATTTTTGCTCTGGCGGAAACGGTAGATGCCTATCCCGAACTGGCGGGGGCTTTTCTCCTGCACGGCAGCAAAAAGCTCATCATCGCATTCCGCCTTGCCGCCGGAAAGGCCATCCAGCCGCTCGCGGTAGAGACGGGTGACAAGGCCGGTGAGCTCCGGCGAATAGTCCTGCGCCTCGACGCGATAGGAGGCAACGCCGCAGAATTTGTCAAGGTAGGGATAGAGACAGAGATCCTTGGCAAAATAGATATGGTTGCGCCCATACTGGTCAATGCGGATGGGATGAACCTCATCGGCGCCGTCCAGAAGGGCATAGTGCCTGTCAAGGATTTCCGGATTGTCCAGCTCGTTGAAGTGAGGCAGGGACATGGCAGGGATGTTGTGGTCGCAGAGCATGGACTCATAGGAGCCGTGCACGATGACCTCAATGGGCAGTTCGGAATTCTCCACGATTTCCCGCAGCTGCCCAAAGGAAAGCTCCAGGGATGCTGTTCCCATGGAAAGGCCGTTCTCCTTCAGGAATTTCGCCGCGAAATGGTTGAAGAGGTTGAAGGAGATATCCGCCTGCAGAGGAAGCTTCGTGAGCTTTTTCGCCAGATGCAGGGAGCCGAGATTGCTGACCATCAGTCCATCGGGAGCAATCTCCCCCAGGGCCGTGAAAAGCTGTTCCAGCTCGCCGCACTCCCTGCGCATGGTGGTGCGGGGCGTGTTGATGATGACCTTGGCCCCCCGTTCCTTTGCAAAGGCAAGAATCTCTTTATAGTCCTGCAAGGTCCAGGGACGCAGCGGACGAAACACCTCACCGCCCACATAAACGCGATCTGCGCCATTTTCGATGGCGGACCTGGCGGCTGCAGGGGAATTGACCCGCAGGGAAAGAACAGGATGCTTGGGGAATTCCTTTTGGATGGGGGGCTCCTGCTTCAGGATCTCATCCTGGAAACCCGCTTCCTTCACCGCATCGCTGAAGAAACGCGGCTCCCTTTCTCCCGTAAAGCCGATGGCATCTTTGGAGGGCTGCCCGAAAGCGAAGGTGGTGGTAAAATCCCTCGCACGATTGTCATAGAGGGATTTCCATTCCTCCTCGTTCGTCTTATAGCCGGCAGGGTCCGCGATATAGGCATCGATGGCATGGCGATAGGTGGTCACGATGCGGCGGATGAACTCCGCAGGGCGCATGCGTCCCTCGATCTTGAAGGAAAACACCCCTGCCTGGATGAGCTGGGGAATGCTGCGGTACATGCACATGTCCTTGATTGCCAGTTTGTAAGCCCCGGGCCCATCCGCATCAAGAATGTCCTTGGTATCCTCATCCACGAGTTTGAAGGACCAGCGGCAGGGCTTGAGGCAGCGCCCGCGATTGCTGCTTTGCCCGAAGACCACGCCGGAATGGATGCACTGCCCGCTCTCGGAAAAGCACATGTCCCCGTGCATGAAGTACTCCACCTCAATGCCCGTGCGCTCGCGGAACAGGCTGAGCTCGGAAAGGGTCATTTCCCTTCCGACGACGATACGGGTGATGCCGTATTCCTTGAGCTTCTCGATGGCATGCTCATTGTGGATGTTCATCATGACGGAGCTGTGGATGGGAATGGAGACCCCCATCTCATGGACCAGCTCCAGCACGGCAAAATCCTGCACCAGCAAGGCATCCGGCTGGATGGTATCCAGGTAGGAAAGATATTCCTTCAAGGCAGGCAGCTCTTCCTCGCTGATGAGATTGTTGAGGGTGACATAGAGACGGACATCATGGGCATGGGCGTACTCGACGGCCTTGGCCAGCATGGCATTGTCAAAGTTGAAATTCCCCTCG
Source organism: uncultured Veillonellaceae bacterium (assembly GCA_902801565.1). GTDB lineage: Bacteria > Bacillota > Negativicutes > Selenomonadales > Selenomonadaceae > UBA3796. The sequence goes on along the minus strand of CADCIX010000008.1, from coordinate 48,513 downwards.
TGCATGCGCATGTTGAAATGCTTCCCACCGAGATAGACGGCATCGGCCCCCGCCTCAATACCGGCCACCAGGGCATCCCAGGTACCGGCAGGTGACAAGAGTTCTACGGACTTTCGGTTTAAGATCATAGCTGTGACTTCTCCTTCAATAATTTTCTTTCTATAAAAGTATATCACTTATTGGCGGATTCGTGAACCCTCACCCCCCAACGCAAAAGAGGTTTTCCCCCTCTCTTGTCGAAAAATAAAGGAAAACCCCTGTCCATCTGAAAGGAGAATCTTTATGCTCGCTGCTGCTGTCTACCGCCTGTCGGCAAAGAATACCGCCCGCATCCCCCTGTTCCACGGAAGGCTCCTGCACGCTGCCTTCTTTTCCCTGCTTCAGGGACTCAGCCCGGAGCTTTCCGCATATATCCACGACACGCAACGGCAAAAAGCCTTCGCCATATCCCCTCTGTCCGGAATACAACCGCCGAAAACAAAAATGCAAAACCACCGACCTCCCACCAGTCTCACTGTCCATAAAGGAGATATGGTTTTCTGGCGCATCTCCGTCTGGAATGACCTGCTGGCCCAAAGCCTCCAGGACATCCGTTCCCTGGTCCGGGATCTGCCACCCCGCCGCTGGCACGGGCAGAGCCGCACGGTTTATCTCAAGGAGGATCGCGGAACACTGGCCTTCGAAGGAGAATTCAGCTTTGACACCTCACATCTTGCCCGGGAGGAGCAGCAGCTCCTGCTGCTCCTGGCCCAGTTCTCCGCCTTCTCCGGCGTCGGCCGCCTCACAGGGCACGGACTGGGGCAGACGAGGGCAAGATATCTTGGATAGCCTCCAAACAGTCATTGAGCATACCCTCTACCAGTTTCACATCCATGCTTGGCGCCTCTACCTGCTCATCATTTGCATGATATTTCCAGCGCAATGCCTGCATATAATGCCAAATGCCCACACAGAGGACAAAGAAGCCAATAGACAGGACAACACCGAAAATCCCCACATAGCGGGCAAAGAACTCCCCTGCCTCCTGGGGATTGGTCTGCATCACCGCCGTGATGATGCCCGCCCCAATCTGGGCCTGGTAATTCCAGAGAGCAAAACACTCCAGTCCTCCAAGCAAGGCCGACAGGAAAAAGGACATAAACAGCAGCCCGCGCCCCACAGCCTTCACTGGCAACAACCCCAACAGAGCCACATACAGGGCAGTCCCCCCCAATACAAAGAAGAAATCCACCGCCAGTACCACCAGTTGCTGGTTTTGATAATAATGCAGGTTCTGCCAGAAAATAGTGAACCAGTTCAGCACAAACAGAACGCCTATCAAGCCAATCTTATGCTCCACCTCCCGCTGGAGCCTGGCCCATAGCCACAGAGCTCCTGCCTTTTTTCTTTGCCATAATCTCTGGAACAATCAATCCGCCTCCCTCTTAAACTCCATATATTCTACTATCCTTGCCGCTAACTGCGCAAAAAAATAACGCAGAGCCGAAACTCTGCGCTAGCAAATATATATGATGACTGCTCTCATGCTTGTCTTGATGTATGGATATCCGCTGCAAAAGGAAGATCTGAAAGGTTATCGTACACATCCATGAACGCATCCACCCCGGCAGACTCAATAACCTTCTTTACTTCAGGACGCATGCCGCAAATCGCTACCCGACGGTTGACTTCGCTGGTTTTCTTAGCAGCTAGCATCAGAGAGCGGATGCCCATACTGCTGATGTACTTCAGGTCGCTGGCATCCAAGGCGATATCCAGGCGCTTCTCAATTTCCGGCAACAGTTCCTTATCAAAATCTGGCGCTGTCTGTATATCAAGACGGCCTTTCAGGGTGAAAAGAATCCATACGCCAAAAACTTCTTTTTTCAATTCCATAACCACTTCACTCCTTAATGCTTCAATATAACCCCTTATCTATTAGACTCTATTCTACGCCAGCCGCTTTTTTCCTTCTATATGTTTTCTCAAATCAGGCTTCACTCTGCCTGGTAGGACGCCTCATCCACCTGCCCCTCGCATCTGGCCAGCAAAAAAGCAGCAGCTATACCCCCAGCTGAATTCAGGGGCGTCCGAAGCATGGAGATCAAAGGATCCACGGAAAGCATCATGCCGATGGCTTCTATGGGTATGCCCAGAGATACTGCCACTGAAGCCAGACAGACGATTGCGCCTCCTGTTACTCCCGGCGAACCAAAAGACAATGCCACAGATGTAAGCACCAACGTCATCAGAAATCCGGCACTTGTATCTATGCCGTACAGTTTCGCCAGCATGATACACTGCAGGATGATAAAAGCACAATTGCCATCCATCTTCACTGAGGCGCCAATGGGAATGGCAAAGCCCGCCATTTTTTCCTGTACCCCCAGCTGTTTCACACAGAATTCCATAGAAAAGGGCATGGCGGCATTCGTACTGCCCAGAGAAGCCGGCAGAGGCAGGAAGGCCACAAGCTTTTTCAGAAAAGGCACGGGAGACAGCCGGCCAATGACAACCACCAAAAGTCCATACACCACCAGCATGAGTATCAGCACCGCCCCCTGAGCCAGCAACGCACGTACAAAGGTCAGCAGAGAATCCAGCCCCACCTTGAAGATGAGTGAGGTCATGGACAGGAAGGCCACTAAAGGCACCAACTGCACAATAGTCCTTATCACCCGCAGGCAGAGAGTGTCAGCAGCTTTTACCAGATTGATCAGGGGATGCGCCTTATCCCCCATGCTATTCATGGTCAGGCCAAATAGCAGCGCCAAAAAGATTACCTGCAGCATATTACCCGACATCACCGGTTCCGTCATATGCCGCGGTATGATGCCCACTACCATGTCCAACAGCGACAAAGGAGCAGCCTCATCTTCCTGGACAACACCCCACTGCAATAATTCCCCACTGAAGATATTCGTGCCCAAAAGGAGCGCGAGTCCGGCAGAGCACACGGAGGTCAAGAGATACAATCCCAGCATGTTCCTCCCCAGACGCCCCACATCCGATGCGTCAGAAAGATTCATGATACCTGCCATGATGGAAAAGAACACCACTGGCGCCAGCATCATGTTCATGGCATTAAGGAACATGGTACGGACGGTGCCCACTGCGTAGACATCAAACAAGCCCACAATCTCCGCTGAAAATATTCCCTTCAGTGCCAGGCCAGTCAGGATGCCCAGCATCATGCCCAGCAATGTATAGCGCACTTGCTTCTTATTGTCCTTGCGGACTTGTATGGACAGGCAATTGCGACCATTGCTGCGCGAATACCCCAACCAGTCACGATTGCTCTTCAGGACTATACTGCGATAATAATCAACATCCTCATCTGTCCAGGTATTTTCCTCACTTAGAGGATTATACGCCTCCCCCTCCGATTTCAGCCGCAAACTGGTTGAACCAAAGCGGTGGTGAATCTCCACCTGCACCTGAGTGCTCTTATGCGCAAAAAGACGGCAACATATATCTTCCAGCAACATGCTGGAGCGCATAACCGCCTTATTTTCGATACCTTTCTCCAGAAGATTATCCTCTATCTGTTTTTGCACAGAACTGAAGTTTTCTTCTGTCATCACAAACCTGGGTATTTTTCCTATCATACAAACGCGCACCTCCCTACCACTTCCTTAATTTTACTAGATGTTTACAGAAAATTAAAGTAAGTTTTGAAAAATCCCTGTTAATGTTTTTTCTGCTTTGGGATTAGGGCGTGTTGATTAATTAGATATTGATGAATATTCATTATTTCAGTGTTATTTCAGCCAAATCAAGGCACAGCACATATGCACGAATCCAAGGAAACGTACAGCTAATTTTTCATAGCGTGTTGCAATGCGGCGGTATTGCTTTAGGGCGTGTTGATTAAATGAGGTTGCCCCAGATTTGCGGGGATTGGCTGTCCATTGCTAGGCGACAGACCGGAGGCATAGTGGTGCTATGTCGAGGATATGTCAACGACGCAGGGACAGTCAAGAACTGTGAAGATGGGGTGAGTGAATTAATCAACACGCCCTAACCCATTGAACAGAAATTTGTCTGATATAGCATATGCCTACGCCACCTACAAGCAGACCGCCAACGAGCGTTTTGCCACATTGAAATCCAATGATGAAGAACTTAACCGCATCTTCATCGACATCTACGGCCTTACCGAAGAACTGAGCCCGGAGGTGGCGGAGAAGGATGTTACCGTGGCCCGCATCTATGATACGAAGGACGATATCCCCGACACCATGAAGGGCAACAACTACGTCCTCACCAAGGCCGATGTGGTCAAATCCCTCCTTTCCTACGCCGTGGGATGCATGTTTGGCCGTTACTCTCTTGATGAGCCGGGGCTTATCATGGCCGGTGGCGAGTTCGACCATTCCAAATATAAAACCTTCCAGCCGGACGAAGATGCCATCATTCCCATCTGTGACGATGAATACTTCGAGGACGATATGGTGCAGCGTTTCTGCATCTGGCTCAAGGCCGCCTTTGGGGAGGAACACTAGCGGGAGAACCTGCAATTCATCGATGATGCTCTGGAGGGCAAAGGCACCCCGCTGGAGACTATCCGTAGCTACTTCCTCAATGACTTCTACATCGACCATTGCAAACGCTACCAGAAGCGGCCTATCTATTGGCTCTTTGACGCAGGGAAGAAGAACAGCTTCAAGGCACTGGTTTATATCCACCGCTACGACAAGGATACCATTGCCCGTATGCGTACCGGCTATGTCTACAAACAGCAGGAACTCTACAAGACCCGCATCGAAACCACCCAGAACCGCATAGACACTGCCGCAAGTCAGGCCGACAAGAACAAATTCAAGCGTGACCTGAAAAAGCTCCGGGAGCAGTTCGACGAAATCCACCTCTATGAAGAAAAAATCCACCACTACGCCGACCTCCGCCAGGAAATCGACCTCGATGACGGCATGAAGCATAACTATGCGTTGTTTGGGGATGTGCTGGCGAAGATAAAGTGAGTGCTTAAACAAGCATTTTATTGACACTGACGGGCAACAATGCTATCCTATATATAAGGTAGTATCTACCTTCACCGTTGAGGCTGGAGGCTTGGTCAGGGACGTGTCCAGCGGAGATCTTTTTACACGGTTTGCATTGAGCCAAAGCCTGTCTATACGTAAGCCGAACGAAAAATGCTGGTAGACTCATAGCCCAGGGCTGGATAGCCTTGGGCAATTTTACTATATTAGGAGTATTTTCAGAAGGGGCGGTGACGATGAGACAATTCCAAAAGCTGGCGCTTTTGATAGCCCTGACCATGAGCGCTAATTTCAGCAGTCATGTGTCGGCATCGGATACGGACTATGTATACTTCAGTGGCCAAAAATTTATTGAATTTGAATTCTTTAATGAGGGGGAATTTGGGTCACAGTATACTTTGCCGGAACTATTAAGAGATGGGACAAAGGATGCTACATCTTATTGGTCGGGGATACTTGCTCCGCGGTCAAAATTCTCTTCCCCCTGGCAGATTTTTGTTAAAACGCAGAAAAATCTTCAAAATGCCGGGGCGCTAACTTACTCCTTAAAAGGGCAAAATGTGATTACGGATAATTATCCAGCTTTGATGATGCAGGATGGGAAAAAACTGAATGCCTATGATATGAAAAAATTAGCAGGAATAGTAATTCCGGCGAACATTTCTGTGGAAGAGCAATTCAAACGGATGGAAAACTACATCAAAGAGAATGCTCCGGGGGGAGATGCCGGACTTTCACTTATTCTTATCGGGCAGCACCTTGGAGCAGAACGCACTGGTACGAATACGGAGGATGGCTGGTGGGTGGATCCAGACACCATTTTGCCCACCAATGAGCAGGCAACGGATTTTGTGGGGACTTTCCGCCATGAACTGGGGCATGCGTTGGGCATTCTCATAGCAAGAAAAACTTGCGATTGGGATGGCAATGTAACAGAAAATGATGTTCTGTATGGCGAGGGGAAAAGCGAGAAAGCTTTATATAAATTCGCAGATGATATTACCGATAAAAATAGCTGGTCATTGCATCTAGTGGATAAAAACGGCAACCATGCCAAGCCGGGTATGATGATTGTGACAACGGATGGATTTAATATCATCAAGAAAGAGAAGCCCGGAGCCGTACAAAAGGATTATTTTATCGTTGATGATGGTGACTTTGCCTATTTTGTAGGGAATCATGTAACGGAGGCTCTGGCAGGGGCAAAGTTTAAAGGTGTTTCGGGATTGCCTGTAAATGCATGGGAAGGTGATGTTTTTGAAGGCTCACATCTGCAGACGGCCGGCATGATGAGCCATCGTCAATATAGCAATTACACCGGCTTTATGGAAGCGGAATTGGCCGTGATGCAGGATTTGGGTTATGATATTGACCGCAAGGCTTATTTTGGCTATTCCGTTTACGGCAATAACCAGACGATTAACAACACCCACGGTTATTCGGCGCGCAATGCGGCGGGGACAGCATATACTTCAGCTTATAGTGTGGTGCCACTGGGCATTGGCCTGCATGTATATGGTGCCGGGAATACCATTACGCAGTCGGCAAATATTCTGACGAAGGGCACAGGGGCAACGGGCATTCGCGTTGATGGCGAAAAAAATACGATAAATGTACCTCAATCAACGGAAATACATGCGGACGGGAAAAATGGCAAAGGTGTCCTCTTTGCCTATGGACGTAATCAAAATCTGAATCTGGCGGGCAAGGTGACTGCTAGTGGCAGTGGTGGCAATGCTGTTGAATTTAATTTTGGTTCCAGTTCCAATGGTGCCGACGATGAATACCGTGGCTCTTATATTCGGTATGAGCGGAAAGTGGATAGTGAAACGGGTGATATTACAAAAGGTACAAACTTAGCGTTGAATGATATGGATAATAACACCTATAATGCTTCTGCCGATGAACTGATGGGGGAAATGATAACTAATTTCAACCTGTCCGGCAAAATCACAGGTGGTGAAAATGCCATTTATATTGGCCGGAACGCCTTTGTCAAGAATATCAATGTTGAGAATGGCGCAGAAATCAAGGGAAATATCAAGTCAGAATGGAAACATTTTTCTAAGGACTATGGTTTTTGGGATGAGGAAGTGGAAACCCCCTATCCGGATAAAGAGAAAAAAACAGACACGAGTATAATCGAGCCGCTTAGAATTCAGTATAACGGCAAGACATACACTTACAACCAATATATCCCCGAACTAGTAACGAATTTGAACTTTAATGGAGATATAAATTACAGCGGCAATATCACGGGTGCGGATAATATGAAGATCAATGTCACCGGCGGAAAGCTTACCTATGGTGGCACGGCTGATGTAGTGAATGTGAAAGTCGAAGAAGACGCTTATCTGTATGGTGGTACATTTACTGTCCACGATAAGACGACGGAGCTGGCAACTGGATTTTCCGACAATGAAACCGGCAAACTTATCAACCATGGTACTATCGGTGCAGCCTCGGCGGATACTGATCAGGTAATCAATGGCAAACTTGAGTCTGATGGCATTCTTGAGGCTTATGCTGGCGGTAAAAAAGGTCAGATTGAGGTTTCGGGAACAGCAAATGTCAATGATTCTACGGTATCGGCTACGCATGCCCTGCCTGGTGAGACCTTGACCGTATTGACGGCCGGGACAGTGAACGGCAATTTGGCAAATCCGGCGGGAAAACCCTATAAAGCTTCGGGAATGCTCGTAACGACAGGGGAAGTAGATACGGATACGGTAAAGGTCACTGCGCAGGCAGCCAATAATCTGGGGGAAATGACTGCACAGCAGACCGAAGCCTATGAGGCCATGGATGCCATGCAGAAAAGCCTGAAGGGAGATAAGCGCAGGAATGAGATGCGTTCCCTTTACACTCTGAACGATACCGGTGCCAAACAGGCACTTACGGAAATAAGCTCGTCTGCTGGACCGCAGATGGTATCCATGGTACAGCAGAGCACGCTGGCCAGCCGGGTGATTTCTGACCGTTTGCGTACGGTCTTTTCCATGCGGCCGGTAGAGATCACTGTCCCGGTAAATCATCTGGCAGACAGCGGCAAGCCTGATGATGGCGTCAAGATGAATATAGAATTGCCCGTGGCTCAGGATAACAATGCCTGGGTGAAGTTCACCAAGAACTGGGGTGATCTCAAAGGTGGGGCAAGCTATCATGGCAGCGGAATCTCTGGCGGCTATGACCGCCGGCTTAATGACAAATGGCGGGGCGGCCTGTTCCTGAGCTACCAGACCATGGGCTTGGGGGCTGAGTCCAGTAGCGCAAATATCTACGATACCCGGGTTGGTATCTATGCGGGCTATCATAAGGATGCTGCCGATGCCTATATCTATGCTGACTATGGCTGGATTAGAAACAAACAGCACCGCAGCCTTGGCATGCTGGGGCTGGGAGCAGATGCGAAGTACAATGCCCACCTGATGGAAATCGGCGGGGAATACAAGTACGACCTTCATGCTAGTGACGGCAGGACATGGCATGTAAGCCCCTATGTGGGTTTCCAGCTTTCCTGGCTGAATCAGTCTGCCTATACGGAAACTGGTGCGGGCATTTTCAATCAGCGTGTAGCAGGAAAACACAATACCTATTTTGCAGGGCAGCTGGGGATGGAGCTGAAACGTTACCTCAAACGGGGCAGCTATGGTCTGCGCCTTGGCGTGAAACACGCTTTTGCCGGAGCTGACCCAAATCTTTCCTTCTGCTATGAGGGCAATGGCGGCAGTTCTTATACCTTGCGGAACAGTCAGGATAAGACGCATTTGAACCTTTCTCTGTTCGGGGAAAACGAATTTGCCAAGGGCTGGTTCCTGAGCGGCGAAGCGCAGCTTCTGAAGGGGGACCATGATAAGGATGTTTCCGCATCCATACAATTTAAGCGGGTGTGGTAAGAATAAGCATTAAGAAAACCTCTGGACACCATTGCCCGTATGCGTACCGGCTATGTCTACAAACAGCAGGAACTCTACAAAACCCGCATCGAAACTACCCAGAACCGCATAGACACAGCCGCCAGTCAGGCCGACAAGAACAAATTCAAGCATGACCTGAAAAAGCTCCGGGAGCAGTTCGACGAAATCCACCTCTACGAAGAAAAAATCCACATTTTATCATTGGACTGCGGCGGGATACAGTGTGTGCACCCCATATCCTCTATCTTGGTGCGGATGTTTTCACCACGGTACGCCTTATCAGCCATGATTACAGATCTATTCACAGGTGTATTCTCCAGTAATTCTATTGCTACGGAGGAATCGTGCACATTTCCTCCTGAAAGTACGACATGCAAAGGATAGCCCAACGCATCTACTGCGGCATGTACCTTGGTGTTCTTTCCTCCACGGCTGATTCCAATATGTTCGCTCACATCGCTGTTAGGCCCCCTTTTTTTGCACCAGCACTATGCTGGTGGGCCTTGCAGGATGTGCTGTCAATGCTGATGTCTTGCAAGTCAGTCTCTATTCTGAGCTCATGGAACACCTTAATTTGTCAATACCAGAAAGTAAGCGCGCTATAATATGACGCAAAAAATCCACCGTTCCGGATTTGGTAAACGGTGGATTTCTTCTTTATGCTTTGCAATTATTTTGGACATCCCGCCACAACATACGCTATATCGTTCGCTCCGTTCAACACGAAGCATTTCAACACCGCAAGCGGTATTAAGCTGTGCACAATAGCATGCCCCACAGGCCAGGCAGGACAAGGCTCAAAAATGGGAAATATTCCTCATAGCGGGGAAACACTGCTTCAGAGCATCCAGCTTCATCTTGCAGCCCCCGTCCCTCATCTCAAAGTCACTCAGCGTAAATACTCCCAAATTCACCAAGGCGAGAAAAACTGGCAAGCTACTTGTCGGCATCATAAAAAGACATTGTCACATTGCTAGTACGCTTTGAATAAACTCAAGCTCATTCGGAACTTCCTTATAGGGCGCATACTCTCCATAGGATTCCATGTCGCTGATAGTAACAAGCTGAACCTTCTCCTTTTCTTTAGCCGCGGAGAGATAGTCTGACAATGCCTCCAGTTTCAGTCCGTGCTCCATCTTCACGGCATAGCTCCCCTGCGTCCCAAACTTATTGGCAATCAAGTAGCACATTCAAATCCCTCCTTTATCATAAGATTCTACAATAACCCGAAAGCCCAATATATCGTTATACACCCGTTCTACGGCATAGTTTGGGGCATAACGGTCATACTTGATCAAACAGGATGCTAAAGACTTGATCCGATATGCCCAAGATATATCAATACCCAAGAGGGCAGCGTCATAGAATCTTCGCGCCATGCGGATATCCTGCATGAGCTCATTCTTGTCGAATTTATTCAGACTATTCTTAAGGCTTTTCCCCAAGGCTGTCCTGTATTGGAACTCATCCAACATTTGCCTCTTACTCCTCCTCTTCTTTGATTATACCACTTTTCCTGTACTATTCAAGCATCACTCAAGGTTCTATCAAACGGACTTCTGTTCGGTAGTAAGCGCACTATAAGATGACGTAAAAATCCACCGTTCCGAATTGGGTAAACGGTGGATTTCTTCTTTATGCTTTGCAATTGTTTTGGACAACCCGCCACAGCACAATTAGCCAATGAATACAAACATCCCAAACTGCTCAATCCGGAAACGGATGTACTGCTTCGGGGACTGCCCCTGGAAATCCTGCAGGGGCGTGTCCAAATATTCCTCATAGCGGGGGAACCACTGCTTCAGGGCATCCAGCTTCATTTTGCAGCCCCCGTCCCTCATCTCAAAGTCACTCGGCGTAAATATCCCCAGATTCACCAAGCGCAGGATGAAACGGTCAATGACGGGCTGGCGGAAGGGCTCCATGAGGTCGTAGACCAGGCTGTCCTTCCTTCCGTTGTTGCTGTGGAAAAAGCCCAGACGTGCATCCAGTCCTGCTCCGGCAATGGCAATACGGACATCCCTCTCCAGCAGAGTGTACCCAAAGCTGAGAAGTGCATTGATGCCATCCTTGGGCGGACGGCGGTTTCGGCCTTCCCAGTGCCAGAGGCTTTGATCCAGAATATATGGGAATGCCGAAAAATAGCAGCGGGAGGCATTCCCCTCCACACCCCAATCGCCTCCCCCAGTCAACCTCCCACTCTTGTTGGCCTGTTTCGAGATTTTTTGTTTGTTGAATTATTTATAACGATGTAGTTCACTGCAGTCTCATTAGTTTTTCCAGCTTTTATCCCATCTCAGATAGAAAAGCAAGAACGGATCCAAGATATACAGTACACTGTCTTTCCATTCCAGTGATTCCTTCTCCTTGATGGATTCATTCGCGATTTCCTCTGCGTGCTTGATGATCTTTCCCAAACTCATGCTGGTGAACGCCTTCTCGTTCGGCGCCAAGATGTTTTTCATCCTGTTCTCTATGTCTCTGATCTTGAGGCTTAGTACTGGCGGGTCTGTGCTAATGCTTCTCAGGAGAAGCCCGTAGATCTCACAGAGTTCCCCGGATTGTGTCTTGTATTGCTTGCGTCGGGCTCGTCCCTTTTTGGGGCCGTCTAAGATAAACTGCACAATGTCTTGATAACTTCTGTTGTCCTCTACGGTGTCTGTGAACGCGTCTTCTATATCCTTCCGCGTGATTGTTGTCGTTTTCTTTTCTTTTAACCGGAAGGACAGGTTGAAACAGTTCTCCTGCATCAGTAATGGGGACAATGCGCTTTCATCTGCGATAAAATCAAGCAACTGGTCGTCAGCGTTAATCCGGAGGCAATCGAAGCCTTTCTTGGCAATCTCTTTAAGCTCTGCTTTCGTCCATGGGGCAATTTCGATGAAGGATGTCCTTCCGATCAGATCCGGGTTCAGCTTTACCGCTTCGTCAGCCCTGTGAGGCAAGGAGAGAAGCACGACCTTGAGGCCATGGAACAGTTCGGTTTTTAGCACTCTGGCGAGATAGAGCTGAACTTCTTTCGGGATATAATGGAAATCATCGATCACCAGCACGTAATCTCCTTGAATCAAGATCTTCGTCAAAAGCGAGTTGCTTCTCAGTATTTTCTTCGTCTTGCCACTACCCTGTGTGATGGATCGTCTTTTTTCGATCCCGATAACAGTGGCAAGGAGGCTGAGAATGCCTGCCCGCCCGGAATATCTTTCTCCTTCTTCTTCCATGCCTTGTAGAAGCTCATCTTCCTGTATCTCGTCAGGTATTTCCAGTGCTTCTGCGGTATACTTCCAGAAATCCTCGTCTGTCCTGATATGCGAGCCGCTCAGTCTGACAATCTTTTCATGAGGAACCACCTTATTGCAGAGGACGGTTTTTCCTGTCTTCGTCCCACCGATAATCAGTACCAGATTGCCAGTCCTGGCCAGCGCTTTTTTTAACTTCGATTCATAAGTGACGCCGTTGGCCGTTGCAAGGCGGTTTATATACGTATACGAGGGCATGGATCCAGGGCGAAAAACATCGGATATTTTGATTTTCTGCATGCATACCACCTTCTTTTTTTATATTTATCTACTTTATTATAACGCTCCATACGTTTTTTCACAATAAGGAAGTAGTACAGTCCACCACTCCAAAATGCCCGCTTGACTTCCTGCCGTTTCATAGTAGAATGAAAGAAATATTCTCTGATAAGAAAGGTTCGTCATATGCATATTTCCACAAGGACACAGGACAATATCATCCGCGCTCTTGCGGTGTCCTTTACTTACTTCCTCTGCCTGATCGCCTTCTACATCAACATTGGGCAGGACATGGGGCCGGGGTATTTCCTGCCCATCCTCATTCCCATCATCCTGGGGCTCTGCCTCATGCAGTACGGCACCCATATCCCCCTCTTCGCGAAGGAGAACCTGCCGAACCTCATCACTGGGCTGGGATGGTGCTCTGCCTTCCCCCTCCTCTACACCTGGACCTACAACACGCCCTGGTACATGTCGAAGGTCTGCTTCGACTTCGTGGTGGGGACGGGCATCTTCCTTCTGCTGACCTCTCTGGAAGGGCTGCTCATGCAGACGAGGCAGATAAGGCTCATGAGTGCTCTCATGGCGCTGCTGAACCTCGTCTGCCTTGCTGTGCCCATCACCCAGTACGCCTACTACATCATGGTATGGCACTGTCTTTCCCCCGCCTCCCTCATGGCCCTCTACCTCACGAACTGGCGGGAGAGCATCGATTTTCTTGAGTCCAATGTAGGCACCGGCTGGCTCATGGTCATCGGCCTTGGGTTCGCCCTTTTCCTGTACCTCGCCTGGAGAGTCCACTGCGCCTTCGGGCGGCGTCTTCTCGCCCATTCCATGGACTGGGAGCACAATACCGTCCTCTCCCTGCTCCTCGCTGCCATGATCTTCGTTGTGCCCTATTGGTATCTTCCCCAGACCTCCATTGCGGAGCTTTGGGGAGATGTATCGAACTATGTGAAACAGACCCAGGAATACGGGGACTACTTCGAGCAGAGATACAGCACCCTTGACATCGATGCGGAGAACACCCTGCCTGCCTTGACACAGCAGCCTGGCACGGTCATCATCGTCATCGGCGAGTCTGCCTCCCGCAACTACATGAAGGCCTTCACGCCCTCCTTCGCCTACGACGACACCCCATGGCTCAGCCAGCAGGCCGCAGAGGATCCCGGTTTCCTGCTCTTCCAGAACTGCTATTCCTCCTGGTCCCAGACCGTTCCCACCCTGCAAAGGGCCCTCACGGAGCAAAGCCAGTATAATGGAAAGGATTTCGTGGACTCCTGCTCCATCATCGATGTGGCGCGAAAATCCGGCTACACCACCTGGTGGTTCAGCAACCAGGGCCGCTACGGGCAGTTCGACAGTGTCATCACCCTTGTAGCAAAGGGCGCAGACACGGCGGAATGGACAGATGACTCCTACAATTTCTCCGACAAGTACGACATGGTCCTGCTGGACTACCTCAAGAAGGTGGACCCCACGAAGAACAACTTCATCGTGCTCCACATCATGGGCAGCCACATCTACTACAACAACCGTTACCCCTCCGACTTCATGAAATGGAAGACCGAGGACGGCACGGGCATGGCGACAGCCGTCTCCTCCTATGCCAACAGCATCCTTTACACGGACTTCTTCCTGTCCCAGGTCTTTGGCTATGCCAGGGAGCATCTGAACCTGCAGGCCATGCTCTATTTCTCCGACCATGGCGAGAATCTCGTCATCTCCCACAATCCCGACGTGTTCAGCTTCGACATGGTACGCATCCCCATGTTCGTCTACCTCTCGCCGGAATACCAGGAGGCGCTGCCGGAGCAGTCCGCCATCCTCCGCCAGAGGCATGGGCGCTATTTCACCAACGACATGCTCTACGATACCGTCTGCGGGCTCCTGAACGCCCCTTCCCATCGCTATGAGGCGCAGCAGGACTTCACTTCCCCGGACTACGGCTTCACGCGGGAAACCCTCACCACCATGCTCGGGCAGCACCAATTGGACGAGGACCCCGACGGACCTTCGGAAACTTTCTTTTAACCTATCCAAAACAAGGACTTTATGAAAACACGTCGAATAATTAAAGTAGATTATATGGATATTAGGGGGATATTTCATGATCAGGATGGGAAAAGGACAGGCGGAATGTCTGGAACAATCATTGGAAGAAGCCGTACAATCCGTGAAAGCTCCACAATTTCTCCTCTTTTTCAGCAAGTTCGGCACGCTGGAAGAGGCGGCCGCTTTCCTGGCAGCCCGTTTCCCGAATATCCCATCCATAGGTTTTTGCAGCATCAGCGTGGTACATGATGATCTGGTGGACAATCCGGATATCCTCATTCTCTCCTTTGAGGAGGAATACCGCATTGCCTGCGGGCTGATAAAGGATCTTGACGAATGCCCCGTGCAGCACATCTACCAATTCCAAAAGGATGTGGAGTCCCTCAACGCAGGCGACGAAGACACGGTATGCTTCGAGTGCTGCACCGGCAATGAGGAAATGCTCGTCACAACCCTCAATGCCGTTCTGGACAAGCACCATATCCCCTTGATCGGCACCTCGGTCTACGAAGGCACGGAGCGCATCGGAAAGACCCAGGTGGCCTTTTGCGGTGAGATCTGCAAAGATGCCTGTGCCTATGCCCTGATCCGCTGCAGGAATGGAAAGGTCCGCACCTATTACGAGAACATCTACATGCGCACTGAGCTCACCTTCCATCAGGTGACCAAGGCAGACCCGGACAGCCGCAGCATCATCGAGATCGACGGCCGGCCCGCCGCAGATGTCTACTCCGATATCGTTCAGGTACCCCGAAACGAGATCATCTCCATCAGCCAGCGATACCCCTTAGGACGCGTCATCGGCTCCCGGGTCTTCGTGGCGGGCATCAGCAATGTGCTGGAGGATGGCACCCTCGTCTGCTACAAGCGCATCAATCCCAACGACGCCATCTGCTTTATGGACTATGGGCGCTACCGCGAGGTTGCATCTGAAACCATCGAACGCATCCGGAAGGAAAACGATGACATTTATTTCACCCTGACCGGCGAATGCATCTTCCGCTACTGGCTCTACAAGAACGAGAATTTCCAGGAAAATCATGCGCAGAACATGAGTCTTCTCGGAAGCCACGCGGGCATGTACTGCGGCGGGGAACAGTACCACCATCAGCACATCAACCAGGGAATGGTGATCGCTGTGTTCAGCCACGACCAGGAAAGGAGGAATTCCAATGGATGAGCAGGAAAAAGACGGCGCAAGCGGATTTGCCCGCAGGAGCAGCGACCAGATGACCCCCGAGGAGAAAATCTTTCCCCTGCGCTTCATCATCGACTACGTTCTGGAAAAAAAGAACCTGCTGCTGGCACTGGAAGGGAGTTCCCTCCACCAGGCGCTGCTCATCCAGTCCATCTCGGAAGACATCCTCCGCCGGGGAAAGAAGCTCTACAAGGACCCCGGAAACATGTCGGAAGAAGAGCGCCAGATGTACGACCTCCTGGCAAAACAACAGGAAATGATCCATCAATTGACTGTGGAACTCACGGAAAAAGGCATGGCCTTCGAGGACATGGACAACATGATCCGGCAGGCGCAGCCCTTCATCATGCGGCTCCTGTTCCGGGACAGCCTGACCGACACCTACAACCGCTATTTCTTCATCAGCCGCAGCAAGGAGCTCCTGGAACAGGCAAAACCGGGCATCGGCTTCTCCCTGGCATTCCTCGACATCGACAACTTCAAACGGTGCAACGATGTCTACGGGCATGAATTCGGCGACGAAGCCCTCAAATATCTCTGCCGGACGGTCAACCACCGTCTGCAGCGGCATGCCCTGAAGCAGACCTTCTTTGTCCGCATGGGCGGCGACGAGTTCATCCTCATCAGCAACGAGCTTGCCTTTTACGACTTCGTCCGCCTTCTGGACAGAATGCAGAAAAACGTATCCTCCGGCACCATCCATTGGGAGGACACGACGGGAACCATCACGGTGAGCATCGGCGCGGCAAACACGGCCATCAGCAGCCTCAAAACGCCATGGGATGCCTATCGCCTGGCGGACGAGCGGCTCTACGAGGCAAAACACCGTGGAAAGAACCGGATTGTCAGCGAATGACCCCGCTCCCGTCGAATTCCGGCACATACTCCCGGGATGCCGCCCGCCGTTCCTGCACATAGCATTGCGTGATTCCAAGGGCAAGGGCATGCTCCACCACTGACTCGTACTCAAAGGTGGTGAGCCGCCGGCCCAGGTTTCCATGTTCTTTTCCGTGATGCATGGGCGTGTACTGGCTCATGAGGCTGATATGGATGTCGTTCCCGAATTCCTGCCAAAGCCAGTCCAGAAGCTCCATGCTCTCATGGCGGCAGCCGGGAAGAACGAGATGGCGCACGAGAACGCCCCTCCTCATGCGGCCTTCCCCATCCATCACGGCAGGGCCTGTCTGCCGTACCATCCGGCGAATGGCCTCGCTTGCCACCAAAAAATAATCCGGCGCCTGGGAATATTCCCGGGCGCTTTTCTCATGCCTGTATTTGAGATCCGGCAAAAAGATGTCCACATAGCCGCGCAGGGCATCGATTGTCCCCAGGGTCTCATAGCCGCTGGAATTGTAGACCACGGGCAGGGAGAATCCCCTTTCCCTTGCCATATCCAGCCCATGAAGGATCTGCGGCACGTAATGGGTGGGCGTCACGAGGTCAAGAGTCGCGGCCCCCCTTTCCTGCTGCTCCAGGAAAATCTCCGCCAGACGCTCGTCGCTGACCTCCATGCCCTTCCCTTCATGGCTGATCTCATAGTTCTGGCAGTAACAGCAGCGCAGATTGCAATAGGAGAAAAACACCGTCCCGGCACCCTTCTCCCCCGTCAGGCACGGTTCCTCCCAGGGATGCAGGGACACAAGGGCAATCTTTGCCCGCTCCCCCGCTCCGCAAAAGCCGGTACGTTCCCGCCGGTCCACATGACAGAGCCGGGGGCAAAGGGTGCAATCCGTCAGATTCATGGCACATCTCCCCCAAACATCTCTGCAAAGTCATCCATAGATTGTGCCCGTGCGGATTCCGCCAAAATCCTGCACACCCTTGCCTCATGCACGGAGATCTCATGGACAAAATCCCGCAGATACTCCGGGAAAACCATCTCCCTGGCACAGAGTTCCCAAAGGGCTGCCAGATTCTTTTCCTGCTCCACCTCGTACTCGATGCGATGCAGAAGGCGTGCCAGCTCCCCGCGCATCTCTTTGGTATAGAGCTCCTTCAGGGCAGCCACCGCTGCAGTGGAGCGGGAAGCCTTGAACATCCATGACTTCGTGATGAGGTCCCCGTTGAAATCATCAAAACCCATGCGGGAAAATTCCTCCGCCTCCTCCTGTTCCTGCGGGAACCGAAGGAACGGCGAGAAGACAATCTCCTTGAAGATGGCATCGTTGAGCATCTTCACCACCTCATCCTTGGCATAGAGATGGCGCTCGCGGACGGGGAACCTCCCCTGCCGCAGATCCTCCAGGATGCGCCAATAGCGGACATTTTGGAAGCTCCCAAGGAAATGCCCCGTGTCCTTCAAGCGGCGGCTGATGTCCATGAGGGTATCATAGGAGTTCCAAAGGTACTCCAGACAGGACTCCCCCAGAATGACATCAAAAAAATCCTTCTCATAGAAAGAAAGACCTTCCTCCCGATAATCCCCGATCCTCCAATGGATATCCAGACCCTTGTTTTCGGGAAAATCCGGCACTTCCCCGTAGGATGTCATGGCATAAAGCTCCCCATTGGGAAACCGCTGCCGCAGGCGCGGCAGATAGAAGGAACTCTCCAGCGTGAGGATACGCAAGGGGAGAGGCCCCTCCGCCATGAAATCCAGCAGATCATGTCGTTCTTCCATCATCGTCCCTCCAGCCTAGTGTACTGTTTCGCTGACTTTTAGATAATCAGCACTGTCTGCATCGCCATCTGCTTCGTTATCGTCGCTTGACGTAGCTCTGCTACTACTTCGCTCCTCTGCCTCGCATCTGACGATGCATCCAGCACTGCTTTATCTAAACCTCATCGCGACAGTACACTAGCCTCATCCAGTATCGGCCCGTATTTTGGCCGCCACCAGGAAATGCTGCGGATAGCATTGATATAGTTCTGCATGGCAGCATCATCCAGGGAAGGCGGGGCTTCGCTTCCGTCAAGGCTCTCCGCCACCAGTGGGACGGTATCTGCCTTGCCGATACTCTGCCTCGTGATCCAGAAGCCATAGTTCACGCCCCGGCGGTTTTCTCTCGTGAGGCTCCCCCCCAATGCCATGTACTCGAAATCCTTCGGCGCAATGAGCTCGATGAGGGTGGGCACGATGTCGATCTGGCTTCCCGCGCTGTCGGGAAGCAGGATTCCCTTATGGATGCCCTGCCCCGTCACGATGAAGGGAATCCCGTAACGCTCATAGGTCGTGGGAACCTTGTCGATGTTGTAGCGGTCCCCATGGTCGCCCACCACGACGAAAAGGCTGTCGGGATATTTCTCCTTGACTGCATGGATGAATTTCGCCAGTTCCCTGTCAGCATACCAGTAATGCCCAAGCTCCTTCAGGAGCCATTCATCCTGCTGCACCTCCCCGGGCAGAGCCTCCCTCACTTTGGACGCATCGAATCCCTTTGCCGCAACATCCACATCGTAGGGGGAATGGTTGGAGGCGTTGAGGATGACATTGTAACTCGGCCCATCCCCCAGCCTTGAAAGAATCTCCCGATAGAGGAACTCGTCCTCGCATCCCCAGACGCTCCCCGGCACATCGCCGAAATCCCCGCGGCTGTAGAAGTTCCGGAAGCCCTGTGCCTTCGTGAAGGCACCGATACGCTCCCATGTGGCAGGGCCCGCATACCAGAAGTTCGTCTGATAGCCCAGCCGCTCCATCTGAGGAGCTCCCGCCGTTGGATAAGGCTCTGCAAAGGCCTCCGGCATGGTGGTGAGATAAAGATTGGCATCGGCAAACCCCGTCACCACGCCCATGACTGCCGATACCGTGCTGGCGCCATCGGGAAGGAATGTCGGGCAGTAGTCGCTGTCCTCTTCGGCAATCACGCCTCTCATGCCATCGGCAATATGGAGATCTTGATACTTGTCCAAAAGGGGCCAGTTCGCGTAGCTCTCCGAAAGCACCACAAAGATATGGCGGGGCTTCAGCACCTGCGCCCCGCCCGCCTTTCTCCGCAGGTAATCGTCAAGATTGTCGGAGTCGGGAGAACGATGAGCAAGCAATGCCGCAAGATTCCTGATATCCTCCGCCGTGAAATCCAGCCCGTTGCAGGCCAGCATGCGATGGTTCATGGAATAGCCGCGATACAAGGCCTGAAAATTGTCGAGGATGGCCTCGTTGAGGAACTCATCCCTGGTGACGCCGGAATTCTCCCAGTCCACCTGCGTCTCCCATCCCAAAGCACCACCGAACATCCCCAGAAGGGTCACGAGATAGAGCAAGCCCAGAAAGGCAAGCCGTCCCAGGAATCTCAAGGGCATGGGAAGGTTCCATTTCCCCGCATCGAAAAAGTTCCATCCCAGAAAAGCCTGCAGCCCCCGCCAAAGGACATAGGCCAGAAGAAGGGCCCCTGCCAGCCGCACCGGAAGATAGAATTCCTGCACGAAGGAAACGAACAGGGCATACATATCATCATTGGCGGCATTGAATACAAGCTGGTTGAAATTGGAATGGAACTGGCGGTAATAAGGGAAGCTTGCCACATAGAGCACCGAAAACGTCACAAGGACGGCCCCGGTCAGCCCCCTCCATGCCATGCGCTCCCCCTTTTCCCAGAAGAACGTCAGAACAAGGGCGGGCAGGAAGCTCACCAGTGCCAGGATGCCCGCAGTCTGGCAACTCAAACGGAGCCCGCGCCAAAGCGCCAGGCAGACATCCCGCTCCGCCGCGGAAGGCCCCATATAGTCCTGCATCCAGAAGATGAAGAACCCACGGCATAAGGAAAGGACTGCAAGGTAAAAAAGGAATACCTTCAGTCCTTTCCATGCTGTCCCTTGAAAGTTGTCCCAAAAATGATTGACTTTTTGTCTCATGGCAAAATGATATCAACCCCATATTTGGCCGCCGCCTCACAGATATCCGGCGCAGGCCTGGAATCCGTGACAAGGCCAGAAAGCGTGTCCAGTGTCGTATAGTTATAGTTTCCATCCGAGTTGAGCTTCCGCGCCTCCGCCACCACATAGGCCCGCTTCGAAACGCGGATGATGGCCGCCTTGTTGATACCATCCTCGATATCATAGGTGGAAACGCTGTTCTCCTTCACATCGACACCCACGGCACCCACAAAGGCAATATCGGGCTTCAAACGGGAAATGAAGTCCAGTGTCATGCCACCCCAGAAACCATCGCGGCTCTTGTTGAGCTTGCCGCCTGCAAAGACCAGCCGGATGTTCGGGTTGCGGGCAAGAATCACGAGAATATCGATCATGTTCGTGACCACCGATATATCGCGTTCCTCCTTCACCAACAGTTCGGCAATGGCAAGATTGCTGGTGGAAATGTCCAAAAAGACCATTTCCTTGTCCTTGATGAGCCGCATGGCTGCCTGGGCAATCTGCCGCTTTGCCTCCACATCCGTGTCCCTGTGCTTGCTGACCTCCAGCATGTGCAGGTTCTCACGATGGGCCACCGCACCGCCATAGGTCCTTTTCAGTTTTCCCTGCTTTTCCAATGCACCGAGGTCCTTGCGGATACAGTCCTCCGTCACCTGGAATTTCTCGCTGAGTTCCTTGACCTTGACCTTTCCCTCTTGTGTCAGCATGTCCATGATGGCCTGCTGGCGCTCCTCCAAAAACATATTTCATCTACCTCTCAAATACGTATTGTTTTCTCTTGTTCTCTAGTGTCATTGTACTTTATTTGGTAGATTTTATCAAGTTTACCAAGAAAAAAAGGTTAAATACGTACCTCGAAGTGCTCGCGTTCCTCTTCCTGGGTTCCCCGGCGGTTCTGTCGCTTTGCCGGCTTTGGCGCGGGCTGCTCGCGAAGGGGCGCCTTTTTCTTGGGAGGCGGTGCCGCCGACTGGCTGGCATATTCCCTGGCAACCCTGGCAGGGGGAGCCATGCGCTGCCGCGTTTCCTGCACCTCGATTTCCTGCAGGACTTCCGCCGCTGTCATCCCCACTCTCGGCTTAACCTCCGAAGCGGGTGAAGGATCCGTCTCCGGGCTCACCTTCCCCTGCACCTCGCCCTTGCGGACCATCACCTTGCGGAGCAGCACCGCCACCAGCACGGCAACGGAAAGGATCGTGCTGCCCCAATAGAGCATCCCGTGATAACTGGGGGACTCCGGTATCCTGGCTGTCACTTCCTGCTTCGTCTGTACGCCTTGCCCCTCGGGTTCCTCCAGCAGCATCTGGGCCTGGGCATCCTGCTGGACCGTGGTGCGGCTGGTCGTGCTCCCACCAGCCGGTGCCTGGGTTGCGGGCTTCGTCTGTTGGCCGGGGGAACCCTGATTGGTCTGGTCCCCCTGCTCCTTCCCTTTCTCCTCGGGCCTGGTCACCGTTGTCTTGGAGAGAGGGCCGCTGCCACCGTTGGCCACAGCTTCCCTGGCCTGCTGTTCATGGATCTCGTCCTCCGTCTGCGGGCCATGGCTTTGCGGTCTTGTGGTTTCCGTCACGCTGCCGCCTCCCTCAAAGGTGACGGTAGGCGGCGTTGGCGGTGTTGGCGGCGACGGTGCTGTCGGTGCCGTCAATGCCATAATCTGCCCCCTCCCCTTCCAATATTCCGAATCATGCAGCTGTTAAGATTTCATAGCAGAAAGATAACTCCCTGCCAGGGCATATATGCCCTGCCCGTAATCCTCGCGGATATCGGGGCGGATGACAATGGTAGGCAGGAATTTCGCCGGAATCTCCCTGCTGCAGATCTCGATGATGCGCGACAGGTCCTCCATGCGCAATTTCTCATTGTAAAGAACCATTCCATGGGGATTCCAGATACGCGTCATGAGGGAAACCACCCGGGCGGCCTCCCGCACCGCATCCCTTGGCGGCTGCCATTCCCTCTGGAAACGGTGCCCAAGCTCCCCTGCGATGCCATCCCGTCCCGCATAGAGCTTTCCCCTCAGCAGGATTCCCGCTTCCGGCGGAGAGTTCTGTGGCCAGTAGACGCCAATGACGGTTTCTTCCTCCACGGTCTTGCCGAAAAAATTGCCGGAGCCCGCCACCGCTGCATGGATATCATTCGTAAAATACACCGGACGATCCAGCTCTGCCGCGAGCCACTTGGAAAAAGGCATCCCCTTGAGCGCCGGATAGTCCACCACCTCCAGTGTCCCGTTCACCTCCGATCCCGGCATCCCCACAACCACCAGGGTCGTCTGGGGATATTTCTTGAGCAGTGGTCGAAGGGCCGTTGGAAAGATATCCTTTGTCACCTGCTCCGGGCAAACCTCCTGCTGCTCCACGATTTCCCCCAGCAGATTTTCCACAAAGGCCACCATCTTTGCGTGGCCGTTCTCCTCGTACATATAACAGGCCAGTGCCATCCTGCGCTCCCCCCGGAAACGGTACTGCTGCGCGGGACGTCCCCCGATGGAAACGGCTTCCGTGACAGGCTCTGCCTCATTCTTCTCCAAAAGCGTCTGCATGAGGGCATTCACCGTCACCACGCTGAGCCCCGTCTCCTCTGCCAGCCTCGGCTTCGATGCCTGCCGCAGTTTCCGCAGGGCATCCCGCAGGAGCTGCAGGTTCTTCAGGCGCAAATCTTTCTTGTCCATGTGCTTCCCCCATTCTTAATCGTCCTTTATAAAGGAATTTTAATATAAACAGAAGAAAATGTCGATAGAAAGATTTTATTTCAATATCTCCCATTGACATCCATACCCCATCTGCCTAGAATGAAATCAAGCAAGGAGGTGCCATCGATGAAGCAACATTATGTCATGCCCGTGGGCGTGGATGATTTCAAGCGAGTGCGGGAAGAATACTATTACGTGGACAAGACAGACTTTATCAAGACCATGATCGACGGCCACAGCCAGGCCACCCTCATCACACGTCCCCGCCGCTTCGGCAAGACGCTGGCCATGAGCATGCTCTACTATTTCTTCAACCTCAGGGACAAGGAGGAAAACCGCCATCTTTTCGAGGGATGTGCCATTGAAAAGGCCGGGGACAGGTACATGCAGATGCAGGGAAGCAAGCCTGTCATCTTTCTCAGCCTGAAGGACATCAAAGAAAGAGATTTCCCCGGCATGCTGGCAAACTTTGGCGAGGTTATGAAAAATCTCTATTACGACTATCGTTTCCTTTTGGACGGCGATACCCTGCTCCCTTCCGAAAAGGAGGTATATCATGCCATACTTTCCCTCAATGCCGACAAGACTCGTTTGCAGTTTTCCTTGAAGAACCTTTCCGATTATCTGTTTCGCTATTACAAAAAGCCCGTGCTTATCCTCATTGACGAGTACGATGCCCCCATCCAATACGCATGGGATAATGATTACTACGACGATGCCATCACCTTTCTACGCAACTACCTGAGCTCCGTGCTGAAATCCAATCCCTGTCTGGATTTTGCCGTCATCACAGGTGTTCTGCGCATTGCCAAGGAAAGCATCTTCAGTTCCCTGAACAATTTGAAGGTATCCAGCGTCTCTACCGGTGGCTTCGCCGATGTGGCAGGCTTTAGTGAGGCGGAAATGAAGCGTATTGCCTCTGACCTGGGCTGTCCCGACAAATTTGAGGAAATCAAAAACTGGTATGATGGCTACAATTTTTCCGGCAAGGAAATCTATAACCCCTGGTCAGTGATTTCTTACTTTGAAAACGAACGTACTCCAGGAGCCTACTGGGTCAACACCTCTGGCAACACCATCCTGCGCCACATGCTAAAGCACGCCACACCACGCCAAACCAAGGAGCTTGTTTCATTGCTTCATGGTGGAAAAATAAGAACCAGCCTTGATGAGAGCATAATATATAACGAAATCTACAAAAACAGCGACGCTTTGTATTCCATGCTGCTCACCACCGGCTATCTCACCATGGTAGATTATCCCGACTATACAGAAGATGATTTCCGCTGCACCATGAGGATTCCCAACCGGGAAATACGTGTTCTCTTCAAACGGGAAGTCATGAGCCATCTGAAATCGCTAGGCCCCGACTCACAGCTTCTGGGTGACCTGATTGACAGCCTCCTCTCCGGTGACACGGAAACCTTTAATGAAAGTCTGAACACCTTCCTCATGCTGATGGCAAGTTTCTACGACACAGCCAACCGGGAGAGCTTCTACCATGGCCTGGTCCTGGGCCTCCTGGCCACCCTTATCCCCCGTTACGAGGTTGCCTCCAATCGGGAAAGCGGCTACGGAAGATTTGACATTGCTATCTTCCCCGTCAAAGGACAGAAGGTCGGCGTTATCCTGGAATTCAAGGTGGCAGAACACGAAAGCGATATGGAAAGCAAGGCCCGGGAAGCCTTAGCACAAATCGAGGAAAAAAATTACCTTGCCGAGTTCCATCAGAGGAACATTCCCACGATATGGCAATACGGCATCTCCTTCTGTGGAAAGAAATGCCATATCATGGAAAAAACAAATGCATCCCTTGTTTTTCCATAAAATCGCGGTATACTATTAAGGTATGTTGAAATGAAACAAAAACTCCCACATCCTTCGATGGGGATTTGAAGAAAGGAACGACAGGATTTTATGATTACACCGGAACTCGTCGCCCGTATCAACGAACTTTCGCGCAAGAAACGCTCGGAGGGACTGTCGGAAGCCGAAACCAAGGAGCAGGCCTCCCTGCGTCGCATCTATCTTGACAGCATCCGCGCACAGATGAAGCAAATGCTCGATTCTATCGAAATCGTAGAGGAACCCGCAGGATATGATGCCCCTTCGGCAGAACTCGAAATGTCACATCGCATCCTGGATTTTCAGAAAGAGATGTGCCGTCCCTTCATTGACTCGGAGCACATCCACTAGGGCGTGTTGAAAAACTCCGCCAGCACACTACAGCGGCCATTTTTCCGTCTGCCTACGTCTTCGAAATCTTGACGTAGCTCTGCTACGACTGCGATTTCGCTTCCTTGTCATACGAAAAACTGTCTCGCTGTAGTGCACAGTCTCCGTTTTTCAACACACCCTAAAATCAGCACACCCTTGAAAAAAGCCGTTGCCCATCAAATCGGGCAACGGCTTCTTTTCTATTTTCCAAGTTCCCTGGATCTCTCTGTGGCAGCGATGACCGCCTCAATAAGGGCACTCCTGAGCCCCTTCTCCTCCAGCGCCCGCACCCCGGCGATGGTGGTTCCTGCAGGGGAGGTCACCTGGTCACGCAGCACATCGGGATGCAAGCCCGTTTCCAGTACCATCTTCGCACTGCCCAGAAGGGTCTGTGCTGCAAGCAGGATGGCGGTCTTCCTCGGCAGGCCTGCCGCCACGCCTCCATCGGCCAGAGCGTCTATCATGAGAAAGGCAAAGGCCGGTCCGCTTCCCGAAAGCCCCGTCACTGCATCCATGAGATTTTCCGGCACTTCCACAACTTTCCCGACAGATGCCCAGATATCATGGACCCTGGCCGCATCCTCTTTCGACACGCGAGTACCCAGGGCATAGGCTGCCATGCCTTCCCCCACGGACTGCGGCACGTTCGGCATCACCCGGATCACAGGATTTGGGGGGAAATGCTGTTCGATATCCACCAGCTTCATCCCCGCCACCACGGAGACAATAAGCGCATCCTGACGTACCCTGGATGCCACTTCCTCCATGGCCTTGCGCGCATCCTTCGGCTTGATGGCCAGTACCAGCACATCCACCTCGCCTGCAAAGGAATCCGCCCCCACAGTGGCATTCACACGATACTCTTTCCGAAGCTCATCGCATCTTTCCTGCTTGTGGTCCGAGACATAAATATCCGCAGGGTTCCCTATGAGTTTCCCCGCCAGGCTCTTCACCAACGCCCCTGCCAGGGCGCCGCCTCCAATAAAACCGAGTTTCACGCTGTCATCCCCTTGTATTATCATGAACTGGATTATCCGAAATAATCCGCAATGCCATCCGCAATGGCCATAGCCGCCTTCCGGATGCCCTCCTTGGAATTCAGCAGCTTTTCTTCCTCCGGATAGGAGATGAAGGCCACCTCAATCAAGGTCGCGGGCATATCCGTGTGCCTCACCACGTAGAAATTGCAGGTCTGTGTGCCGCGGCTCTGCGTCCCCAGCTGATCGACAAGATTGGCGCGGATCTTGTCCGCCAGTTCCCTCGACTTCCTGGAGCCCTTGGAGTAATAGTACCCCGTGGTTCCCTTTGCCGTCCGGTTCGTGAAGGAATCCATATGGATGGAAATGAAAATGTCCGACTTGGCCCTGTTGGCAACGTCGCAGCGCGCCTGAAGCTCCTCCGCATCCGTTGCATGGGCGCCCTTGGGGGAAACTTCCGTGTCCCGGGTGCGCGTCATATGAACCGTTGCGCCCTCTTCCTTCAGGATCTTTTCCAATTCCAGCCCAATACGCAGGGTCACGCTCTTCTCCGTGACTCCCGTGGGGCCGATTGCTCCGGAGTCGCTGCCGCCATGCCCCGGATCAATGGTGATGTCTTTGCCCTTGAGTCCCGTGAGCGCAGCAATCTCCGCATCTGTAGATTGTCCGCTGTATCCGGCATCCGACTCCGGCGAATAGGAATTCTCAGAAGCCTCCTGCACCACAGGATCCTGCTCCAGCGAGGATTCCTGCTCCTCTTCCTCCTCAGCGGGCTCCACTGCAGAGGAACCTTCGCCCACATCGCCAACATCCAATACCACACGCCCGGGAACTCTTCCGCCCTCCATCGTAAACACATGATGGGTCTGGCCTTCCTGCTTCGTCTCGATGACAACGCGCACCGTATTCTTGTCGAACTGCGCCACGCGAAGCCGATTGGCGAATTCACTGTCCATTGGGCCGTCCCGTTTCGCTTTTTTGGATAACCATGCGTTCTTGATATCCACCACCAGCCGGTCCGGATTGGAAAGCACCATTTTCTTGATGGTCACAGGTTTGTCTGCATCCACTACAATGCGTAGCTTCCCCTCCCCCGTGCTCACCCGCACATCGGTAATCTCCGCCATGCCACTGGTGCGCTCGTCAAAATCCGATGCCATGGCCATCGTCCAAGGCACCAATATATAGAAAAGAACGGTCACTGCCGTCACAAGCAAATATCGCATGGAACTCCTCCCATCTCCCGGTGTCACATGCTTTATTATAACGCATTGTTCAGATTTTGCCAAAGGCAAAATATACTTATTGACGTTTCGACGGGTTCAGCGGCCATTTTTCCGTCTGTCTGCGTCAACGAACCCTTGACGTAGCTCTGCTACGACTGCGGGTTCGCTTCCTTGTCATACGAAAAACTGTCTCGCTGTGGCGCACAGTTTCCGTTTTTCAACACACCCTACAACATGTTTCGCAGGAATGCCTTCGTCCGCTCCTCCCTTGGATGCTCGAAGAATTCCTCCGGCTTCCCCTGCTCCACGATGTTTCCGTCCGCCATGAAGATGACCTTGCTGGCGGCTTCCCGCGCAAAGGCCATCTCATGGGTCACAACCACCATGGTCATGTGCTCCTCAGCCAGTTCCCGCATGGTTTTCAGGACCTCTCCCGTGAGCTCCGGGTCAAGGGCCGAGGTCGGCTCATCGAAGAGCATGATGTCCGGCTTCATCGCCAAGGCCCTCGCAATGGCCACGCGCTGCTGCTGCCCGCCGGAGAGCTGGGAGGGGTAATAGTCGGCACGATCCGACAGGCCCACCTTCGCCAGAAGTTCCTCCGCCAGGGGCTGGATTTCCTTCCGCTTCATCCCCTTCACCTGCATCGGGGCCTCCAGAAGATTTTCCATCACCGTCATATGGGGAAAAAGATTGAACTGCTGGAACACCATTCCCGTGCAGCCCAAAATCCGGCGCGCCTTGTCGCCCGTCGCATACACTCCCTTGTCCGCAAGGAACTCCCCCTCAATGGAAATGGAGCCATCATCGATGGTCTCCAGCATGTTGACACAGCGGAGAAGCGTGCTCTTGCCGGAACCGGAGGGCCCGATGATGGCAAGGAGCTCTCCCTTCCGCACCTCGATGTCGATGCCCTTCAAAACCTCGTTGCCCGAAAAGGACTTTCGGATATCCGTCATGCGCAGCATGACATTGGAATCAGGTCTCGTATTTCCCATAATGAGCCTCCAGTTTCTTGAACAGCCAGGTCAGAATAAACGTCATGGCAAGATAAAACACCGCCGCCACCACGAAGGGCGTCATGTCGAATTCCCTCTGGACGATGGTGCGCGCCACGCGCAGAAGGTCGTTCATGGCCAGAATATAGATCAGGGACGTATCCTTCACGAGATTGATGGTCTCATTGCTGACCGGCGGCAGCACAATGCGGATGACCTGCGGCAGGATGATGCGCCGCATGGTGGTCGGATAGGTCATGCCCAGCGTCTTTGCCGCCTCATACTGCCCCTTCGGTATGGACTGAATGCCAGCCCGAAAGATCTCCGCGAAATAGGCCGCATAGTTAAGGGTGAATGCCAGAAGCGCTGCCGCGATATCCGGAAGCATCACGCCGATCATCGGCAGGGCGAAATAGACGAAGAGAAGCTGGAGCATGAGCGGCGTGCCGCGCATGAGCCAAATGTAGAATTCCATGAGCAGGCTGAGCGGCCTGAACCTCGAGAGGCGCGCCAGCGATGCCAGGAGGCCGATGGGAAGGGCCAGCAGCAGCGTGATGAAGAAAATCTCCAATGTCACCTGCGTCCCTTCCAGCATCAGGACAACCGTATGAAGCAAATTTTCCATAAACCGAACCCCTTATGCGATTTTACTGCGTTAAAAAAGTAACACATTATATTGTACACGAAAGAAAGGAAAAAGGCAAAAAGAAACGGCAGATTCCCCATAAGAATCTGCCGCCAAAAGAAAAACTTCTTTACTTCTTCGTGATATCCTTGCCGAACCACGTCTCGGAAATCTTCGCCATGGTGCCATCCTTCTTCATCTCGTTGAGGACCTTCTGCACCTCGTCCTTGAGCGCCGTGTCATCCTTGCGGAAACCGATGCCGAAGGTGCTCACAGGGCCAACCGCCACATCAACGGCTTCCAGCGTGTCCGGATGCTTGCTCATGTAGTAACGGCCCGTGATCTCATCCGCCACAATGGCATCGAGACGGCCGTTCTCCAGGTCCATAAAGGCCGCAATGTAATCGGAATACTTCTTGTAGTCCTTGAGACTTCCCTTGAGCTCGGCATTGCCGTCGATATATTCCTCCGCCGTGCCGCCGCTCTGGGTTCCGACCACCTTGCCCGCAAGGCTCTTCTCGTCCTTGATGTCCGTCGTGCCCTTCTTCACGAAGATGATCTGACGGTTATCCATGTAGGGATCCGAGAACAACATGTTCTCCTTGCGCTTCTCCGTGATGTCGAGGCCGTTCCAGAGGACATCCACACGTCCGCTCTTGAGCTCGGCCTCCTTGCTGGCCCAGTCGATGGGCTTGAACTCCACCGGACGGCCAAGGCGTTTCGCAGCTTCCTTCGCAAGATCCACATCGAAGCCCACGATCTCGTTCTTCTCATCGCGAAAGCCCATGGGCGGATAATTGTCATCCAGCCCCACCACAATCGCCTTGCCCCCCGAAGACGAAGACGAGGAGGACGCAGGGTCCTTCTTCCCCGCATCACCGCCGCAGCCGGTGAACAATGCAGCCGTCATCACAGCCGCCAATCCCATAGCAACAATCTTCTTCAAATTCATTTCCACATCTCCTCCATCAATTGTTATAGCCCTATTATAACGTATTGTTCAGATTTTGCCAAAGGCAAAATATACATATTGACGTTTCGACGGGCTTGTCCCGTCATAACGTATTGTTCAGATTTTGCCAAAGGCAAAATATACAGAGTCTCCTGTTCATGGTTCACGATAGTACAATACTCTTTTTCCGGCTGTTGCCAGCAGCTGCCACTTGCCCGACAACACTTCCTGCAGTTCTGCACCATCCTGCTCGTTCGTTATGACCAGCATGGGCTGCTCCTTATCCACCTGCTCGATCGCCATCTGCGGCATCACATTGGTTACACTCCAGTCAAGACCGCCTTTTCGTTCCATTTCCCGTGCAGGACACAGCTCCCGCATGAAATGGCCCGTATAGAAAGTCATGGATACCGAACCGTCTTCCCGGTAACAATAAAGTCCCGTTGTCTCATGGATAAACGGCTTTGCCACCTCCGCCAGCGAAACAGCCGAACGCGCCGTCATCTGTGGCACCGCTACCCAGACCAATAGCGCAACATAAGCAACGATCATCGCCGCTACCGCACAATAGAACTTCTTTCCCAAGCCTGCCAGCCAGCGAGCAAGCAACAGCACCACCGGAAACATATACGGGAACGTATAGGTAACATACTTAGTGGCAAAACATTGAAACACCGCCACCACCGTCACCGCCCATACCAGCAGGAAACGCGTGTCCGTATCTAACTGCCAATGCCAGCCCCGACGGATTCTTTTCCACCCGGCGGGAATCGCCCCCCATACCCAGGGGAAAAAGCCGGCGAAAAACATAGCCGGATAGAAATACCAGACATTATCCTTGGGATGTTCCGACACAGTCGCCCGCATGACATTGTGCACACCAAAGAACACATCCAGGAAATCCCGGCCATGCAGGAAGAACATGGGCAGATACCAAATCCCTATAACACCAAAAAACACCACCAGACCGATAAAGGTCTCCCGGACCAGCAAGGCTTTCAAATCCCGCTGCCAAAGCAGGAACAGCAAAATGATCAGCCCCGGCAGGCATAAGCCGATGGGACCTTTATCCAGCACGGCCAACCCCGCTGCCCCATAGGCCAGATAAAACCAATGGGGCTTTTTCTCCCGATAACCCGTATAAAAAGCAATCAGGCAGAGGGAGACTGTTACCAGCAATGTCATATCTGTAATGACAGCATGCCCTACACACCAGTATTCCAGCGAGGTAGCCAGCACCAATCCCGCCACAAAGGCGATTTTCTCTGTGTAGAGTCTGCGCGCCCACCAGTAGAGCAACAGGATGCCCGCCAGCGCCATCATTGCCGGTGCCAAACGAGCCGCAAAGTTATGGATACCGCAAAGCTGGAAGGCTGCTGCCAATTCCCAATAAAACAGCACCGGTTTGTCATACCAGAATTCCCCGAAAATACGCGGTGACAGATAATCGCCATAGAGCAGCATTTCCCGGGCGGTTTCCACATAATTTCCCTCCACCGGGTCCGTGATGGGCAGAAACTGATTTCCTGCCAGATAGAGTAGTGACCAGATAGCTGTCAAAAGCAAAATATATTTCTTGTTTGCCGTCATCTTGACCTCCACGAAAAAGCAAAATATATCAGAGCCACCTTTTCCATACTGTTACTCATACCTCAATGCCTCAATCGGGTCAAGTTTTGCCGCCTTTCTCGCCGGATAGATGCCAAAAAACAGGCCGATGCCGACGGAAAAGACAAAGGACACAAGAATCGGCAGTATCGTGATAACGGTGGTGAACTTGCCGATTTGCGCAATGAGCTTGGAAATGCCGCAGCCGAGGACAATGCCGATGAGTCCCCCAATGACTCCGATGACCACAGACTCTATGAGGAACTGTGTCATGATATTGAAGAAGGTCGCTCCAAGAGCCTTCCGAATGCCGATTTCCCGCGTGCGCTCCGTCACGGACACCATCATGATGTTCATGATGCCGATGCCGCCGACCACAAGGGAGATCCCCGCAATACTGCCAAGCAGGATGGTAATCATCGCCGTGGTCTGGTTCATGGTTTCCATGATGCTGGTGAGATTGCGGACATTGAAGTCGTCCTCCTTGCCTGCTGCAATATGATGGCGCTGGCGGATCAATTCCTCAATCTCCTCCTGCACCTGATCCATCTTCTCCGGGTCGCTGACCTGCACATTGATGGACTGCACATAGGTGATGCCCTGCATCCTCTCCTGGGCCGTGGTCAGAGGGATGTAGACCACATCGTCCTGGTCCTGCCCCATGGAGGACTGCCCCTTGCTGTCCAATACGCCAATGACCTTGAAAGGCTGGTTGTTGATGCGGATATTCCTGCTCACGGGATTCTCCGTGCCGAAGAGGTTCTCCACCACCGTGCTGCCGAGAACAGCCACACGCTGCCTCTTGTCCAGATCAGACTTTGAGATGAAAGAGCCTGTGGACACTTCCAGCGAGCGGATCGCCATGAATTCCGGCGTCACACCGGTCACCGTGGTATTCCAGTTCTGGTTGCCGTTGACCACCTGATAGGAGGAGGACACCGTGGGGGAAACATAGTCGATATTCTTTATCTTGTTCTTGACAGCAACCGCGTCATCGTATTTCAGCGTCGTCATGGAGCCGGCAGCGCCACGAGGGCCTCCGCGGTCTGACGAGCCGGGGGATATGATGAGCATGTTGCTCCCAAGGCTCGCGATGGAGGTCTGTATATTGCTGCGCACTCCCATGCCCACAGAAACCATGGCAATGACCGCCCCCACGCCGATGATGATGCCAAGCATGGTGAGAAGGGATCGGAGCTTGTTGGCCATGAGCGCAGTGATGGCCATCTGGAAGCTCTCGCTAAACAACATCCATGACCACCCCTTTCCCTTCATCCCGCGTTATCACGCCATCCCGCACGAGAAGCTGTCGGCTGGCACAGGCGGCGATTTCCGGCTCATGGGTGACGAGAATGATGGTGCGCCCCTTCGCGTGCATCCCCTCAAAGATCTCCATGATTTCCTTGGTAGACTTCGTATCCAGGTTTCCTGTGGGCTCATCCGCCATGATGATATGGGGATCGTTTACCAGTGCGCGGGCAATCGCAACACGCTGCCTCTGGCCGCCGGAAAGCTCGTTGGGCTGATGGTCCGCCCTGTCCCCAAGCCCCACGGCATCCAGGAAATACTTCGCCCGCTCCATGCGCTCCTTCCGCCCCACCCCGGCATACACCAGAGGAAGCGCCACATTGTCAAGGGCGCTGATGCGGGAAAGCAGGTTGAAGTTCTGGAACACGAACCCGATCTTCTTGTTGCGCGTGGCCGCCAGTTCATCATCGGAAAGATGCGCCACTTCCTGCCCGTCCAGCTGGTAGGAGCCCATCGTGGGACGGTCAAGGCATCCCAGGATGTTCATCAGGGTGGACTTTCCGGAGCCCGATGGCCCCATGAGCGCCGCGAATTCCCCGGAATGGATATCCAGGGTAATGCCATTGAGGGCAGCGACCTCCTGGTCCCCGATCTGATAGAGTTTCTTGATGCCCTGCAGCCGTATGGTCAAATGTTTTTCCTTCGTTGCCATTAACGCACTCCTGCTTTCCTCATCACATGTGCGGTGGTGGACCGCCCCTGCCGTTTTTTGAGCTATCCGCGGAAGACGATTTTTTCGCCGTATAGCTGGAGGAAATCATATCTCCCTCCTCCAGACCGGAGAGAATCTCCACGTACTCATCATCATAGATTCCCGTCTCCACATAGCGGTTCTCCTGGGTTCCATCGGGCTGCACCAGAACCACATAGGAACCATTGCTGTCCGTCTTCAACGTGGAAAGGGGCACGGAAAGCACCTCGCTGCGGGATGCTGTCGTGATGTCCACCCGCGCCGTCATGGCCGGAAGAAGCAGATTCTCCGGATCCTCCACATCCAGCGTGACATAGTAATAGATGACGCTGGCGGAGGAATTGGCGCTTGTGCTTGAGGTTGAAGAACTGCTGTTGATGTTCCAGGTATTCCCCGTATCTGTCTGGGATATTTTCGACACCCTGGCTCTGAAGGTCTTTCCGGAGTAAGAATCCACCGTGAAGGTCGCCTCCTGCCCCACCTTCACGCTGCCGATATCCGTCTCGTCCACCTTGGCAAGGATCTGCTTGGAGGAAAGATCCGCAATGCGCATGATGACCGTGGGGCTGTTGTTCCCCTGCACCGCCATGCTTCCCACCGTCTGCGGGATGCCTACCACGACACCATCCATGGGAGCCGTGATGATGGTATTGTTCACATCGGACTCCGCCGACACCAGATTGGACTGCGCCGTATCATAGTTGAACTTGGCGTCCTCCAGTTCCTCCTGGGACTTCGCCCCAATGGAGTAGAGATAGGAAATACGGTTGTATTTCGACCGGGTATTCGTGACCTCATACTGCGCCTTGTTCATCTTCGCCTCGTAATCCGTCCCGTCCAGTGTCGCCACAACCTGCCCTGCCTTGACCTCGTCATTCTCCTTCACCAGAACCGAGGTGATGCGCGCCGTGATCTTGGGGCTGACCTCAACGGAATCCACAGGCGTGATCGTGCCCGTCGCGGACACGACGGCCTTCATGTCGCGCCGTGCCACCTGGACAGTCTCCACGGATGCCGCCTGCTGTGCCGCCTGCTGCTCTGTATAGTATCGATAGCCGCCATAGGCAGCCCCGGCAACAACGAGGGCCGCCACAAATGCCTTGATCTTCCAATCGATCTTCATTTCTTCGCCCCGCCTTCCGACAGCTCCCTGGCCACCGTTTCAGAGGACACTGGTTCCGTTCTCTTTGCAACCTTTTCCTCAAGAGGAACCATTGCCTCCACAATATCCATTTCCATGTTCCTCGCCGACTCCTGCTCGGCATCATTGAGCCCGATGCCCATCGCCGTCTCTACTTCTGCTTTGTAGCGCACATAGTCATACTGTGCGCTGATATAGTTGAGCTCTGCCGTAGAAAGGGCTTCCTCCGCGTCAATGACATCCAGCATGATACCCTCGCCTGCCTTGTACTTCTCAGAGGCGATATAGTAGTCCTCCTCTGCCTGCTTCACGGCATCCGATGTGGAGACGAACCGCTTCTCCGCCTCGCGCATGTTGTAGTATGCCTCCCGCAGTTCCAGGTCAACGGCTTCCTCATCCTTCTCCATGTTCAGCTTTGCGATATCGAGATCCGTCTTTGCCGAATCCACCTGTGCCTTTGTCACACCGCCGTCAAAGATATCCCATTTCGCAGAGAGTCCCGCCGACCATCCCGAAGTGTTGCTGCTGGAAGGCTCAAACCTGCTCTGCAGGGCATCCACCCCGGCAGAAAGGTTCAGTGTTGGCAGATACCCTGCCTTTGCCATCTTGACGGCAAGTTCCTTCTGCTCCAGGGTATACCGGTCTATCATCAAATCCTTCCTGTTCCGGAAGGCATAGTCGATGCAGTCTTCCATTTTCAGATCGAATTTGACATAGGAAAAATCATCCGTGAGATTGAGCGGTTCCTTGCGGTCCATGTCAATCAGGTCACGCAGCTTTGCCAGATTCACCTCATAGGTATTCTGTGAGCGGATGAGGGTCTGCCGTGCATTGGACAGCTCCACCGAGGAACGCAGCACATCAATGCGCGCCTTGCTTCCCGCAGAATAGAGCTGCTGCACATTCGTGTAATGGGCCTGGTACTTGTCCACGGATTCCTGGTTCACCGCCATGGCCTTCTTGG
The DNA here is from genome assembly GCA_902801565.1 of uncultured Veillonellaceae bacterium. GTDB lineage: Bacteria > Bacillota > Negativicutes > Selenomonadales > Selenomonadaceae > UBA3796. The sequence goes on along the minus strand of CADCIX010000008.1, from coordinate 12,641 downwards.
CTTCCAGGGCATTGTAATACGCCTTGATGACATCCAGCTTCAGGGTCTCCCTCGCCCGCTGCGTTGCAAGGACGGCAGCACGCAGACCGATCTCGCTGCTGTCGATGGAGGCCTCGTTTTTCCCTCCCGTATAGATGGGATAACTTGCGCTAAAGCCCAAGGAATTCGAGGAATTGCGGTCGCTGTCCGAGGACTTGCTGATGCCCAGACTGTCCGATGCGGAAACAGAGATACCGTTATTTCCCTTCGCCTCGCGGACAGCCGCCTCCGCCTTGTCCTCCGCTTTTTGCGTGATGCGCAAGGATGTATTCTGCTCCAAAGCCATATTGATCGCCTGCTGCAGGGACAAATCGGCGCAGCTCCCCACCAGCGGGCAACCCATCAGCAGTATGCCCGCCAGGGCAACTCCCGCCCTGCGCATTTGATAGTTCTTCATAAAAGTTCCCCCCTGATGTGTATTCCACATCTGCTTATACTATCACGAATGCAGAAAAAGGTAAAGCTGTCAAGAGTGCTTGACAGCTTTGAGCCTTAATGTGCATGCAGCAACGCCTTTTTCACTTTTGCCTTGTTCTCGTACATGGCATCATCCGCCTGCCGGAATACAGCGGCGTAGTCCATCCCTGGCTGATAGACGCCCATGCCTCGTGCCACGGAAACAGGCAGAATATCGCCGCCGGCCTCGAACTGCTCCCCTGCGACGATTCTGTCAAACTCTGCAAGGAGCTTTTCCCGAAAGTCGTAATCGTGATGTTCCAGGATCGCCACGAACTCATCGCCGCCAATGCGGAAAACCGGGCTGTGCCCGAACACCTGGCAGATGATGCTGGAAGCGCGGCATATCAGCTCGTTTCCCGCCTCATGCCCATAGGTGTCGTTCACTTTCTTCAAGAGATTGGCATCAAAGACAATGACACCATACTGCAGGGCATGGTTCTCCGACGCAACCATTCTTTGCTGCTCAAGCTCTTCCACTTTTTTTATGTAGGCGGCAGTATTGCGAAGCCCTGTCAGCTTGTCCCGATAGACATGGATCTCCAGCTTCGACACCATCTCCCGGATGCTCCTGACCAATGTGCCAAGCTCATTCCTGGAGTCCCGGGGCAGCTTCACATTCAGATCCCCTGCCGCAATCTTTCTCGCCGCCTCGGCAATGACCATCAGGGGCCGTATTCCCTTTCTCGCCAGCCAGACGCTGAACAGGGACACCGCGATGACGATGAACAGCATCACCATCACGAAATGGATCAGCATGGCATTTCGGTCCGCATAGATATCATGGGCAAAGGCCGAAATCTTCAGCCACACCCCCGGGCTGAGATAGGACTCCGTCTCATAGAGACCATTCTTGTCGGCCAGGGACTCGCTGCCCGTCTGGGTGGAATAGAGAACCGCTCCATTCTTGTCCAGCAGGCGGACGATCCCGTGCTCGTAGACAGACATCCTCTTGATCTCGTGGATGATGTAGTTGAAATCAATATCGACGCCGATGATTCCCACAAATTCCCCATCCTTTTGCATGGGGACGACATAGGAAATCATGGTGCGCCCCGTTGCCGCATCCCAATAGGGCACGCTCAATTTTGCCAGGTATTGCTCCTGTGGATTGTGGTAGCGATTCTTGTGGACGCTCTCGTCCTGCCGCTGGAAATCCGGCAGTTTCTGGCCCCACTTCTCCGGCGACCTGCAACAGAGGAATCCCGTGTCCCCCATCCCCTCCGGAAGCTGCAGATAGAACCCGATGCTGCCCGGGGAGTTTTCCGCGATGGCCGCAAAGGAATGCTCCATCCTCGCAAGGTACTCCTTCCGATATCCCGCATCCTCCTTCAGCCGTGCATAGCTCTCCAGCTCATCAGTGGCCAGCCTGTTCATGCTGTTCACTGCCATGATGGTGTCCTTGAAGGCATGGGCAAGACGCTCACGGTAGATCACGCTCATCTTTTCCATGTCATTTTCCACATGCTCGTCAATGGCCTGGCTCAATGCCATGAAACTGACGCTGCCCAGCATGGATGCCGCAATGAATATGACGGCAAGATCCATCAGCATGAGGTCCGTCATGATGGAATGGCGGTACCTCATCAGCATGAAAATGAGGGCAGCCATGGTCAGGTTCATGGACGTGAGTATCTCCCCGTTGAACCGCAGCCAGGTGTCCATCTGGTCCAGATCATAAAGAATGCCCGAAACATCCAGCACAAGAAACAGCAAGAGGAAAAAACCGTAAAGGGATATGAGTGCCAGCCGGTTCGTCTCATGCTCCCTTTGGGCCGCCACCCGCCCCTCCATCGAGGACGGCATGTAAAAGGGATAGCGGTTGGCAACGAGCAGGAAGAACATGGGCATGCCAAAGAACAAGGCGACATCGAAATCATTCAGGAAAAGGATTCCCGCATATTCCAGGGGAGCATCCACCTGAAAATAGAGGGGAGCAAAAAGAGCAGAAACCTCCTCCCCTGTCATCGTGCATCCACGAAGCAGGGCTGCCGCCAAATTCGAGAGAAACAGAACGGCAACAAACTTGCCCAGGTTCTCCTTCGTGAAGCTGAACAAAGGCCTGTTCTCCTTGACCCAAAGCACATGCCAGAGCTTATAGGGAAGATAGGCCATCAGGAAAACCGCAAGAGCGCCCCAGGCATCCATTGAGGCATGACCTGGCAGCATGCTTCCCGCCGCGACGCCAAAGGCAGCAACCGGCCCCCAGGCAATTCCCAGGACCGGGGGCAGGAAGGCAGACAAGCGGATGACTGGGAATGGCATGACGAAAACAGCCTGGGCATAGCTGTCCAGCACATAATAAAGTACTGCCGCTATAGCAAGGCGATAGAGATTCTTCTTCAATGCAGATGCATTCCTTCCTATTCCTGTAAATCCTTCATCTTATAGTAGCCGGAATCCACAAGGACTTCCTTGTAATTGGAGATATCCACGAATTGCGGGCGAACCAAAAAGGAGGGCACGATCTTCACGCCATTGCTGTAATTGCCAATATCATTGGTCTCCGGCTCCTTGCCGGAAATGATGGCGCTGACCATCTTCACAGCCACCCCCGCCAGAATGCGGGTGTCCTTGAAAATGGTCATGGTCTGGTCGCCGCGGAGAATAGCCTTGACATTCTTGATGTCGGCATCCTGCCCGGTGGTAATGGGCATTTCCTGCCCCGGCACAGGATAACCGGCCTCCTTCAGGGCCGTCTGCACGCCAAGGGAAGTGGAGTCGTTGGCGCACAGGACGACATCCAGCCTGTCATCTTTGTAATAGGTCTGAAGGATTCCCTCCATACGCTCCCTGGCAATGTCTTCCTTCCAACGCTCTGTGGCGCACTGCTTCAGGCTGACCTGGCCGGACTTCACCACAAGCTGCCCGCTTTGGATATAGGGCCAAAGGATGTACATGGAACCCTCGAAAAGAGCGAGAGCATTGTTGTCGTCCAGGCAGCCTGCAGCAATCTCCATATGATAAGGGCCGAGCCCCGATTTCAGGCCCAGCTTTTCCTCTATATACTCCCCCTGCATGGCGCCCACGGCCATATTGTCAAAGGTGGCATAATAATCCACCGCATCGGTATCCATGATGAGACGGTCATAGGAGATGATCTTGATCCCGGCAGCCTTTGCCTTGTCCAGCACTTCCGAGAGGGCATGGGCATCCACGGAGGTGATGATAATCACCCTGCAGCCCTCTTTGATCATGTGCTCGATCTGTGCAATCTGCAGATCGGGATCATTGTCCGCAAATTGAAGGTCCACGCGATACCCCTGCTTCTCCAGCTGCGACTGCATGTGACCCCCGTCCTGGTTCCAGCGCTGCCGCTCCTGTGTCGGCATGGAAACGCCGATTCTCACACTGTTCTTGTCGTTCAGGGCACAGCCCGGAAAAAGGACAGCAAGCAGCAATGACAAAAGCACAGCCATCACACATTTGAATCTCATTCCGGTCGTCCCTCCTTCCAACACATTTTGAAGCTATTTATTTATTATAACGCAATTGTTCAAGTTTTGCCAACGGCAAAACATTCCCATTAGCGTTTCCCCGCTGGGACTAGCTTCGCGTCGCGACGGGTTCTTCCCGTCATAACGCAATTGTTCAAGTTTTGCCAACGGCAAAACATTCCAGTCATTGGTTGATGAAATCCCAAGCATTTGATATGATAAAAGTTATCCATTAATTTCAAGAACTTAAGGACTGTTTGCCATGAAAAATGCTTATTTTGACCAAGCTCTGGATTTCCTGCGCCGCTTCTACGGCTACAAATCCTTCCGCCCTGCACAGGAAACCATCATCGAAAGCCTGCTCGCCGGGCGCGACACCGTTGCCATCATGCCCACAGGTGCGGGAAAGTCCATCTGCTTCCAGATTCCCGCCCTCATCATGCCTGGCATCACCCTCGTCATCTCCCCTCTCATCTCCCTCATGAAAGACCAGGTGGATGCCCTCGTGGAGCAGGGCATTCCCGCCACCTTCATCAACAGCAGCCTGAACCTCAGGGAGTCCCGCCGCCGTCTCTCCGACATCGCCTCGGGACGCTGCAAGCTGGTCTATGTGGCACCGGAACGGCTGGACACGGAATATTTCCATTCCGTCCTGGAGCAGGTGGAGATTTCCATGATTGCCGTGGACGAGGCCCACTGCCTCTCCCAATGGGGCCACGACTTCCGCCCCAGCTACCGGCAGATCGCCCCCTTCATCGCAGGGCTCCCCAAACGCCCCCTCATCGGCGCCTTCACTGCCACCGCCACGCCGGAAGTCCGGGATGACATCATTTCCCTGCTGCGTCTCCGTCAGCCCGCCATCCATGTCAGCGGCTTTGACCGTCCCAACCTCTTCTTCCGCGTGCTCCGGGGCGAGGACAAGCAGAAATTCGTCGTAAATTACGCGACGAAACACACCTCGGATTCCGGCATCATCTATGCCGCAACCCGCAAGGAAGTGGACAAGCTCTATACCCTGCTCAAAAAGCGGAAGCTGGCCGTGGGCAAGTACCATGCAGGCATGAGCGACCAGGAGCGTACAGCGGTGCAGGAGGATTTCATCTACGACAACCTGCAGGTCATCGTTGCCACCAATGCCTTCGGCATGGGCATCGACAAGTCCAATGTCCGCTACGTCATTCACTACAACATGCCAAAGAACATCGAGTCCTACTATCAGGAAGCAGGGCGGGCAGGACGGGACGGGGAGCCCGGTGAGTGCATCCTGCTCTTTTCACCGCAGGACACCATGACCCAGCGCTACCTCATCGACGTCTCCACGGAAAACGAGCAGCGCAAGGTCCACAACCTCCACTGCCTACAGCGCATGGTGGATTACTGCCACACCCCGGAATGCCTGCGCCGCTTCATCGTGAACTACTTCGGCGACACCACTGCGCCGGAAAACTGCGGCAACTGCAGCAACTGCACCAGCGACGCCGAGCGCATCGATGTCACCATCGACGCCCAGAAGGTTTTTTCCTGCGTCTACCGCATGCACGAACGCTTCGGCCTGACCCTCGTCGCCCAGGTCCTCAAGGGCTCCAGTGAACAAAGGGTGCGACAGCTGCACTTCGACCAGCTTTCCACCTACGGCCTGTTCCGCAAGAAGACGCTGGCCGACATCAAGCTCATGATCCAGCGCTTCATCGCCACAGACTACCTCATGCTCACGGAAAGCGAATACCCCGTGCTGAAGCTCCGCCCCTCCGCTTATGAGGTCCTCAAGGGAAAACGGCAGGTCTTCCATCTCATCGAAAAGGAAAAAGAGGCCGCACCCAAAAAAGGTACGAGCCTCTTCACTGCCCTGCGGGAACTCCGCAAGACCCTTGCCCACCGGGACAATGTGCCCCCCTATGTCATCTTTTCCGATGCCACCCTGCAGGACATGTGCCGCCTGAAGCCCAAAACCCTTGAGGAAATGCTGGAGGTCAAGGGCATCGGTGAGGTAAAGCTGGAAAAGTACGGAAAGGAATTCCTCCACTGCCTGATATCCAACAGCAATCATTGAAAATTTCATGCCGAAGGATTATCCGTCCCGATGCAGACTCCATCATGCTTTTCTTTTTGTCTTTCCATAAAAAAGAGCCGGAATCCCTTGATATTTATGGGATATCCGACTCATTTCGTCTTTTTGGCTGTATTACTTTCCTTTATTATTCTGCTTTTGCTTGGCTTCTTCTGTGAGCTTTGCAAGCACGCTGTCATGGATCAGCTTTGCATAAGCAACAGTCCCATCGTCGTTGGGATGCACATCATCTTCTGACAGCCATTCGGGATGCTTGGATACCAGGCTGTACCAGTCAATGACAGTGAGATTGGGGTACTGGGCCGCCATTTGCAGCAGGTATTCATTGTTGGTATCCTGCCACTTGAGGTGGGGTGCATAGGTATTCACCCAGAAGATATGCCGTGAAGGTCCCAGAACCTCCATGAGGCGCTTCGTGATCACCTCGTAGCGCTCACCACCGGAGATGGGCCCGTTGGTTCCAAGGGCGACAACAACGATATCCCCCAGCTGTCCCTGGGCCTGAAGAGCTTCGGCAACCTCGAGTCCTCCACTCACATAGCGCGATGTCTCAGCATCCACGTAAGCATTTGGCATGACCGCCATGATTTCGCTGGCCGAGCCCAGCATCACGGAATCACCGATGCAGATGGCCCCTTCCAGGCTCACCTGTGGAACCTGAGGAGCAGCCTGTTCCTGCTTGGCAGCAGGCTGAGCAGAAGCTTTCTGTTCCTTCAATGCCTTGGACTCCTGCTCCAAACGCGCCGCCAGTTCTGTCTGGACGTCCGATTTCTGGGAAGCAGACACGGCCAATCCATAACAGCCATAACCTGCGAACACGCCGCCGCAGGATATGAACAACAAGAGAATAACCGCCTTGACCGCCACAGACCTCTTTGCAGAAAAAAATCTGCGAGGATTCGCAAGGCAATTGACCAGTGTCTCAGACCAGATTGTGAGCAGGATGATAAATGCCAGTTCCTGCAGAGGAACCCACGACCCTTTTATATGGAAATGCTGGAAGAGATAGATTACCGGATACTGCCACAAGAAGATGCCATAGCTGTGCTTGCCCAGCCAGGAGAAAACCGGCTCATCCAGGCACTGTGCCATGGACGAATTGGGGCTTGCGATAAGATGCAGCAGGATGCAGAACACGATGGTCACACCAAGCATCCCGCCCTGATAAGTCACGGGAAGGCTTCCGTCCATGGTCAGGAACGCAGCTCCGATGATGCCCATGCAGAGGATTCCCACACAGCATTTCAGGAAAGCGGCCAGCCCGCGCCCTTTCCGCTTTGAGAGAACGAGCTTCTTCGGTTCCGCCGTTCCCTGGACGAGTCCCATGGCAGCCCCGAAAAGAAGTGCGTAAACACGAGCATCCGTGCCATAGTAAAGGCGGGTGACATCCATATCCGGCGTATACAGGACAGGCATCACTGCGGCAGAGCAGAGACTCAGCAGGGCAAAGATCCCTATGGCTGCCTTTCGGCCTGTCAGTTCATGCAAGGCCACATAAAGGCCGAAAAGGAGCGGCCAAACAAGGTAATATTGCAGCTCCACACCAAGGAACCACATGTGGGTAAATGGAGACATGTTCGCAAGGCGGGTGAAATAATCCGCGTTCTGGGCAATCTGCCACCAGTTGTTGTAACCAAAAAGAATGGATATGACCTCAGGGCGCACCGCCGCCACCACGTTCGCGGCCAAAAGATGGAAGACCCCGATGGTAGTCAGGAGAAAAAGCACCAGAAGCGGATAGATGCGCTTTATGCGCTTCCAGTAATAGTTCAGGACACGAAAACGATGCTCCTGCCATTCCCGCACAGAAGTATAGGCCAGAAGATAGCCTGTAATGACAAAAAAGAATGAGACCCCCAAATAGCCGCCGGGCAATCTATCGGGGAATATATGAAAAAATGTTACGCCCAGAATGGCCAGTGTCTTTAAGGCATCCAGACCATGGATATGTTTTGGCATAATGATCAAACTTCCTTACCTCGAAAAACAAACACGAACACGGCAAAACGAGAGCAAAACCGTTTAGGCTCAAGCCTTGCCCTGTCTCGCTTCTCACACATTGCCACATGTTAGCACAAAAAAATGAAAAAAGCAAGGACAAGGATTTTTTCAATAAATGGCGAATAAAGATAAAAAACAAAAATAAAGATGACCTTGGGAAATGTGAGGGAGGATGATTGCCTTGACCCTGTTCTGGATTGCATTATTGCCGATTCTCTGGCTCATCGTTGCCTTGAGCGGACTGAAAATGGCCGCCTGGAAGGCCTGCCCTGTCGCACTTGCCATATCCCTTTTTGCAAGCACGAAGTTCTTCGGCATGCCCTGGGAACACACCCTCACAGCAGCACTCGAAGGAACCGCCCTCGCCTGCTGGCCCATCCTGCTCATCATCACTGCCACGATTTACACCTATCATCTGTCCGTCCACACCAAGGGCATGGATGTCATCAAGGCGATGCTCACCTCCGTCAGTACGGATGCCCGGATCCTCATCCTGCTCATCAGTTTCGGATTCGGCGGTTTCCTGGAAGGCATGGCAGGATTCGGGACAGCAGTTGCCATTCCGGCCAGCATGCTCGCCGGAATGGGTGTCCATCCGGTAACGGCCGTCGCTGTCTGCCTCGTCGCGAACTTCGTTCCCTCAGCCTACGGCTCCATCGGCATCCCCATCGTTACCCTTTCCAGTGTCATGGGGACGGATCCCGTGCAGATTGCCACCTATGTCGCCCTGCAGCTCTTCCTTCTCTCTCTTCTCTGCCCCTTTCTCATGGTCATGATCGCCGGACATTCCATAAAAGCCATCAAAGGCGTGTTTCCCATCTGTCTCGCTGCCGGGCTTGCCTTCGCCTTCACGGAACTCATCGTTTCCCATGTCATGGGTGCAGAGCTTGCAGGCGTCGCCGGCTCCATCCTCACCATGGCAGCCATTGTCGCCAGCGCAAAGCTGTTTCCCACCGGGGAAAGTGAGTACACCATGCCTTCCCATGGGACAGGCGCCTCGATTTCCTTCTCCCAGGCATTCATGGCCTGCCTTCCCTTCCTGCTCATTTTCGTCTTCCTGCTGCTCTGCAGCAAGCTCTTCCCCATCATCTATGAGACGCTGATCATGTTCCAGACCTCTGTTCTCATCTACCGGGGCGAGGGCGGCATTCCCTACACCTTCTATTGGATTGCCACGCCGGGCATGATCATCTTCCTCGCCGCCTTCGTCTCCGCCCTCGCGCAGAAAGTCCCCATCCATGAGATGCTCAGCGTCCTGAAGAGCACCATCTTCAGCCTTCGCCCCACCTTTGTCACCATCATCACCATCATTGCCACGGCAAAGGTCATGGGCTACAGTGGCATGACCACCTCGATTGCCGACATGACGGTTGCCGCAACGGGAACCATGTATCCCTTCATCTCCGCCTTCATCGGTTCCATCGGCGGGTTCATCACCGGATCGGCAACCTCGACCTGCATCCTGCTGGGCAAGCTGCAGATGGATGCCGCCATCGCCATTGGCGCAAGTCCTGCTGCACAGGCATGGATTGCCGCCGCAAACGCGACAGGCGCCTGCGCGGGCAAACTCATTGCCCCGCAGAGCATCGCCATCGGCGTGGCGGCCATCGGTGCGGCCGGGGCAGGCTCCGAGAGCAGGCTCCTCTCCCTTACCATGCGGATCTACGTGCCCTTCATCCTTCTTCTGGGCACGATCGTCTATTTCGGAAGAGTATTGGTGGAATGACGTTCCATAGCCTCCTCCCGGCTATCCCGCCCAGCCATCTGCACATAGAGGGCTGCTTCCAGCGGCGTCATCTTTTTTGTCGTCGTACTGTTTGACTGTATCTCCATAAGCTGTCCGTCCACATCGTACAGCATCTCCTCCATCACGATCTGGAAGTTGTCCCTCTCCTGTTTTATCCGTGTCCCACGGAAATCCTCCACGAGAACATAATCACATCCCAAGCGCTTTCCCTTCTCGCAAAGCACCGAAAGGCCCGCCTCCTCCGGATCTTCCCCAAAGACCGGCTGGCTGATGCGGCCACAAATGATATCCTTTACCGCCTCCCGCATATAGTACTCGTCACCTGCAATCTCCTTGTCCATTTGAATGTCCATATAGGGAACATACACCTTGGCCGCCACACTCGGACAATTTTCCAGATAAGGAGTGAGAAGTTCTCCCTGCTCCTTCCTGACATCATAAAAGTTCCGCAGGGCATCATCCAGATACACAGCTATGGTATGGGCAAACAGGTTGGAATTGCGGTTCTTCTTCCTGTCGATGCGGCGGCCAAACTGGACATAACCGCCGTGAACGGATTGGATGGTGCCCTGCACAGGATCACCATCTATGACAATACGGGAAAGGGGGAATAGCGTTTCATACCGGCGAGCAAAACTCTCATTTCCAACCGCCGGCGACCCAAAGGTAATGACATCCAGTTGCTCCGGGGCAACGCCCATATCCGCCAGCCGCGCCGCCGCCAGAATTGCAACGGCTCCCCCAAGGCTGTGTCCTGTGAGGATAAGTTTCCTTTCGGGTTCCCCGCACAGCTTCCCGGCAATAATTTCCCCCAGCGTATCCGTTCCATCCCCATAATCCTTCAAAGGAGTCTTAAACAAGGCCGTATAGGTATAATCATTGAACCCCTGGTGGACAAAGGGATAGGAAGAGGTATTCAAATCCTTCCTCTGGGCAGTCTCAAAGAATTCCTGAGGACTGGTACCTCCAAAAGGAACCCGGTGCATGCGAAGATCCACTTCCGCATCCTTTGCGCTGCTCGTCCCGGGAAAAGCAAGGATATAGATTTCCTGATCGGAATCCGGAATGTTTCGATGCACCAAAAAGGTGTTCGTATTGGCCGCATTGCTCTTTTCCAAAAAAGGCTCATATTCCCATCCCATTTCCTGCAATCGATGGCGCACGACAAGATTGATCTCATCATCATAGGAGGACATAGAAACCAAGGCACAGAGCAGTTCCAATTGCGCCCGCTCCAAAGGGCTTTCCTCCGCTGCCGCAGAACGTGAAACAGGCAGCAAAAAAATTACCGCAAGAACCCATACCATACACCTCACAATTGAAGTTTTTTTCCATCCCATACACATAAAAACATCTCCTCCCTTACCAAACTCCGTGCGAAACGGTGTTTCGCATTACGCCCTTACACGAAATCTAACCGATTCTGCGCCCTTCGGGCTTGACTCGTTAAGATTTCATAGTAAAAAAAGCCCAGGCACTGCCTGAGCTGTAAAATCTGGTGCGGTGGATGGGACTTGAACCCATACGTCTTGTGAACACTACCCCCTCAAAGTAGCGCGTCTGCCAATTCCGCCACCACCGCGAAAACTATGAAATTTTGTGCACCACAGGTCAGTAGCGGTCAATGTCAACAAATCGTCTGCGCCCTTTCGGGCTTGACTCTTTGGACATTTTCGCATACGACCTGTTACCCAATCGCCTTCGGCTCTTGGACAGGTCAGTATGGTGCGGTGGATGGGACTTGAACCCATACGTCTTGTGAACACTACCCCCTCAAAGTAGCGCGTCTGCCAATTCCGCCACCACCGCAGCTTAACCATCAAGATATAAAGAAAATGGTGCGGTCGAGAGGACTTGAACCTCCACGGTATTGCTACCACTAGCGCCTGAAGCTAGCGCGTCTGCCATTCCGCCACGACCGCATGATATGCTGTTGAAATCGTCCACTTATGGTGCCGAGGACCGGAATCGAACCGGTACGGTTGTCTCCAACCGGGGGATTTTAAGTCCCCTGCGTCTGCCAGTTCCGCCACCCCGGCAAAAGCTTAGGATGGAGCGGGTGATGGGAATCGAACCCACGTGACCAGCTTGGAAGGCTGGGGCTCTACCATTGAGCTACACCCGCATAAAACTCAAGTGGAGCTGGCGAGAGGAATCGAACCCCCAACCTGCTGATTACAAGTCAGCTGCTCTACCTATTGAGCTACACCAGCAAGAAAGTGGTGCCTCAGAGCGGAATCGAACCACTGACACGGGGATTTTCAGTCCCCTGCTCTACCAACTGAGCTACCGAGGCAATAAATATCATAATATGGCTTTGCCATACCATTTACAAATGGCGACCCGAAGGGGACTTGAACCCCTGACCTCCGCCGTGACAGGGCGGCATTCTAACCAACTAAACTACCGGGCCGTGGTGGGCGATAACAGGATCGAACTGCTGACATCCTGCTTGTAAGGCAGGCGCTCTCCCAGCTGAGCTAATCGCCCAAAATGGTGACCCACCACGGAATCGAACCGTGAACCTACTGATTAAGAGTCAGTTGCTCTGCCAGTTGAGCTAGTGAGTCATCCTACATAAAAACCAAATTGGCTGGGGTAGTTGGACTCGAACCAACGAATGCGGGAGTCAAAGTCCCGTGCCTTGACCAACTTGGCTATACCCCAATCATTTTTGGGATAATATATGAATAAACCCAAAGGTCTATTTTCTAAATGGCTCCCCGAACAGGACTCGAACCTGTGACATTCTGATTAACAGTCAGACGCTCTACCGACTGAGCTATCGAGGAGTAAAAACCGGCAATTACCTATCCTCCCGGGCCGTCGCCAGCCAAGTACTTTCGGCCTCTTGATGCTTAACTACTGTGTTCGGAATGGGAACAGGTGGAAC
>CADCIX010000007.1 GCA_902801565.1 uncultured Veillonellaceae bacterium | reverse complement strand
ACGTTACGCGACGGCACAAACATTGCTTAAAAAACAAATGTTTGTTTGACGCTGAAAAGTTCTCATTTTAATTTGCTTTAAATCTTGACATAGCACCAAGTGTCATACATTTTGCTATGGCGATAGAAGTATGAAACGCACAACCCCTCAAGTGTCAAGCCACGTGAAAAACTGTTGCCGCCTAAGGCAATGACACGCAGACCGTCTTCATGGGCATCATAGTCAAGGGAGTCCTCCGATTCGGAGTTTTGCAGGATGAGTGTAATCGGTTCCGCGGCTCTCATCAGATAATTCTTCAAAAGTTTTTCCCAAGTGACCTTTGGCGGACAAGCAGCCAGATTCTCCTCGTCAAAGACCTGATGGAGTGAGAAAATTTTCGAGGATTCTTTCTCAGCCTCATCCACTGGAAGGGAAGCATAGCACCTAAGGTCGCGCTTCAGTTCCATGAGCCACGGCTCAATGACTTTTTTGATGCTTGCCTGTACATCGGTCAGACGGGAGATATGAATCAGCATGGAGCGATGCTTCTTCTCATCGCCACGTACATCACGAATTGCATTTGCCAGCACAAAATAATTCAAAGCTTTGATAAGGTCATGTGGCATCTCACTGGGAACTTTGTAACCCTTTTTATGCTTAGCAGGTACAAAGGCTTCCATCTCATCCACATTAATGGTTTTCAGTATGTTATGATATTTTCCATCTTCGGAGAAAATAGAATTAACGCCGATGTACGTATCCGGTGTTGGAAGGCAGTAAATAAAATCGCTTGGGAACAGGTCCTTGCGCTCCTGGACAGTTTTCTTATAAGAAAGGTCATCATCGATATCCGGACGTACAAAGATATTGGCAAATGGTGTCGCCGTTACACCAACATAGGAGCAACGTTCAAACAGGTTCAAAATAGTTCTTATTCCGCGATTAATGGCTTTGGGATTCTCTCCGTCTTTAGATGTATCTATACTGGCATTATCAGCCTCGTCATCAATCATGAGTAAGGACGGCTTAATCTGCATATGCCCGAATTTCTTCTTTTGAGATTCCAGCCATTCAATCAGGTTTTTCAGGACATTGGAATTCTTTTTGATGACCATCAGTATAGGAACCTTACTGGTGTATATTCCTCCACCCTCGTGAGTTACTTTCGTAATATCAAAATCGTGAAGAATAGATGTATATGAATCGGGAGGAAGCTCTGGCCCCCGATATCTGCCGACACCAATCACATCAGTTTCGAAACGGTTATTGCTTCCTTCTGCGGCTATGGTTTTTCTTGAGCCGATAAACTCTTCTTCCAAACGTTTCTGTGTCTGCTGACGTAGGTCTTCCATCATGCCAGTCAGGATGATGATAATATTGTATCCGGCGTCGGCAGCCTTATTGACCAGTGCCGTATAAGATGCTGTTTTACCAGACTGGATGTCGCCAACAATGAGTCCCTTACGTAGAAACGGCTCCTGAATAGTCGGATCTCCTATGAGGTCCATAATACGATCAGAGGAGGTATCGAGGCTGCTAATGGAAGCAATCGGCCATTTTTTAATATATTTCAGATAATCGTAATATCGCCCCCAGTGTTTCATCTCGAGATTAGCACGGCGGCTGATAAACCATTTCTTGTGCTCAGACTTTTTGTCCTCCAAGACGGTTTCAATGCCGACCATCTTGACCGTAATGCGACCTTCCAAAGCAACAATAACACGTTGGTATTCCTCTTCGTTAAGTTTGCCCATCTTCATTTCTAATATAGGAAGAATTTCATTTACTTCAGCTTTCAATTCATCTCTCGTAAAGACCTTATTAGCACTTTCGGATTTTTGCATGATAAAACTGTAGAGAAAACTTTGGACATTTTCTATTTTCTTCTCGTCAATCATTACAGCATTCCCTCCATCTCATGGATTACATCCCTATATTGATTAAACGGCTCGGTTTTGCTTAAATCCCGAAGCATTGCCATGCGGTTTCCTGCAGGGAGTACGTCTAAGACCTCCTGTAGCATTTTGCGCATCTCTTCTTTGTGTTCTTCGAGTTCTTTTTTGTTATGTTCGTGGTCTGTCTTCACATCCTTCACGTCCATGTCGATACGCATCTGATGGACTGGAAGCAGACGCCCCAACAGCTCGAAAACCTTCAGCAGACGGGCTGGCGTCACATTTTTTTGCTCAAGCATTAATTTAATCAGCGGATATTCTGGATTTACACGGTAGATGATACCGCCTTCTCTCAGTTCCTCACGCAACCAAATATGTTCGATTTCTTTGTCCATCTGCTTTTTGGCACGATAGTTGCGTGTACGCTCTGCTCGAATGCGTAGATTTTCTACCCGCTGATTCAGCGATTTGATGATAATATCCGGCGGGTTGACGCGGGATTTTTTTACATCAAGCACCCATTCATGGTCATAAGTGCTTGGAATCTCCACCTCCACACGTATCAACTGGTTTTCAGGTATTTTCCGTGCTTTTTTGAACCAAGTGCCCCAGCTGATGAGACGATAATTCCGATAAATGTAGAAGCCTTGGGATACAAGCAGATTATCTGTAATGCCTAGCTTTTTCGGGTCGCCCTTATGTCGTCTTGCTGCTACTGGAAGAATATACGGCGTAACCTTTATGTTGTACTTTGGAATAGTTTCTGCTGGCAGTATCTGCGTATTCCGGTTAGATGTCAAAAATGGATCGCTTGGCTCAACTTCACGATTATTCATGAGTATAGAAAGCTTCGGAACACCTTTGAGCCCCAATAAGAATTTATGAAATACCAGTGACAGATGACCTTCGACTTTCGCCATTTTTTCGGAAAGCACATCGGAGGCGTCGCTTCCCTGCATCAATCTATCCAAATTTTTCCACACAACAAGCGTGCCTGATTCCTGCTTGCTGAAAAGATCCCATCCTGGAATCTGCGTAAGTTCTTTTTTGTTCAAGATACGGAGTGACCATTTTCCGGTGCCTGTAATATGGTCCAGATCCCACTGCCGGCCCTCCGGCGCCTTGTCAAGCCGCTTAGAAATGACCGTCAGGCAACGGCACTGGGAGAGAGAAGCCGTCTTAAGGCCAAGACCAAAGCGGCCCAGGTCTTCCTTATCGCGGTCCATCAGGGGATTCTTACCACCATACTGCATGGCAAGATTCAGCTCTTCGGCATCCATTCCATGCCCGTCGTCCAAAATATAAACATATCCATCATTCGGCGAATAACGAATGATGATTGTTTTTGCTTTTGCGGTAATACTGTTATCAATGATATCGGCTACAGCTGTCTCCAGCGAATATCCAATCGCACGTGTCGATTCCATAATGGACAAGGCATTAGGTGGCAGTTCAATATCTTTCATCTGACAAGTCCTTTTTTGCTTTAATATATCTTTAATTATTATATCATGATATTTTAGGCCTGCATGATAAATTTCCTCACTTCTCACCATTAATAATTGTTATTATGTATAATAATCAAAATTTTCCTTGTTCATCCCATCGCATTTCAAAAAATGAGCCATCCACCTACAGGCAATGACTCATCATTACTTAATCATTATTAAATTCTATATTGCAATCCACATGCTCATACTCAATGCCAGCAAAGGTCTTGAGCACAGCCTCGAAGATGACCTGGGCACCGTCCACAGGCACCGCCATGCCTATCTGGCGGCGCACTTCCTCCTTCGTCCCCATGAACTTGTAGTCGTTGGGGAAAGTCTGAAGGCGGGCTCTCTCTCGGTTGGTAAGAGCCCTCGGCTCGCTCCAGTGGTATATGTGGGTGCCGCCCCCGCCGGAGCCCGTCACCGTGTAAGCGGGCTCTTCCGGGTGAAGCCGACGGTAGATCTGACTGATCTTGGCACCCTTGACATTCAACTGCAGTTCCGGGTGGGCTTTCAGCCCCTCAGCATTGAAAGCATTCTCACCAGGCTTGATATAGGAAAGTCTCTCCTTAACCCGCTTGGTCATCATGGGCATTTCGCTGTTGGGTGCATCATCAGGAATATCAGCAAGCGCTGTAGCCACGGAAATATCTACTCCCCTGTAAGGTTCCGGAGAGGGCGGGTAGAAGACATAATCCAGGTCATTCCTTATGCCAATGATGATGATACGGTGCCGCGCCTGGGGCACACCGTATTCCTCGAATTTGTAAAGGTGTGGGTAAAGGTTGTAGCCGCAGGCATGAAGATCCTCAAGAATCTTTGGGAACGCCCCGCCATTATTGGCACTGGAAAGACCACTGACGTTCTCCGCCAGGAACCACTCCGGCTGGAAGGTCTGCAACACCCTGACACCATAAGTGTAGAGAGGGCCATAGGTGCCCTCAAAGCCCTTCTGCTCCCCCACGGTAGAGAAATCATTGCAAGGAAATCCGAAGGCGAAAGCATTGAAGGGGTGCTGGGCAAACAGAGGGTTATCCCTGCTGATGTCCAGCTCACGCACATCACCGCAGTATACGCTTTCGTCATCATCTTTACCGCAAATATTATGCCGGTACGTCTGGCAAGTGGACTCATCATAATCGTTTGCCCAGGCGTGAGCAATGCTCCAATCCTCTTGACCGGCCACATTGACCTTTGCTTTCAGGGCCCCACAGGCAAGGCCGCCCGGGCCAGAAAAAAGCTCGCCTAATTGAAATTGCATGTTATACCCCCGTAAATCTAAAGATAGTGAATAACATTATAACACGAACCCAGGGCAGGTGTAGCAAAATCTTCCTCATGCCTCTCTTTATTATTTTTCATTATATATTAGAACATACATTCTTGTCAATATGTCAGACGAAACAACATGAAATTTCACAAATATTCCTCAATCTTCCCCACACACCCTGCCAGGTCCCTTTTTATATCAGTTTCCCAGAACCTCAACACCAGCCAGCCCAATTCCGTCAGCTCGTCGGCAACCTCCCGGTCCCGCTCCACATTGCGAGCCAGCTTCTTCTGCCAATACTCCATGTTGGATGCCACCTGCTCTCCCGGCCTGTCTTGGTGCCCCCGGGCATGCCAGAAATCGCCATCCACAAAGATAGCAATTTTCTGGCGTGTCAGGGCAATATCCGGTTTTCCGGGCAGGGCGGTGTAATTCTTCCGATACCGCACCCCTTTTTTCCACAGAGCCTTTCTCAGCAATACTTCTGATTTTGTATCAGCCGCCCTGATTCGGCTCATATTATGGTGCCTCTGCTCCTTGGTCAGTACGTCCATTCTTATGCCCTCACATCAGACGGCAGTTTTCTCCCGCACAAACTGTATAAACTTTGCCAGAGAGAAAATTTTCTCCCTATGCTCCTTCGGATAAGCCTTTATGTACTTTTCTGGCACCACCAGCACCACATTTTCACTTTCCATCTCGCTAAGCTGCTGGGGAGAAATGCCCTGCTGCAGAGTGCACAGATATTTTGTCTTTACCCTGTCAGCCTCGTTTATGACTTGGCGCCAGCGGTCTTTGCAGGTAGTCTTGGCACCAAGCACCACAATCTTATCGGCAGGGTAAGCCGGGTTATGATACACACTGCCGCTGGGGAAAATAAAGTCAGGGCGTTTTCTTTCTTCCGTAATCACCTGGGATTCATAATTGAGTTTGTTCCCTTGGAATATTGCCTCCAGGTGATATTCCAGGGACTTGCCCGCACGGCTCTTGCGTCTGTTAAGTACAGAGTTGGCGGTGTCAATGAAATCCTGCATGGAAGCAAAACCGCCCCGTATCACACCACCATACTGTACTTCTTCAATACGCTGGAATAGATCATATTCCATGTTCGTCCATTCCAAAAGCTCGTGATCCGGCTTCTCTACGATATTTTCCAAGTGGTCAAAAACATCATTGTAGATTTGCCTGGCAGCGGCTGACATATCATAGTCTTTGGGGAAGTCGCCCTTCAGGGAATTAAAAGAATTCTCTTGAATTTTCTGTTTGAAAATATTATAATATCATTAGTCTGCTACTTCACTATAAATAATGAGGGTCATGATGACAAAGACTAGCAATTACGGAAAAAAATGGACACGTGATGAAACCATCCTTGCTTTATCTTTATACTATGAAATACCCTACGGAAAAATTAACAGGAGTAATAAATACTTGCAGTCCATGTCCGATTTAATGCATCGATCATTATCGTCATTAATTATGAAGATGGTAAATCTTGCTTCATTGGATGAAGGATTATTAAACAGAGGAGTAACCTCTTTACCTCACGGAAGCAAACTAGATAAAGAAATATGGACAGAATTCAAAGGAAAATTTCAATACCTTTTACTTGAGAAAGAGCGTATTTTGTGCTCTTATAATCATGCGAGCACAAACACAAATTCTACTAACATTGGTTTACCAGAAACAACAGACCTCAAATCATATACTGCCAAGGAAAAAAATATTCTTGCAAGAAGAGGTCAAGACTTCTTTCGTAAAGCTGTCTTAAGTGCCTATAATGAGAGGTGTTGCATGACAGGTATTGCCATTCCCGAATTGTTACAAGCCTGTCATATAATGCCATACAGTAAATGCAAAAACATAAACGACTGTCTGACTCCTTCCAATGGAATATGCCTTAACTATTTAAGTCATAGAGCCTTTGACCTTGGCCTCATTAGTATACACAAAATCAACAAAACCATTTTAGTATCAGACAGTTTAAAAAAGCATCCATGTCTTGATGAAGTTAGCAAACAGTTGCTATTAAGCTTTGAAGGCAAAATTATATACCTTCCCGAAAGAAACTTGCCTGACTATATTTTCTTAGAATATCATAACGATGTCATTTTTATACTATAATTGGAAAATGACATCATAAATAAAACCGAATGCTACTCATGACAATGAAATATATAAATTAAATCATCAGCACGTAAATTCCAGAGCAATCCATTTTCAATATTCCAGTCATTTAAATCCTTTGAATAAGACTCGTATTCAGTAAAGTATGCATATACATTTGTTAAAATTTCTTTATTATTTCGTACTTCCTCAACCGTATACTGGCACACATCATCCTCATCTATATAATCAAAATAAGCTGGAATATATTCACAAAGTAGATTAAATGCATCATTATAACAGTCTTTATCTTTTCTATCCTTGCGTGCTACTGCAACAGCTATATACACATGTGCCATAACGTTTCTCCTTAACAATAAAACTACTAACAATTATGCCGAACGTTAAATCAAGGATTTCTGTGCATCTACCTTGAAATTTATCTGCTTGCTCATACCTTACACCCCCTAGAACAGAAAATATATATTATTTTTTCCTATCATTATATCCATAGAACATACTTTCGTCAAGTGCCGGGAGAAAAAAACTATAAAATCTTTCCCTGTTGTCCCTCAAGCATAAAAAGACCGGCATAATGCCGGCCTCGTCACTTTCTTCGATATTCCCTTTCCCTTCCATAAGTGGATGAGGATATTGGTGTCCAGTGAAGCACTTGCAAAACAGGAATCCGTCACACCAATCCCACCTTCCGGGCCAGTTCCTCATCGTCCATCGGATTGTGGGGGAAAATCGTAGTAAAATCCGTCATGCTGAAAGCACAAAAGGCCTCTGCCATTGACTTAGGAATTTTGTTTCGTTTACATTTGCCCGATCATCTTATGTGTCTGTGGGATGACTCTCACGTCCTTCAAATGCCTCAAAGCGTATGCCTGGCAATCAAGGACTTTCTTGGGGGATGCTGCCTTGCAGCCGCCGCAGGGCGTGACCGGCTGGATGATGAGAAGGGCTTCCGGTGCTGTTTTCTCAAGCAATTCGATGGCTTGCTGAAATTCCTTTGATTCCGTTTCCTCGGATACCACGATCTTGACATAGAGGTCCTTTTGCCGGGCGATCTCCAAAAATCTGCGATGGGCTTCCCAAAGGGGCTCTCCCACGATGCTCGGCAGCTTGATATCCATGCTGATGATGTCCACATCCCCGATGACTTTCCCCAGGGATTCGTAAAGTGTCCCGTTGGTTTCCAGAAATATCTTCGTTCCAAGACCTTTTGCGATGCTTTGAATGAACTCTGCATGAAGAAGCGGTTCCCCTCCCGTGAAGCTGACGGCCTGATGGGGCACCTCTCTCAGCATCTTTGCGACGATCTCACGCACCTGTTCCGTGGATAAGGGATTTTTCACCAATTCGAACCGGTGGCTTCCGGGAACAGTTTCCACCTGACAGTTTTCATGCATCCCCGGCCGGTTTTCCGTATCGCAGTATCGGCAGTGGACATTGCATCCCTCGAAGCGCATGAAGACCTGCCGGCATCCAACATATTTCCCTTCTCCCTGAATGGAAGAAAAGATCTCTATGATATTCTTTTCCATGGGGCTACTCCTCATCGGGCTCATAGGACACACAGGAATGGGGCGATTCCCAGACACAGATGGATTGCAGCCCTATGCCTTCCCGGAAAATATCGTTTTTGGCGAGTTCCTCATAGACGTATTTCGCCATATTTTCTGCCGTCGGATTGCACCCATCAAGGAAGGGCTGCATTTCATTGAGGTATTGGTGATCCATGCGGTCAAGGATCTCCTTCAGTTCCTTCCTGACAAGCTTGAAATCCACCAGCATGCCAAGCTCGTCCAGCTTTTTCCCCACAACAACCGCTTCCACTGTCCAGCTGTGCCCATGCAAGCGGCTGCATTTGCCGGGATAGCCCTCAATGCGATGGGCAGCCTCAAACTCCTCTTTTACCTGTATCCTGAACATTCTTTTCTCACCCTTTCAAAAAAGCTGCGGAAGACTCCGCAGCTTTTCTATACTTATTTGTCTGTATTGTTTCCGGGAAGCCCCCGCGTATTCTTGACATTGCCCATGATATCATCGTAGCTCATGGAACGGGTATGCTTGGTATGGCTCCATTCATGCTCGTTGCGATGGATGAACCCAAGAAAAATGATGGGAATCCATGTATAGATGAACACCGGATAAAGAAGCATGTAAAGCCATGCCTTCCATTTTGCCCGAATCTTGAACAGGATGATCATCGGCAGGATATACTGCCCCAGCATGATCGCCGTCATGAGCTGGGAGGGCATGAAATTGTAGATATTCGTGTAGAATGGCGGGAATGCCAGCTGGAGATAGCTTATGATGATAAAGAAGGTGGACAGCATGAGGAAATGGGGCTGCAGAAGATAGATGCAGCCATCCCAGATGCGGATGTCCTTTTGTCTCCACCCCTCCACCAGCATCTTCGGTATGTAGCGATGCGCCACGTCAAACTGGCCCTGCGCCCAACGCTTGCGCTGGTTCCATGACTGCTTGAAGGTCAGGGGTTTCTCATCATAAACGATGGCATCATGTGCCCAGGTGGTCTTGATGCCCTCCGCCAAAGACTCCATGGTGAATTCCATATCCTCGGTGAGACAGGTAGCACGCCAGCCATATCTTTTCAGCACATCCGAAGCAATGCACATGCCGGTGCCGCCGAGCACAGCCGAAAGGCCGATATTCGTCTTTGCCAGATGGGAAATGTGGTCAATGACCCAGAACGCGATGGCAAAGGTTCCTGCCACCCAGGTATCATAAGGGTTCTTGGCATCCAGATAGCCCTGGATGATCCTGTCGCCCTTGCAAAGACGGTTGTTCATTTCCATGAGGAACTGAGGATGAACCAGATTGTCCGCATCAAAAATCACAATGCCGTCATACTGCTTCTCCATCTTGAAGAGCTTGTCAAACATCCATTCCAGGGCAAAGCCCTTGCTCTTCTTGGTGGGATGCGTGCGCTCGCAGACAATCGCCCCGCCTTCCTTGGCAATCTCAGCCGTGTTGTCGGAACAATTATCGGCAATGACATAGATGTCATACAAATCCTTCGGATAATTGAGGTTCCGAAGATTGTCCACCAACTGCCCGATGACCGCGCTTTCATTATGCGCCGCAACAATGACAGCAAAGGTGCTCTTGGGAACCAGAATCTTCTCTTCCTTCTTCCGCCACATGCCGCAGAAGCCTATGACGAAGAAATATAACGTAAACAAAAAGATGACAATCTGCATTGGCACCATGATGATGTCAAAAGGGTGTAACATGAAACTAAATCTCCTCCAAAAAGTTGACAGTTCCTTATTCGGTCTTGGCAAACAAGGCAAAGAGCGAATTGATGATTCCAAAGACTGCGTAGGTGCAGAAAATGGCCACCAAAAGAGCCGGAAGAATCGCTTCACGGCCAAAGAAAAGAATCGCCGCAAACATGAGGACAGCCAATGCCTTCGGCAAAAGGAACAGTGTCTCCCCATCTCCCTTGAAATCGGGATAATGCACATGGCTGACCATGAGATAGGCAACCACAGCCATGGTCACAGGATAGACATAGCCGAACATCTGTGGCTCAATCCCCAGGGCCGTAAAAAGCAACGTGGTGGATGCCACGATGCAGCCGCCCGCAGGAATCGCCAATCCCATGAAATACCCATGAACCACATCCGTATTCACATTGAAACGCGCCAGCCGCCACATGCCGCAAAGGGCAAAGAAGATGGCGACCAGCCAGCCCAGATAGCCATAGGAACCAAGGCAGAACTTGTACGCAAGGATTGCCGGCGCTACGCCAAAGGAACCCAGATCACACAGGGAATCCATTTCCTTTCCCAGTTCACTGCTGACGCCAAAAAAGCGCGCCGTGCGCCCATCGAGGCCATCGGCGACCAAGGCCAGCAAAATGAAGACAGACGCCATGAACAGATCGTCATGAAATGTAGAAAGTATGGAACACATCCCAAAGAACAAGTTTGCCGACGTACAGGCGTTCGGTATCAAATGTTTCAGCATTCGTCCTTTATCCTCCCAAGAATCGTCTTCCCACCGACGACCTTATCTCCTTTTTTCACCATAACCTGCACATCCTCCGGCATGACAATCTCCAGACAGGAGCCAAAGCGGATCATGCCATACAGTTCGCCCTGACGCAGGGTATCATTCAAGGTCACCCAGGATACGATACGCCTTGCCAGGATTCCCGCAATCTGCGTTACGGTGATGCGCAAACGACTGTTTTCTATACCGATAAGATGATGTTCATTCTCAAAGCCTACAGAATCCTTGTACGCCGGACGGAATCGCCCGCATACATACTTCTGGCATTTGATTTCCCCGGAAATCGGGCTGCGGTTCACATGCACGTTGAAAACGGACATGAACACCGTGACCTTGTTTCCAGCCCCTTTGATGAAATCATCGTATTCCACAGGGGTAATATCCTGTACCGTCCCATCCGCAGGCGAGATGATCGCCTTGTCATCCATGGCGATGTCGCGCTTCGGATTACGGAAGAAATAAGCAAAGTATCCTGCCAGAACAGCAGGCGGAACTGCCGCATAGGGATGGATGGTCACCCCCAAAAGAATGGCCAATACCAAGGAAGCCCCAATAAACACATAACCTTCATGTACGATAGGAGCCACGTATACACCTCCCCGCTCTCCAATCTTTACATCCTAGACATTATAACGTATTGTTCAGGTTTTGCCAAGGGCAAACCCACTCTTATTTCTTGTAGCTGTGCACCTTGAGGACAAATTTTGGCAAAGCAAGAAGACGCCCGGCTCTCTTGGGCTGAAGCATGCCGCGGAACAGCCATTCCAGCTTTGCCTTCTGCATCCATCGCGGAGCGCGTTTCATGACCCCTGCCATGACATCCAGCGTTCCGCCGACGCCAATGGAGAGAGGGACACCCAGCTCTTCCTTGTGGGCATTCAGCCACTTTTCCTGCTTGGGAACGCCAAGGGCCGCCAGCAGGAGGTCGGGCTTCTTTTCCTTGATGTCCGCAATGATTGCAGGCTCGTCCGCCTCCTTGAAATATCCGTTTCTTGTGCCAACGATCTCAATGCCCGGATAGAGTTCTTCCGCCTTTTTCTTCGCCTTGTCAGCAACTCCGGGCGCAGACCCGAAAAAGTATATGCGGCGTTTCCTTGCCGGTGCCAGCCGCATGAGTTCCTGGGCAAGGTCATAGCCTGCCACCCGTTCCGGCATCTGATATCCCAGATGATGCGCCGCCCATACCGTGCCTGCCCCGTCCGGCACAACCAGGGCGGCTGCATTCAGGATGTCCCTGAGTTCCTTGTCATGGGTTGCCCGCATGATCATTTCCGCATTCGCCGTAGCAATCAGGACGCACGCCTTTTCCTCCATAAACTGATCTGCCTTGTCAACTGCTTCCGCCATCGTCAGGGAATCCACCTGAACACCTAAAATGTCTACTTTATATGACACGAAAAAATTCCTCCTTGCTTACAGCATCTTACATCATCGTTATCGGATCGATATCAATTGCCACATCTGTTCTCGTCTGCAGCCCTTCCTGTCGAAGAAAGGACTGCACATCCCCAAGGACCGCAGTCTTGATGAGGACAACGAATCGAAAGATTCCGCGAAAGTTGGAAATCATGGCAGGGGATGGCCCTATGACTTGCTGTTTTTCCTCCCCGGCAAAGTGCTTGCGAAAGCGTTCGACGAATCCCGCAGCATGTTCCCTTGCCGTCTCCTCCTCCCCATGCTGGAAAAGGAGTTTTACCAGACGGCTGAACGGGGGATAGAAGAGTTTCTTCCGCATGGCAATCTCCTGTGCATAGAACCCCTCATAATCCTGTGCGATGCCACAGGTCACGGCATAATGTTCCGGATTGTAGCTCTGGACAACCACATGGCCGCAAGACTCTGTTCCACCGCCCTCCATATCGTGTGGCTCCTTGACGGAATGCCGTCCTGCACGGCCTGCTGTCTGGGTGATGAGCATGAAACATCGCTCTGCCGCCCGAAAATCCGGCATGTGAAGACTGGAATCCGCACTTATGATCCCAACGGCAGTGACATTGGGAATGTCATGCCCTTTCGCCACCATCTGTGTCCCGAGAAGGATATCGTACTCCCCTCGCCGGAACTTTCCCAAGATCTCCTGATGGGCGAACTTTTTCCCCGTCGTGTCCCTGTCCATGCGGACAACTCTCGCTTCCGGTGCAAGCATGTGAAGCTCCTGTTCCAGTTTCTCCGTGCCGGAGCCAAAGTACTTGATGTAACGGCTGCCGCATTTAGGACAGGTAGAAGGGACTTCCTCCTGGACATCGCAGTGATGGCAGCAAAGCCTTCCGTTTTTATGATAGACCAGAGGCAGCCCGCAGAACCGGCACTTGAGGACCGTACCGCAGGAGCGGCACATGACAAACGTGGAAAATCCCCGCCGGTTCAGCATGATGATGAGCTGCTGATGCTCCGCCAGTGTCTGCCCGATCAACCGCTCCAGCGCACGGGAAACAATATGGCGGTTGCCCTGTTTCATCTCCTGCCGCATATCAACGCACTTCACTTCCGGAAGAGACAAGCCTCCGATGCGCTCCGGCATGGAAAGCAGGGACAGTTTCCCTGTTTTCGCCCGATGAAAGGTTTCCAGGGACGGCGTGGCGCTTCCGAGAATCAATATCCCATGATGAAGCTGCGCCAGTTTCTCCGCCACAACCCGTGCATGGTATCGCGGAGACTCGTCCTGCTTATAGGACATGTCCTGTTCCTCATCGAGAATGATGAGGCCGATGTTTTCCGCCGGGGTAAACAAGGCCGAACGGGCACCGATGATGATTCCCGCCTCTCCCCGCCGCACCCGCAGGATGGCATCGTTGCGCTCGGCAAGGGACAGACGGCTGTGCATGACAATGATGTCCTGCCGAAAATACGCCTTGAATGCCATGACAAGCTGCCCGGTCAGGGCAATCTCCGGCACGAGAACAATGACCGTCCGTCCCATATCCCGTGCCCTGGAGGCCGCCTCGATATAAACCTGCGTTTTCCCGCTCCCCGTGACCCCATGGAGCAGGAATCCATGATATTCCCGGTGTTCCATATAAGGAAAGATATTCTCCAGTGCCTTCTCCTGCTCCCTTGTAAGCACGACTGCAGAATGCTTTGTCCCAAGATCCCGGTAACTGTCCCGCAGGACGCGCCTCTGACAGATCTCTGCCAGGCCTGTTTCGCAAAGCGCTTTCACCACTGCCGGAGAAACCTTCTGTGTCTTCAGCTCCGCCATGGATTGCTCCGGCTTTTCCCGCAAAAGTTCCAAAAGGCGCCGCTGTGCCTTGCAGCGATGGAAGGATTCCAGAAGTTCCTCCGTCACCTTCCCCGTAAGAATGACATACTTCTCATATTGCGCCGATGCACGCTTCTCTGCATCGTACCTCTTTTCTATCACCCTGTGATGCAGGAGCTTGTCCAGTATTCCATCCAGCAGATCCCCGGATTCCGGCAGGGCTTTCCTGATGGCCTGCCTCGTCATGGCTCCTTTTTCAAGAAGCAGCTCATAGACCTTGCGGCAAAGTTCCATCCCCAGCAGCACATGCTCCCGTGCCTCTTCCCTCGGCGCATAGCTTACGGATATCTTCAATCCGCTTTTTCCGGGCATGAAAAGCCGCATCATCTCCGCAAGGGAACAGAGATAGAACTCCGACAGCCACCTTGCGGCAGCGATCATCTCCTCCGTGAACCATGCCTCATCATCCACAGCTGCAAGTATATCCTTGAGTGCGATATCCCCCCCATCCGTCTCCGCCACGGACAGGACAAATCCTTCCACTTTCCGGCCGCCAAAGGGCACAAAAACGCGCCATCCGGCTCCCACATGGGAAAGCGCGTCTGGCACGCGGTAGGTATATGCCTTTGCAATGCTTTTCACAGGTATATTCACAAACACATCTGCTGTCAGCACTCTTTTCCCTGCCCCCTGCGAAAAACGATGCCATCGCTGAAACCCTCGAACGATGGCATCCTCAAATCTCCCATTGTACCTCTGCTATGCTTCCAATCTCCCCCGACTCATCCAGTTCCATGGCAATCTCGTCGCAATTGGGAAATTTGGGGCATTCGATGCAATCCTTCCATACCTTGTGAGGCAGGTCATTCTTGGTGATTGTCCTGAATCCCAGGGTCTGGAAAAAGCCCGGCTTGTAGGTCAGGGTGAAGAACTTCTTCACCCCCAGGCTCCTTCCCTCCTCCAGCAAACGGCGGACGATTTCCGCACCAATGCCCTGCCGGATCGCCGAAGGAGAAACCGCCATCGTCCGAACTTCTGCCAGTTCCGCCCAGATGATGTGGAGCGCCCCTACTCCAACAACCCTGTTGTTTTCATCCACCGCCACAATCATGTCACGGATGGTCTCGTAGAGGGTATTACGGGAACGGGCGAGCATAACGCCTTCCTTGGCATATTCCATGACGAGCTTGTAGATATCCTCAATATCGTCAAAGATGGGTTTCCTGTACTCCATACTTATACACACCTCATTCCTTTCCCTTGCCCGGGCAAATCTCCCGCAAGGGGCACTCAAGGCAGAGCGGCTTCCTCGATTTGCAGACCTTCCGCCCATGCCATATGAGCCAATGATGGGCATCGGACCATTTCTCCCTGGGAATGGCTCTCTGCAACCCCTTCTCTACCTCCAGAGGAGTCTCTCCCACGGCGAGATGCAGGCGATTCGCCACGCGGAACACGTGGGTATCCACGGCAATCGCAGGATGATGGAAGGCCACACTCATGACCACATTGGCGGTCTTCCGTCCCACGCCGGGCAATTTCTGCAGCTCCTCAAAATCCTCCGGCACCTCGCCTCTGTACTTCTCACAGAGGAGCTGACAGGTAGCCAAAATATTCTTCGCCTTGTTGCGGAAAAGCCCGCAATCCCGGATTTCCTCCTCCAACTCCGAAAGCCCCATGGAAACAATCGCCTCCGGCGTTGCAGCGCGGGCGAAAAGCCGATCTGTCGTGACATTGACGCGCTTGTCCGTACACTGTGCCGACAAGATGACCGCTATGAGAAGTTCAAAGGGGTTGCGGAAAACCAAAGCCGGCTTGACTCCCCTATATGTGTCCTCCAATACGGCAATCTGCTGTTCCTTTATCTTTTTGGTCACACGCACGCAAAATCCCCCGCATCCCCCGGTGCATATCTCAATCGAATCCTTATTCCAAAGGCTCCGCCAGCTTTAATTTCTCCTCGATGACTTCATGAAGGCCGGTATCCGCCGTGCGCCGCGTCAGATAAATATACTTCTCATTGAGATTGATTCCAATCACAATATCCTTTTTATCGTACTGTCCCATGAAATAGTAGTCATTGCCTTCCATCGCAATACATCTCTTGATGAAGGCTTCCTGGGACTTGAGGCTTTCTTTCGGGAAGGTTCCCGCCTGTTTGTCTTTCACCTCAATGAACCAGGTGTCACGGCAGGCAACCTGGCGGATCTTGAACAGCCCGGAGTTTATCGTCTGAAAGAGCCACTGGAAGATGTCCTTGTCCTTCTGCCAGCTGGAAATCTGGTAAAGGAACTGTATATGGTCTTTGTCTGTGGATAAGGAACCGATGCGCATATCATACACCCCATTTCAGTTTTGGTAAAATCCTTGTATAAATTGTACCATCTTGGCATCTTGAAATCAATATTCCTTCGATGTTGTCCCACGATACATTTCCCTGACACTTCCTTGCGAAAATTTTTTGGAATCCTCTTTATTATCGAACATACATGTGGTATACTTGGAAAAGAACCGAATATATATTTGGAGGTGTATGAAATGCGACACAATCGTCATGCCAGTGAACGACAACAGGAAATCTTCCAGTACATCAAGGAATTCCTTCTGGAGAAAGGGTATCCTCCTTCCGTCCGTGAAATCGGAAACGCTGTGGGGCTGAAGTCCAGTTCCACCGTTCATGGCTATCTGGAAAAGCTGGAATCAAGCGGGCTGATCAAACGCGACCCCACCAAGCCGCGCGCCATCGACATCCTCGACGAGAAACCCTGGGGAAAGAATACCCCCGTCCCACTCGTCGGCACAGTGACCGCCGGTGTCCCGATTCTCGCTGAGGAAAACATCGAGGAGATATTCTCCTTCCCACAGGGACTCATCGGCACCCAGGACAAGACCTTCATGCTCAAGGTACAGGGAGACAGCATGATCAACGCCGGCATCTATGATGGGGATTTCATATTGGTCAGGCAGCAGGACGATGCCAAGGATGGCGAGATCGTCGTGGCTCTCGTCAATGATGACACCGCCACGGTGAAGCGATTCTTCCGGGAGAAGAACTGCATCCGCCTGCAGCCGGAAAACGACACCATGGAACCATTTTATGAAGAGAACGTTACCGTTCTTGGCAAGGTAATCGGCGTATACCGTCAATTATAATTATACGTAGAAAACTGGAACCATCGCCGGTTCCAGTTTTTTGCATTCATGAATTCAAATCCTCAATTGCCTGCGCCGCGCCCAAAATGCCGATGACCGCATGCTCAAAGGTCAGCCCGCCCTGAAGATACACATTGTAGGGGGGGCGCAGGGGGCCATCGGCGCTGAACTCAATGGAAGCGCCCTGAACGAAGGTCCCTGCCGCCATGATGACCTGGTCGGCATAGCCCGGCATATCCCAGGGCTCCGGTGCGGCAAAGGAATCCACCGGGGAATACTTTTGTATGCCACCGCAGAAGGCCTTCAATTTTTCTGCCGAGCCAAGTTCGATGGCCTGAATGATATCCCCTCTTTCCTCCGAAGGCAATGGAAGTGTCTTGTAACCGAGCCTGTCAAACATCCCCGCCGCAAAAACAGCCCCCTTGATGGCCTGGGACACCACATGAGGCGCAAGGAACAGCCCCTGGAACAAAAGGCGGTTGTTGGAAAGGCTTGCCCCCAGCTCATCCCCCATACCGGGAGCAGTCAGACGGTAGGATGCCAGCTCTACAAGCTCCTTTTTCCCAACGATGTATCCACCGGTGGGCGCAATGCCACCACCGGGATTCTTGATGAGGGAACCTGCCATGATATCCACGCCTGCCTGCGTCGGCTCCTCCACATCCACAAATTCCCCATAGCAATTATCGACAAAGCAGATACAGTCGGGCTTGACGCGTTTCACCTCTGCCGTAATTTCCCTGATATCCCCGATGGAAAGGGGAGAACGCATGCTGTAGCCCCTGGAACGCTGGATGAGCACCATCCTGGTATTGGATTTCAATTTGCCGGCAATCCCTTTGATGTCCACCTTCCCATCTGCCATGGGAAGCTCATCATAAAGAATGCCGAATTCCTTCAACGACCCGAGACTCGGATTGTCGTAGCCGATGACCGTCTGCATGGTGTCGTAGGGCTTTCCCGTCAAGGATACCAGTTCATCCCCGGGGCGCAGGATGCCAAAGAGCACCGTGGCAAGGGCATGGGTGCCGGAAACAAACTGCGTGCGCACCAATGCCCTCTCCGCCGCAAAGATGCGGGCGTAAAGTTCCTCCAGCTTTCCCCTCCCGATGTCATCGTAGGCATAGCCCGACGTCGTATTGAAATGAGCATCCGACACCTTGCACTCGCGCATGGCATCCAGCACCTTCAGCGTATTTTCCTCGGCAATTCCCTCGATCCGGTGAAAGAAGGGCGCAGATTCCTCCAGAACCTGCTGCTTCAAATCCAACAATTTCTTTGAAAACGTCATACATCCTGCTCCTCTATCCTGTATTTCATGAACTCGTCCTTCCTGGAACTTGGGATCTGCACCTCCATGAGGGTTCCCTCCGGCGTATATTCTGTCAAGCGGATGGCGTTCAGGTCATGCAGTGCGGTGACCACACGCCCGTCATGGAAGGGAACAAGGACCTTCATCCTCACCTGGGCATCCAGGAAGAAGGCCTCGATCTTCTTCTTGAGTTCCTCCAGATTTGCCCCATCCCGCGCCGAAACAAAGATCCCCTCCCTGCCCCGCAAAAGCTGTTCCCTTGCTTTTTCATCCGTCAGGCAATCCGACTTGTTGAACACATAGAGGGTCGGCTTCGCCTCCGCTTTGAGTTCCTTCAGCACCTCTATGACAGAGGCAATCTGATGCTCCGCCTCCTTGTTGCTGCAATCCACCACATGGAGAAGCATATCCGCTTCCTGCACTTCCTCCAGGGTTGCCCGAAAAGCAGACACCAGCATATGGGGAAGCTTCTGGATGAATCCCACCGTATCCGTCAGCAGGATTTCCTGGTTATGGGAAAGCTCCAGTTTTCGTGTCGTTGGGTCAAGTGTGGCAAAAAGCTGGTCTTCCGCATAGACTTCCGAACCTGTCAGTGCATTCAGAAGGGTGGATTTCCCCGCATTCGTATATCCCACGAGGGCCGCCATGGGAATGCTCGACTCCTTGCGCCGGCTGCGATGCAATTTTCGGCTGCGTCGTATGTCCTCAATCTGTCTCTCGATATCGTGGATCTTGTTGCGGATGCGCCGCCGGTCCACTTCCAGTTTTGTCTCGCCGGGCCCCCGCGTTCCGATGCCGCCGCCGAGACGGGAAAGCACAAGCCCCTGCCCGCCAAGGCGTGGCAGATGATATTTCATCTGCGCGAGCTCCACCTGAAGCTTGCCTTCCCGGGAACGCGCCCGTTGCGCAAAGATGTCGAGAATGAGTGCCGTCCTGTCAATGACCTTGATGCCAAGGCCCTGTTCCAGATTGCGCTGCTGGGATGGGGTAAGCTCATCATCGAGGATGAGCAGATTGGCATCCAGATTCTGCACGGCCATGCCAATCTCCTCAATCTTCCCTTTTCCAAGGAAGAAGGCAGTATCCGGCCGTTCCTTGCGCTGTGTGAACTTCCCAACCACCGTCGCTCCGGCCGTCTGTGCCAAACGCTCCAGTTCCTCCATGGACTCTCCCGGGGCTCCGGCCCTTGGAGCTCCCATGCTCTCGATTCCTGCCAGAATGGCTCTTTCCTCGTCTTCCTTCGTGTCCTTCATGGTATGACGGCCCAGCTTCTTGTTGATGAGCGTGACGAGCTGCACCATGCTCACCTTATGGAGGATCGCTTCCTTGACCGGTCCGAAGCATTGAACCTCCGGTGTCCCGTCAGGCTGCAGCTCCCCGGTGAAAAAGCCCATACAGCCAACAATATCCTTGCCCTGCGTGCCGATTGCGGCCATCACATCGAACCGCAGCCGCCGCAAGGATGAGATATCCGGGTCACTCAAGAGCACATCCCCGCTGGGATGGGTATGGATGCAACGGATGCCGGAAAGCCGCTGTTCGGAACGCGCCTTGAACTCCGGCAGTTCCACCGTGCCGATATCCCCCACGGACACCTCCGCAACCTTCCCCTGGCGATTGATGTAGACCGCGACCTCCCGCCCCAGGACCATGGTGATGTCCAGCATGCGCTGGTTCAGCTCATGGGTGGAAAGCTGTGAAGAAGGCACGGAAAGCTCGTAAAGGGACTGCAGCTGTTCCAGGATGTAGGCTTTGATATTGTCGAGCTCACCAGATACCTTCATGCCATCACCTCGTTTCAATCTGCAATTCAGGCACGGTTGACGATATTGGAGATGTGCTTGAGGGTGATGGACAAGGTGCCGTCCTCATTGTTGTTGAATTCCACATACTCCGTGTTGTCGAAATAGTCCGTGGGAATTGTAAGCTCAATGCCAGTATCCGTCTTTAGCTTGTGCCTGCACACCTTCTTGAGTGTCGCTTCCTTGTCCATGAGCACCGGCTCCGTGAAACCAGCTTCCTGTATCTGCGCCTCGTAGTCCGCCTGCATGGATGGATTGTCCCGAAAAATCTGCCGCCCCGCCTCCTGAAGGTCCAGGCTTTCCGAATGCTCCATGTTCTCCGCGATATAGCTTTTCACTGCGGCAGCCGTAGCAACCTCATCCTGCCCATAGGCCTCGGCCACCTTCGCTGCAGC
The DNA here is from genome assembly GCA_902801565.1 of uncultured Veillonellaceae bacterium. Classification (GTDB taxonomy): domain Bacteria; phylum Bacillota; class Negativicutes; order Selenomonadales; family Selenomonadaceae; genus UBA3796. The sequence goes on along the minus strand of CADCIX010000007.1, from coordinate 116,910 downwards.
CTTGGCAATGCCCTTCATGGCCTCCTTTGGCGATGGGGCCTGGCTGCACTCCAGCAGGATTTCAGGAAAGACATAGATGCTGTTCCCGTCGATGGTATATCGTTTTCCCACAAAGGAAACCGCCTGGCTTTCCACATCGACGAAAGCGAATTCATCCATCTTTTGGCTGAGATTCGGCAGGATGGAATAGTGGTGGATGATCTCGTTCCGCACCCCGGTCTCCGTCTGGTTGACCTGATGCACATACCCCGTATGGCTGCTGCACTTGAACAGGGCAATCTTCCGCACCTCATCCACCCGGAGGTCGCAAAGGATGATATCCGAGGACGCCATTTCCTCGGAATGGGTATATGCTTCCTCCAGGGTATGGACAATCTCCTTGGAAAAGGCTATGAAATCCATGTCCTCCCTGACATACCCTTCCAAGGACGCCTTAAAGGAGCTGTCCTCGTAAAAGGTCCCCGGCTTTGCCTCCTGGCTGGCCAGGGATTTCTCGATATGCTTCAGCAAAAACTCCCGGATACTGTCCTGCATGTCAAGCTCTGCATCGGAATACACCGTCACACCGGAATTGAAGTCCAGGATATGCAGAACAGCCTTGTCAATGACAATCACTTCGCTTCCTCCCCTTCCGCCTTCCTGCGGATTTCTTGCAAATACGGCAGCATGTGAGCCTCCAGCTTCGTTTCCAGCTCCGCCAGATCCCCCGAATCAAAGGAATACGTCACGACGGGAATGTTGCGGATGCGCGACTCCCCGAAGAACTCATCCCGAAAGATATTGTAATAGATATCAAAATTGCTGGAGATGTCAAAATCGATATAGTCAAAAATGATATAGGAACCATTGGTGATGCGGACAGGTTCCGATGGACGGATGAAGAGCCGGAACCCCTCCAGCTCCTCTGGCAGCTTCTTCCCATAGTCCCATTCCATGATGCCCTTATCGAGCAGCAGACTGGTGACGGTCCCAGGATTGAACTCCGCCAGATCATGGAGAACCGTTTCAAAATGCTGCTTCAACAGCTTCTCAAAGGTCACGAAATCCCCTGTGACGAACTCGATATGGCAGAACTCCACCAGCCCGATCTGCACCCGCACCTTGTACTCTTTGGTTTCCTCATGGAAATAGGAAGTGATGCTGCGGTGCACGGAATCCTTCGCATAGCTGTAAATATCATACATATCGCCATTGACACACAAATCCTTCTGCAACCGGAAGCCAAACCATTCCTCCGGAAGCGCCTCAAGATATTCCCATCCGGAAATCTCCTTTTCCACACGCTCCTTTGTCTCGTCTTTCAAGCCGATCCTTCCCCTTCACGTTTCTGCTGTTATCTTTTCATCATACCTCAAACAACGGACAAAGACAACAACAAAAAAAAGGCGCTGCAAACACAGCGCCCAGGGAAATCTGTCAGAACTTGATATTCGACTTGAAAGCAAAAGAATCGCTGGCCTTGATCTTGATCTCGTCTCCCGTCTGGGGATTGCGACCGGTACGCGCATTGCGATGCGCGGTCTTGAAGGTACCAAACCCGATGAGCCTGACTTCATCACCCTGACGTACCGTCTCCACAACCGTGGACATGAATGCATTTACCACGGCAGCGATGTCTTTCTTGGTGATGCCGTCTGTGGAAGAAGCAATCTTGTCAACCAGTGCGGTCTTGCTGATGATTTCTTTTTCCTTTTTCTTTGCGACTTTTTTTGCCATGAGAGTTATCCCCTTTCGTTAATGCCGCAAGCCAGACAGAGGCTTGCACTACTGGACGCATCTATTGCTGTATCCGTTGTAGCCTTGATTCGACAAGGGAATTCCTTATTCCTGCCACAAAAAAAATTTATGCGAAATTTTTCCATATCTTATCGGCAAGATGTACCGAAACATAGACTATAAACATGATAAGTATAAATAATAAGTATAAAAACTTGACATTTAATCCCTAAAGTGTAGAATATCATTTTAGAGGCCATCATAGTTGCCGACAGAATTTTTATAATATTTCGGGATGTCGGAGATATTTTTATTTCCATGCAAATGTCAAATAGACTCCGTCCGCTATGTCTGGTGCTCATGAGATGTTACTATGTTAAATTTTTAACAAAGGAGAGAGCAGGATTGGATAAAGCGCAAATGATTGATGAATTGAAAAAAATCGTAGGCGAAGAAAATGTACTGACTTCCCCCGAAGCGTTGTACGAGTATTCCTACGATGCCACGCCTGGACATCTTTATTCGCCGGATGCAGTGGTAAGCCCCGGCAATGCACAAGAGGTTTCAGAGGTATTGAAGCTTGCGAATGCCAATAAGATTCCTGTGTATCCTCGTGGTTCCGGAACAAATCTCTCGGCAGGCACTGCCCCATTGAAGGGCGGTATTGTCCTTTTGATGCTCCGCTTCAACAAGATACTGGATGTCGACCTGGAAAACCTCATTGCCGAAGTGGAAGTCGGCGTGGTTGTACAGGACATCAACGATCACATCGCACAGTACGGGCTCATCTATCCGCCGGATCCCGGCACGGTAAAGACGGCCAGCCTCGGCGGAACGATTTCCGAGAATGCCGGCGGTCTGCGCGGGCTGAAATACGGCATCACCAAGAATTACGTCCAGGGACTGGAAGTCGTCCTGGCCAATGGCGATATCATCCATACCGGCGGCAAGAACGTCAAGGACGTATCCGGCTATGATATGACGAAACTGTTCACCGGCGCAGAAGGCACGCTGGGTGTCGTGACCAAGGCCTTCCTGAAGCTGGTGCCGGCACCGGAAGCCACGAAGAGCATGATGGCTGTCTTTGATACGATCGAGGATGCAGGCCGCGCAGTTTCCGGCATCATTGCCGCAAAGATCATTCCTGCTACCCTGGAAATTCTGGACAATGCTTCCATCCGCACGGTAGAAGACTTCATGCATGTTGGTCTCCCGGTGGATGCCGATGCCATCCTTCTGATCGAGGTTGACGGTCATCCGATCATCGTAAAGGATGAAGCAGACAAGGTCATGAAGGTCCTGCAGGACAACAATGCCCGTGAAGTCACGATGGCAAAATCCGCCGAACACAAGAACCAGCTCTGGACGGCCCGCCGCATGGCGCTGCCCTGCCTGGCCAAGCTGCGTCCGACCACCTTCGTCGAGGATGCAACGGTTCCCCGCAGCAAGATCCCTGCTTTCCTCAACGTGGTAAAGAAGGCCGCCAAGGACCACAATGTCACCATCGGCACCTTTGGACATGCAGGGGATGGCAATATGCACCCGACCATCGTCTGCGATATCCGCGACGAAGAAGAGATGAAGCGGGTCCATAAGGCAATGGATGATATTTTCCGCGGCGCCGTGGAATTGGGCGGCACCCTCTCAGGCGAACATGGCATTGGCCTCGGCAAGCTGCCGTGGATGGAACTGCAGCATGGCAAGCAGGGCATGGAAGCCATGAGGAACATCAAACGTGCCCTTGACCCGAATCTCATCTTGAATCCCGGCAAGCTGTTAGGAGAGTGTTAATAAATGGCAAATGAACTTACGGCTGAAGCGTTGAATAAACATGATGCCACACTTCTTGCCGATATTGATGATGCTTTAGCAAACTGCATGAAATGCGGCAACTGCCAGGCAGGCTGCCCCATTTACCGGGAAACGCGCAAGGAATTTTCTGTCGCTCGCGGCAAGATATCGCTGATGCAGGGTATCCTGAGCGGCAAGCTTCCCATTTCCGAAGAATTCGACCATATCATGGCGCAGTGCCTGAACTGCAAGACCTGCTCGGCGAACTGCCCTTGCGGCGTAAAGGCCGACGACCTCATCCTGCGTGGCCGCAATGCTGCCGTCAAGGCGCGTGGGCTTCATCCCATCAAGAAGAATGTGTTCCGACTCCTGAGCAACCGTCCCCTTTTCAATGCAGTTCTCCGCATGGGCGGCATGTTCGGCTGGCTTACCTTCAAGGAGATTCCCGACAAGAACGCTGTTCTTTCCCGTTTCCCCGCTCCCGGCATGGATCCCAACCGCGCTACGGCTCCTCTTGCATCCACGCCGCTCCGGAGCAAGTACCCGGAAGTCATCAAAGTGCCCAACGCCAGGATGCGCGTGGCATTCTTCACCGGATGCACCATCAACTATATGTATACGGACATGGGCGAGGCCGTGATCGAGGTCCTGAAGGCGAATGACATCGAGATCGTCATCCCTCCCAAGCAGCACTGCTGCGCAACGCCGGTCCATGTCTCCGGATGTTTCGACCTGGCCAATGAAATGGCGCAGAACACTATCAAGACCTTTGAGAATCTTGATGTGCAGTACATCATCGGCGCCTGCGGCTCCTGCGTGGAAGCCCTGAAGACCTATCCCGAGTGGCTGAAGGATGATCCGGAATGGAAGGCACGTGCGGAAAAGGTAGCCGTCAAGGTACGCGAGATCAGCGAATTCCTTGTGGAAGTCGGCTACAAGAAGGATATCATGGGGCCTGTGAACAAGAAGATCACCATGCACGATCCCTGCCACATGGTGCGCGGCATCAAGGTAACAAAGCAGCCGCGTGAAATCTTGAAGTCCATTCCAGGGGTTGAGTTCATCGAGATGAACGAAGCGGACCGCTGTTGCGGCTCCGGCGGATCTTTCAGTCTTGCTCACTATGAACTGTCCCGCCAGATCAATGACCGCAAGTGCGCAAATATCAAGAAGACCAATGCTGATTACGTTACGGCCAGCTGCCCCAGCTGTCGCATGCATATCACCGACGGCCTGTACCAGAACAAAATGCCACAGGTGGTATATCACCCGATTCAGGTTTTAGCTGAATCCTACCGTAATTACAAGAAATAAGGCACAAACAAGAAGGCTCCCGCCATATCCGACGGGAGCCTTCTTGTTTGTTCTTTTATTTTCCGGTCCTTCCCCGCTTTGTCATTGGAATGCCCTGCTTGCAGAGGGGACATTCCTCCGGGGAATAGGTTTCCACATCCATGTGCAGCAAGGCCGTGCTGGGGACATCACCAAAATCCGCCTTGCCCCCGCTGCGATCCACGAGCATGCTCACGGCCACAGGGACTCCCCCATGCTCCTTCACCACATCAATGACCTCGCGGATGGAGCCGCCGGTGGTCACGATATCCTCCACGATGAGCACCCGCTCCCCGGGATGAAGGGAAAAGCCCCTGCGAAAGGTCATCTTCCCGTTTTCCCGTTCCGTGAAGATGGCACGGGTTCCCAGAGCCTTGCCTGTTTCGTGGGCAAGAAGCACGCCGCCCGTGACCGGGCCGACCACGGTCTCGATCTCTGCATCCTTGAACTTTTCCGCCATAGCCTCACAGAGGCGCTGAGTATACTTCGGATGCTGCAATACATTGAACTTCTCCACATAGTGGGGGCTATGAAGCCCCGAGGTCAGAAGAAAATGCCCGTTCATGATGGCATTCGTCTCGATGAGCAGTTCCTTGACTTCCTGTTCCGTCATTATGCTTCCCCCATTTCCTTTACAATCTTCTCCGCCGCCGCTCTCGGGTCCTCTGCGGAACGAACAGGCCTTCCCACCACCAGATGGGTTGCCCCGTTCCTCAATGCCGCCGAGGGCGTGGAGATACGGCTCTGGTCATCCAGGGAGGAACCTGCCGGGCGAATCCCAGGCGTCACGATGAGGAAATCCTCCCCGCAGGCCTTCCTTATGGCAGCAGCTTCCTGTGGCGATGCCACAACACCGTCAAGACCCGCCTTCTTTGCCAGTTCAGCCAGGCGGATGACCTGTTCGCCGATGTCTCCCGTATGTCCCATTTCAGCCCATTCCTCCGCATTGATGCTGGTCAGCACCGTGACGGCAATGAGCTTCGGGCAGGCAATTCCCTGCTTTTCCGCTGCGGCACGAAGGGCTTCCGCAGATTTCTTCATCATGGTATAGCCGCCACTGGCATGGATGTTCAGGATATCCGCGCCCAATCCCATGAGGGAGCAAAGCCCCCCTGCCACCGTATTGGGAATATCATGAAGCTTCAGGTCCAAAAAAACCTGCTTCCCCTTCTCCTTGAGATAGGAAACCACAGAGGCACCCACACTGTAGAAGAGCTCCATCCCTACCTTATAGTGGGTCACACTGTCTCCCAGGGTTTCCACAAGGGATTCCACATCCTCCATGGCATGTACATCCAAGGCCACAATCAGTCGATCATCGTGCATATTCCCCACGCTCCCTCATCCGCATTCCACTTTCCCGACCAGCTCGCGGATATTCGCGAGACCTTTCTCCTGAAGATATTGTTCCAATCCTCGAATGATATCCATGGTAACACCGGGATGGACGAAATTCGCCGTTCCCACAGCCACCGCACTGGCGCCTGCCAGGAAAAACTCCACGGCATCCTGCCAGGAGGCAATCCCCCCCATGCCAATGACGGGAATCTTCACCTGCCTCGCCACCTGCCACACCATTCTCAAGGCCACGGGCTTGATGCAGGGACCGGAAAGCCCCCCTGTGATATTGCCAAGGGTCGGCTTCCATGTATGGATGTTGATCTCCATGCCCATGAGGGTGTTGATGAGGGAAATGGCATCGGCTCCCGCCTCCTCCACGGCCTTTGCCATAAGCACAATATCCGTGACATTCGGGGAGAGCTTCAATATGACAGGCTTTTTCGTCCACTTCTTCGCCGCCCTTACCACATCGGAGGCAGCCTTCGGATCTGTGCCAAAGACGATGCCGCCTTCCTTCACATTGGGACAGGACACATTGAGCTCAATGGCCGCAACCCCCGGAACATCCAGCATCTCTGCAAGGACGCCATACTCCTCCACCGTGCTGCCGGAGATGTTGACGATGACATTCATATGGTGCCTGGAAATCCGCGGCAGGGTTTCCCGCAGGAAAACCTCTACACCGGGATTCTCCAGCCCGATGCAGTTGAGCATACCGGAAGGAGTTTCCGTGATGCGCACACCGTCATTTCCCCGCCTTGGCTTCAAGGTGGTTCCCTTGACCATGACGCCGCCCAAAAGGGAAAGATCCACGAAATCGGCAAATTCCTCACCGAAACCGAAAGTGCCCGATGCCGTGAGAACCGGAGTATTCATGGGAATTCCCGCGATCTCGGTTTTCAAGCGCTCACTGCTCATCAAAACACCTCCTCCGCCCAGAACACCGGGCCGTCCTTGCAGACCTTCCTGCGGGTACCGTCCGTTGCATCAATGGAGCAGGAAAGGCATGCGCCAAGACCGCAGGCCATGCGCTTCTCCAGGGATACCTGGCAGGAAATCCCCGCTTCCCTTGCCAGTTCCGCAGTCTTCCGCATCATGATTTCCGGCCCGCATACGATAACCGCATCATAGGAGCCCTCTTCCAGAAGCTCCGGCAGAAGGGATACGGTAAATCCCTTCGTGCCAAGAGAGCCGTCATCCGTCGTGATATATGCCTTGGATACATGGGGCTCAAACAGCTTTGCCCAGAACATCTCCGAGGCAGTCTTTCCACCCATGAGGACATCCGCCTTCTTCCCCATGGCCTTGGCATAGAAAAGCAAGGGAGAAAGTCCCATGCCCCCACCGACAATCAGGGGCTTCTTGAAATTCTGGGAAAAACCGTGTCCCAAAGGCCCCAGGACATTCACCTTGTCATCTGTGCAAAGATTGGAAAACGCCGAGGTTCCCTTTCCCAGGATGCGATAGATAAAGGTGATCGTTCCCTTTTCGGCATCGGCATCCGCAATGCCGAGGGGACGGCGCAGGAGGATATCCCCTCCCAAAAGGCGTATCTGGACAAAACTTCCGGGCTGTGCCTGGGCAGCGATGCCGGGGCAGTGCACGGTCATGCGATAGACGGCATCGGCCATTTTCTCCTGTGCCAGGATTGGGGCATCCAAGGAAAGTTTAGGCAAGGCCATCACCGCCGCCCACATAGTCCTGGATTGCCAGGGAATAGACAAGCCTCCGCTCCCGCATGAAGGAAAGCACCCGAAGGACCTCCCATGCCGTATCCAGCGAGGTCAGACAGGCAATACCATGCTCCACCGTGGCGCGGCGGATCTTGAAGCCGTCCTTGGCAGAATGCCTTCCCTGGGTCAGCGTGTTGATGACCATATGGATCTTTCCCGTCTTGATCATCTGGATGATGTCCGTGCTGCGCTCATGCACTTTGCCGACGACATCCGCATCGATGCCCATGGACTGGATGGCCTTTGCCGTGCCGCTGGTGGCAACAAGGCGGAATCCAAGCTCATAGAAAGCCTTGGCCAGCTGCTTCATCTCCTCCTTGTCCTTGTCGGCAACAGTGAAGAGGATGCAGCCGTTGGTCGGCACATTCGTGCCGGAACCCACAATCGCCTTGTAAAGCGCCCTTGCATAATGATAATCGATGCCCATGACCTCGCCGGTGGACTTCATCTCAGGCCCCAGGGCAATATCCACATCCTGCATCTTCGCAAAGGAGAACACAGGCGCTTTCACAGCCACATAGGGCTTCGGCGGCACAAGTCCGGAATGATAGCCCAATTCCTTGAGCGTGCTGCCCAGGGCAACACGGGTGGCCACGTTCACCATCTTCACGTCCGTGACCTTGGAAAGGAAGGGAACCGTGCGGGAAGACCTGGGGTTCACCTCGATGATGAAGACTTCATCATTGGCAACAACGAACTGGATGTTGAGCAGTCCCTTGACATGAAGGGCAAGGGCAAGCCGCTTCGTATAGTCGATGATGGTGAAGATGATTTTCGAGGAAAGCGTCTGAGGCGGATAGACGGCGATACTGTCACCGGAATGGACACCGGCACGCTCCACATGCTCCATGATGCCGGGAATCACCACATCGACGCCATCGGAAATGCCATCGACCTCCACTTCGGTGCCCTGCATATAACGGTCAACCAGCACTGGATGATCCGGCGTGACCTTGACCGCACGGCTCATGTAATCCCGAAGCTCCGCCTCGTTATAGACGATTTCCATGGCCCTGCCGCCCAGGACATAGGACGGGCGCACCATGACAGGATAACCGATGTCCTCTGCCCCATGGATGGCGTCTTCCAGATTCGTGACGCTGATGCCTTTCGGGCGGGGAATCTTCGTCTGCGTCAGCACCTCATCGAAACGCTCCCTGTCCTCTGCCCTGTCGATATCATCCACAGAGGTGCCGAATACCTTCACCCCGGCCTTCTGCAGGGATTCTGCCAGATTGATGGCCGTCTGGCCACCGAACTGGACAATGACGCCCTCCGGCTTCTCCTTGTCGATGATGTTGAGGACATCCTCCGTGGTCAGAGGCTCGAAATAGAGCCGGTCGGAAATGTCGAAGTCCGTCGAAACCGTCTCCGGATTGTTGTTGATGATGATCGCCTCGATGCCCATCTCCCGCAGGGCCCAGACGGAGTGGACCGAGCAGTAGTCGAACTCCACACCCTGGCCGATGCGGATGGGGCCGGATCCCAGAACCACAACCTTGCGGGCATTGGAGACCTTCACCTCGTCCTCCTGTGCATGGAAGGTTGAGTAATAGTAGGGTGTTGCTGCCTCGAACTCCGCAGCGCAGGTGTCCACCATCTTGTAGCAGGGCAGGATATCCATGGTCTTCCGCAGTGTGCGGATCTCATCCGTGGTCTTGCCGGAAAGCTCGGCGATGGAACGGTCGGAAAGTCCCACATCCTTTGCGGACCTCAGAAGCTTCGGCGTAAGTTCCTCGCCTTTGATGCGAAGTTCGATATCCGTGATGTTCTTGAGCTTATGGATGAACCATTTGTCGATTTTCGTGATCTCGTGGATTTCATCCACATCTGCAAGCCCACGGCGCAAGGCCTCGGCAATCACGAAGATCCGCTCGTCGTTGATGCGGGAAAGGTTCTTCTTTACCCGTGCATCGTCCCATGCATCCATCTTCTCCATGTGCAGACGATGGACGCCGATCTCCAGGGAACGCAGGGCCTTCAGGATTGCGCCCTCGAAATTCCTGTCGATGGACATGACCTCGCCCGTGGCCTTCATCTGCGTGCCGAGAGTATGGTCGGCATAGACGAACTTATCGAAGGGCCAGCGCGGGAACTTCACGACACAGTAGTCAAGAGCAGGCTCAAAACAGGCCTTCGTCTTCTGGGTGACGGCATTCGTGATCTCATCCAGAGAATATCCAATGGCAATCTTCGCGGAAACCTTGGCAATGGGATATCCCGTTGCCTTGGAGGCCAGTGCCGAGGAACGGCTCACACGGGGGTTGACCTCAATGACATAATACTGGTTGCTGTTCGGATCCAGGGCATACTGCGCATTGCAGCCGCCCTCGATACCCAGTTCCCGTATGATGCGAAGGCTCGCGCTCCGAAGCATCTGGTACTCATGGTCGGTAAGAGTCTGTGAGGGCGCCACCACGATGCTGTCCCCCGTATGGACTCCCACGGGATCGAAGTTCTCCATGTTGCAGACGGTGATGCAGTTGTCGTTGCCGTCCCGCATGACCTCGTATTCGATTTCCTTCCAGCCCGCCACGCTGCGCTCGATGAGCACCTGGCCGATCATGCTGTATTTCAGGCCCTTGATGACGATCTCAATGAGCTCTTCCTCATTTTCGGCGATGCCTCCGCCGGTGCCGCCCATGGTATAGGCAGGGCGCACGATGATGGGATAGCCGATATCATTGGCGAACTCGATGGCAGAGTGGACATCCTCCACAATCGTGCTCTCGGGAATCGGCTCTCCCAGCTTCTGCATCGTCTCCTTGAACAGTTCCCTGTCCTCTGCCTTCTCGATGGCCTTCAGAGGCGTTCCAAGAAGCTCCACGTTGTATTTCTCAAGGATTCCCTTCTCGGCAAGCTGCACCGCAAGGTTCAGTCCCGCCTGTCCGCCGAGAGTGGCAAGAAGCCCGTCCGGCTTCTCTTTCGAAATGATTTCCTCCAGGAACTCCACCGTCAAGGGCTCAATGTAAACCCGGTCCGCAATATGGGTATCGGTCATGATGGTAGCCGGGTTGCTGTTCACCAGCACGACCTCAAGACCTTCCTCTTTCAGTGCGCGGCATGCCTGGGAGCCTGCATAGTCAAACTCTGCTGCCTGGCCAATGATGATCGGGCCGGAACCGATGACGATGACTTTTTTCAGATTTTCTTTTTTTGGCACAGATCACACCCCCTCGTTCAGCATGTCCCAAAACTCATCGAACAAATACATATTGTCATCCGGCCCCGGCGATGCCTCCGGATGATACTGCACGGAAAAGATGGGAAGGCTCGTATGGCGAACGCCCTCCACCGTGCCGTCATTGACGGAAATATGAGTGACTTCCAGCGGAAGATTCTTCAAGGATCTTTCGTCCACAGCATACCCATGGTTCTGGGAGGAAATATGGACACGCCCGGATTTCAGGTTCTTCACCGGCTGGTTCGAGCCGCGATGGCCGAATTTCAGCTTGTAGGTATCCGCGCCAAAGGCCAGGGAAAGAAGCTGGTGCCCCAGACAGATGCCAAACATCGGTTTCTTGCCCACGAGCTTCTTCACTTCCTCCACGGCATCCAGAACATCCTTCGGATCTCCCGGCCCATTGGAGAGGAATACCCCATCGGGATCCATTGCCAGGATCTCCTCTGCCTTCGTCCAGGCCGGAACCACAGTGAGCCTGCACCCCATCTGGCACAGGGAATTCAATATATTCTGCTTCACGCCGAAATCCATGCAGACCACATGGGGCGCATCTGCCTTTTCATCATTCATCGTATAGACTTCCGGAGTCGTGACCTCCTGTACCACATCCGTCTTGATGGGAACGGAAAACAGCCCGTCAATCTCCTCCCTGGAGGCATCGGCAGCGACAATGATTCCTTTCATCGTCCCTGCGGAGCGGATCTTCCGCGTCACCGCACGGGTATCCACATTATAGAGGCAGGGAATGCCCTGCTCCCCAAGGAATTCTGCCAGGGATTTCTCATAATGCCAGTTGCTCCCATGCTCACAAAGCTCCCCGATGATGAAGCCATTCACAAAGGACTTGCGGGACTGCATAAACACATCCGCTATGCCGTAATTTCCCACCATGGGATAGGTAAGTGTCACGATCTGCCGGCAGTAGGATGGGTCCGTAAGGATTTCCTGATATCCCGTCATTCCCGTATTGAATACCACCTCGCCGGTCGCCTTGCTGTCATTCAGCAAAGTCCCATGGAACTCGCTGCCATCTTCTAAAATCAGCTTGCCTTTCAAAATGACACCTCCTGCCTTATTCCACAACCTTGCCATCCCGCATGACAATCCTGCCATCCACGAGAGTCATAACGGCACGTCCTTTGAGCTTCCTCCCTGCAAAGGGGGAATGGGAGCCTTTCGTATAGAAGGCCTTTTCGTCCACAGTCCATTCCAGCTCCGTATCAATGACCACCACATCCGCAGGCATCCCAGCCTCGATGCTTCCTGCCTCAAAGCCAAAGATCTTCGCCGGCGCATAGGTCATTCTCTCGATCAGGAAGGGAAGCTCAATCTTTCCTCCATGATAAAGATCGGTAAGAAGAACCCCAAGAGAGGTCTCCAGTCCCGGAAATCCGCTGGGCGCATAGATGTATTCCCTGTCCTTTTCCTCCTGGGCATGGGGGGAATGGTCCGTCACGATCATGTCAATGGTGCCGTCCTTGATGCCTTCCAGGACAGCCTCCACATCCGCCTTCGTGCGCAAAGGCGGGTTAACCTTCGTTGAGGTATCCGTAAAGTCCACAAGGTCCTCCGTCATGGTCAGATGATGCGGCGTGGCCTCTGCCGTGACCTTGACACCGCGGGCCTTTGCCTGACGCACGATATCCACGGCACGCCCCGAGCTGATATGTGCCACATGAACCTTGGCATCCGCATACTCCGCCAGCATGATATCCCGCATGACGGCGATATCCTCTGCCACGGCCGGCCGCCCCTTTATCCCAAGCATGGCGCTCCTGTGTCCCTCATTCATGGCGCCATCCTCCACAAGAGAGGTTTCCTCGTCATGGTTGATGATGATCTTGTCGAAGCTGCGAAGGTAATCAAACCCATTCAGCAAAAGTCTTGCCGAATCCACGAAATGGCCATCATCGGAAAAGGCCACCGCCCCTGCTTCTGCCATATCTCCGACTTCTGCAAGTTCCTCGCCCTTCTGTCCCTTGGAGAGGGCACCAATGATCTCAATATGGACAATTCCTTCGCTTTCCGCCCTGCGCTTCAGGGAACGCACAAGAGCGGCGTTGTCCACCACAGGCTTCGTGTTCGGCATCGTGGCAACCCTCGTATAACCGCCTGCCGCAGCCGCCATAGAGCCCGAGACGAAATCCTCCTTCGCCTCCTGCCCGGGTTCACGAAGGTGCACATGCATATCGATCAGCCCCGGTGCCACAACCTTGCCCGACACGTCAAAGACCTCTGCCCCTGCCTCAGGAAGCCCCTTGCCGACACTGGCAATCTTCCCATCCTCGATGAGCACATCAAGGCATTTATCTATCTGGTTCTTCGGATCGATGACCCGGCCATTTTTCAACAGAATCTTCATTCCTGCCTGCCTCCCGTCAAAACCAAAGTAAAGAGTGCCATGCGGACTGCCACACCATTCTGTACCTCTTCCTGAATGGCGGAGTTGCCGCAGTAGGCGACCTCCGGCGAGATTTCCCATCCCTTGTTCATGGGACCTGGATGCAGGACCAGAACATCTTTCCTGGCCAATCCCAATCTCTCGCGATTCAGCCCAAAAACGCGGGCATACTCCCGTGTCGTGGGGAAAAGTCCGCCCTTCATGCGTTCCAGCTGGATGCGAAGCACCTCAATGACATCCGCCCCCTCAATGGCATCCTCTATCCTGTCGTGAAGGACAACCCCGGGTTCCTCGGAAAGGAACCGTGGCAGGAGCGTCCCGGGCCCGGCAATGTGAACCTCCATTCCCATCTTCCGCATGCCCTGGATATCCGAACGGGCCACGCGGCTGTGAAGCACATCCCCAAGAATCGCAACCTTCAGCCCTTCCAGATGACCCTTGTGCTGCTGGATGGTAAAGAGATTCAGGAGTCCCTGGGAAGGATGTGCATGGGCGCCATCCCCCGCATTGAGTATCACAGGTTTCACCACCTTGGAAGCATAGGCAGCGGCGCCCTCTGCCTTATGGCGCATGACGATGGCATCCACGCCCATCGCCTCCACGGTGTAAAGGGTATCCCGAAGGCTCTCCCCCTTCACGATGCTGCTGGTTCCTGCGGTGATATTCACCACATCCGCCCCAAGGTATTTGCCTGCAAGCTCGAAGGAGGTGCGTGTGCGGGTGCTCGGCTCATAGAAAAGCGTCACGATGGATTTTCCGCGCAGTGCCGGAACTTTCTTGATATCGCGATGGATGATGTCCTTCATTCCCTTTGCGGTCTCCAGCACCAACCGGATCTCCTCGGCGGAAAAGTCCTCCAGGGCAAGGACATTCCTGCCCCTAAGGGAAACACTGTTTTTACCCAAACCGACCACTCCTTTATTATGAAACCTTAGTACGAAGTCCCTAAAAAAGCGCAAAAAGTCCCTATAGCTGAAAAAAACATTTTTTCACTATACAGCTGCAGCCGGAATAGTGGCAGTATCTGGCTCCCAGCCCAATTGTCTGAGTTTTTTCAAGTAATGGTTGACCTTGCTTTGTGTGTTGAACTGATTGTAATAATTCGCGCCAAGGTCAGAAAACGGGACGTTGTTTTTGAGCATGTGGTAAATCGCTATAAGCATCGTGTGGGCGACAGCAACCGTAGCACGGTTTGCCCCTCGTCGGACGACAAGCCTCTGGTATTGTGCCGAAAGGAAGGAATCAGCTTTCTTGGCCGCAGCTTTGGCGCATTGAATCAATGTTGTTTTCAGGGTGATATTCCCTTTGGTTGTTCTTCCATGCCGTCGCTTCTTTGCGCTTTCATTGTTGCCCGGAGCCAAGCCTGCCCAACTGGAGAAATGTTTCGCTGTAGGGAAACGGCTCATGTCAAGCCCTGTCTCCGCCAAGATGGTCTCAGCACTCTGGCGACCAATGCCAGGGATTTCGTCCAGTTTCTGGATTGCCTCATGGTATTCCGAGAGGTACTGGTTCATCATGTCGTCCATTTCCCCAATTCGCCTGGTCATGTCATCGATGTGGTCGACAACTTTAAGCATCAACTGCTTTTGTAACGGCGTGAGAAATCCATCCATTGCCTTCATAATAGCTTCTACCTTATGGCGCAAACGGCCATGTATCATGGCAGAAACTTCTTCCTTGGTCAGGGACGTGTCATGCTTTAGCATATGTGCCAATAGGTTCCGTGCGCTTCTGCCGTTGATGTTGGACACCACGCTGGCCAGCTTGATGTTGCCGCCTTCCAACATTTTCTGGAGACGGTTCAGCTCGCGAGCACGCTCTTCAATGAGGCTTTTCCTGTAACGGGACAACTCGCGAAGCTCGCGCTGTTCCCTGGTCGGGATATAGCTGGCACGGAGAAGGCCGTGCTGCAAAAGATCAGCAATCCATTCGGCATCCTTGACATCCGTCTTGCGACCGGGGACGTTCCTCATGTCGCGGGCATTGACTACCATGGCATCCAAGGCGGAAAGCTCAAAGATATTATAGAGCGGCTTCCAATAGGACCCCGTGCTTTCCATGGCAATCATCTGGCAGCCGTTGTTCAAGAGCCATTCGGTAAGGGAACGAAGTTCCTCTGTCGTAGTGCCAAACTCACGGAGTTCCTGCTTTTTGCCACATTTCAAGCAAGCAACCACGATTCGTTTGTGCACATCAATCCCACAGCAACGTTCGTACAACACTTCCATGAAGTCCACCTCCAGTAACTGTACGACGTGGCCTCTTATGATTTGCTCATTTTACTATACGTCCTCGTAGGAACAAAATGTGGTGCAAAAAAGAGGCCAGATCAGTTTAGAACACGAGTTCGAGTCTCAAAAAGAGATCGACCTTGTAACGTCTAGCTATATTGTACCACAACTGGAGGGGGTTTCGTTTATGATGGTGCCGTTAAGGCGTGTGGTTTAGAATCACATCACAACACAAAAAGAGCTTTCTCATGCGCAGGCACAAGAAAGCTCCACTTATCCTAGTCTTAGCAGGAAGCGTGCATCCCAAAAAGTTTCCTTTCAGCCTCGCAGGACTGTAATTAAAGGTAATATGCTCTTTCAGACTACTTTACCACATATTCTCCTGCACGTCAAGCAACCATGGAACCTCCTTTCATTGGTCTCCCCATCAAGAGTTCCTTGCTGCTCTTTCTCTCATGCAGGCAATCTCCCAGATATCCCTGGGTTTTGTCCGGCAGCAGCCGCCGATCAGCCTCGCTCCGGCCCTATACCATTCCTCGGCCCGCTCTGCAAAGCCCACTGCCGCGCCCTGCCATGTTTTCGATGCGGGATCGTAGGTCTCACCCGAATTCGGATAGACCACAACAGGCTTGTCCGTATGCGCCTTGATCTCCTGAATCAAGGAAACGACATATTGCGGCGCCGTACAGTTCAGGCCGACAGCAGCCACTTCCTGCGCCTGGTTCAGCCAGGCAGCACAGGCAGAGATTTCCGTTCCATCACTGATATGCTTCTCGTCCTTGCAGGAAAAGGACACCCAAAGAGGAACAGCAATCCGCTTCTCCCGTACGGCGTGAACAACCGCCTTTGCCTCCACCAGACAGGGCAGCGTCTCCACAGCAAGAAGATCGGCCCCCGCCTCCGCCAGCATCTGCATCCTGTCCGCGTGGAAACGAACCAGAGCATCCTCCTCCAGACCATATTCACCGCGATACTCCGATCCATCCGCCAGAAATGCGCCATAGGGTCCCACCGATGCTGCCACAAGAGGCCTTGGGCGTCCCTCACCCATTTCCTCCAGGAACTCATCCCTCGCCTCTCTTGCCAGTTTCACAGAGAGCCGGATCAATTCCTCTGCCCGTTCCTTTGTCAGCCCTATGCGCAGGAATCCTTCCACCGTGGCCTGATAACTGGCGCTCTCCACCACATCGGCTCCCGCACGAAGGTAATCCAGATGCACCTCTTTCACCAAATCGGGCCGTTCGTGCAAGGCTTTCGCTGACCACAGTGCATCATTGATATCGAATCCCCTCGCCTCAAGCTCGGTTGCAAAGGCCCCGTCCAGAACAACCATGGGATATTTTGCCAGAATTTCCTCAATGCAGTTCATGATTTCTCTCCTTTTCCACAATCAAATGACACCATCGGCGGGTTCTCCCCCCGTTCCTTCGCCGGCAGGTAGCGCTTCCAAAAATCATCAAAGACACGGAAGATTTCCTTGCGCTTGGCCACGATGATAAAAATCGTAATGGCGACGTACAAAGCAGAGAGGATATCCGTAAAGGCCCAGAGCACATCAGCCTGCACATCATAAAAGACCACGCATGGCAGAAGATAGTAGATCTTGTACAGCGGCATGAATTTCTTGTTTGCCGCCGTATCCCCGAAGGCATAGTTCACGGATTTCTCGCAGGTATAATACATGCCAATGATGGTCGTCCAGGCCAGCACCGCTATGACAACTGCGGTCAGCTGCCCGCCCAGGCTCCCGTATATGTTGCTGAAAGCCACCGTCGTGAGCGTTCCCGAAGTCGCGTCACTCGTATAGTACGCTCCCGTGATGATGATGGTGAATGCCGTGATGGAACAAATGATCATCGTATCGAGAAAGACCTCGCCCCATCCCCACAGGGACTGGCGCACCGGATGATCCACCTTGGCACTGGCATGGGCAATCATGCCATAGCCCGTTCCCACATCGTTGGAATAGATACCGCGGGCGACGCCATACTGGATCGCATCCCGTACCGTGGCACCGGCAAACCCACCCGCTGCGGCGGTTGGAGAGAATGCACTGACAAAGATGAGGGACAAAACATCAGGGATTTCCCGCCAATGAAGGATTATAATGCCCATGCCCATGAGGATATAGGCTGCCGCCATGATCGGCACCGCTTTTCCCATCACCTCGGAAATGCGCCGCAGGCCGCCCCATATCGTGACCAGGCAGGTAACCCCAATGATGGCCGCCACAACAAAACCGGAAAGCCCGAAAGCCTCCCCGATGGACCCGACCACGGCCTCCGTCTGCACACAGCAGGTCCATGGGCCGAACACAAAGCAGAACACCGCCAGGAGTACTGCCCCCCGCTTCCAGCCAAAGGCATTCTTCAGCACAAAGGAGCGATCGCAAACATACTCATCCATGGAATTCTTGTAATGCTCGCGGTATCGCTGTCCAATAATGATCTCACAGGCTTTGGTGGACATGCCAAAAAAGGCGGAAAACCACATCCAGAACAAGGCTCCCGGCCCGCCGCTCACAATGGCCGTTGCCACGCCGCTGATATTTCCCGTTCCCACAGTATTCGCCAAGGCTGTGCAGGCCGCACGGAACCCGGAAATCGTGCCCTCGCCCTCATCCTGGTCTTTTCCCCATATCTTGCCAAAGGTATGTCGGGCATTGAACATGACCATTCTCTGATAGCGAAACCCAAACCGCACAGACAGAAGAATGCCCGTGCCAATCAGGATCACGGTCATGGGCGTTCCCCATACGGCCTCATCCACAGCAAACAAGAATTCCGCAAATGACTCCATTTTATCCCCACTTTCTCCATCATCGCTGACTTATGGCACTTCTAGTGTCCCGCCTCGTTCATATCCATAATAATTGCCCGATATGCAGTCATCTGGAGCGCAGGCGTAGCAGAGCTACGTCAAGCGAACGACAACGCAACAGATGGAAATCTGAACAAGTGAGGCAGTAAGGTATTTAAAATCTGTTGCACTAGTCAGTACGTTCAGCCTTCATTTCTTTTTTTCTTTTATACATGGCGTCATCTGCACGGCGGAATACATCTTCTACGCAGGAATCCGTATTTCTATCAAAATAAGCCTTTCCTACAGCGACAGAAGGCGCTTCCCAAGGCTTGGCGTTTTCCTTGCTGGAAAGTCTGCTTAAATTTCCCTCAAAATCTGAAAGTAACTGATCAACATTTTCCAGGTCCCTTTTCTGGAGAATGACTACAAATTCATCACCGCCTGTCCTGTATATAGGAGAATGAGCAAACACATCGCATGCAACACCGCAGAAATTCTGGATAAGCATATCCCCATACTCATGACCATAGGTATCATTTATCTTCTTTAAGAAATTAAGGTCCATCATAAGGATGCCAAAATTATCTATGCGATCCTTTGATATCTTTTCATTGAGATTTTCCACTCTCTCGTCATATGCAAATTTATTTCTTACACCGGTAAGAGAATCGGTATTTGCAAGTTGTTTCATGTAAGCCGTCTCTTTTTCTGCAGAAATAACCTGCAACATGTAGTCTTTTATATTTTCTGTCATTTGGCCTATCGTATTGCTTAAAGACTCGACTTCATTCTCTATATCAAGATTTGGTTTTTCAAAGTCAAGTTTATCGGGTGAACTTACATGCTTGCTATGTTCAATGTATCTAATAGCACTTTTTTCCAGCAATTCAATAGGACCTGTTATATTCTTTGATGTCCAGATGAGAAATACATAAATGAATATCGCACCAATGACAATGATGATCAAAAGAACATTAATCGTTTTATCCAGGATATCATGATACATCTGTGTCAGGTCGATATCGACACCCAAAATCGCATAGGGAGCTCCTGTAGAATCACGCAGAGCATAGAAACCACAATAGGAACGCCCCCAATAGGTGTTGCTTTCCATGAAAACTATGTCTTTTTCACCCATAACATTATGATAAATATCCACTTCTTCTTTTGTATATTCGTCTTCTGTTATATCGCCAAGATACAGATTTCCTTCTGTGTTTTCATAGCGGTCATAATTGTTTTCGGCACTCAGAAGTATCATGACATGATTTCCGCCATTTTCTTTTAATGGCCTTATGATATAAAGATACTGCGGATTAAAATCTTCCTTGACATCATCCATGAAGGCCATCAATTTTTTATATTTTTCGCTTTCTACTTTCGTTTCTGCACAATGTTTCAAGTCATCATTATCAATATAACCAATTACATAAGTAATGATGTTTCTTATATGTTCCTCGCTCTGTTTAAAAAAGAAATCTCTATAACTGAAATATATGCTGACACCAAGGCACAGGCACAGTACCAATACAAACGAAATACATCCTATTTCAACACTTCTTTTTAAAGGTTTTTGGATCCTTTTGCTTGCCATAATAATCACCTTTTCACCTGGAGCGTGTTGAAAAACTCCGCCAGCACACTACAACGGCCATTTTTCAACATCCCCGTTATGTAACACCAGAAGCTTAGCATTTCCTTAGGACCTTTGATTTATGTCCCAATCCGTTCATTTTATGACACACTCCACTATATTTCCATACTTCTATGTGATTTTCATTATTCCTGCTAAGATTCAAAATTTTTTGATGTTACCCCACCCCGATATTTTTGAGCTATACGGCTCCCCCTTATTATCCAAAACATGATACAATAATAATATGATATGAAGACGGAGGACTTACCATGCCAGAAAGATCAAGGATCAGGATTTCGGTGCTGGCCTGCGAAAACTGCGGAGCACCCATGTATCCTGATATGAAACTCGGCGGTTTTCGCTGCCTTTACTGTGACAATTTTCATCCCTTTGCCGTGACCTTCGAGGACTTCGCACCGCCAGTAAAATTCCGTCATAAGCCGGTGGAAATCGTGGATGATATGCTGAAACTGGGCCATGTCGCTATAGAGGATAAGGACGCCCTTGATCCCCCGCCTCAGGATGAGCGCACCCGACGACTGTTGGCGCCTGACCTGAAGATCCTGTCCAGGGATGCCGAGGCCTACCATGCCATACATGACCAACGCTGCTATGAGCTGACCTGCCCCCACTGCGGCCAACATCTGAGAGTCCTTCTGGCCGAAGGCATCTTCACCTGCCCCTATTGCAACAATAAATTTGGCGAACAGGAGCAGATCGCTACCGGAAAATATGATGAACGGCTGGTGATTGGACGAAAACTCAATCTTTACAGTTCCTGTCTGCCCTTTGCGCTTCCACGAGAAGCAGCCCTGAGGAAGGTACAGGAGCTGGCACGGTACTTTGCAGAAGATCTGCACAATATGCAGACAGAAGACCTGACCCGTCAGGCCGAAAAGGAGCTGATTGCAACCTATATCCCGGTGCAATTGGCAGATCTCCGCTGGAAAATGCAGGCCGAATGCGAGCAGGGGACATTCTGGTACTATCAGGAATGCCTGGATTGGGCCTGGCCCCGATCGATCATCTATGACATGTATCTGTTGGATGAGCTGGCTCCCTGGAACTATGGCGAGTTGACCGCCCTAAAGCCCGCCTACCTGGAAGGAAATATACAGCTTTTGGCTTCAGAAAATCTGGGAGAATGGCAGAGAAAAATCCCCAACTGGATGCTCCAGAGAACGGCACCCCGTCGACTCAAAGAGGCCTTTGGACTTGATTGGGTGCAACTTCGCTGGATATCCCGCGACCTCAGGCAACACACCTATGGCCTGGTGCTGCTCCCCATATATTCGCTGGAGTTCCTTCCGGCAGATGGAAACAGCCTGGTTCGTGTCATGGTGAATGGGCAGACCGGGAAAGCAGCCCTGCAGATCAGCACGGATACGACAGATTTCACCCGTACCCTTGCACCGGCAAAAAAAATCCCTATGTCGCCAGAGTCCACGATTCTTTCTCCGCCCATCCCTGTGCGCTATATAAGCTCTCCTTTCCTGCATAAACGACTGAGTTTCTCAGCCGCCCTATCTTGTAAATAGCCCTGCATCATGTACCTTCTGCCCCAAATTTCCGGACAAAACAAAAGGCCGCCAATTGGCAGCCATCACCGAAAAGTCCATATCATTTTAGAAATCTTCTCATTATGTATCAGGATTCACCTCTTCTGCCCGAAGATCCAAGGCAGTCTGCCAACCGGGCAAGCCCCTCCTGCAGTGTAGTCCAGGGACAGGCGATATTGATGCGCTGGAATCCCTGGCCGCCAGTGCCGAAAATAGCCCCGCTGTCCAGCCAAAGTTTTCCCTGATGAATGATAATATCATCAAGCTCCTTGTCCGTAAAACCATAACGCGAAAAATCCAGCCACAAAAGGTAGGTGCCTTCCGGTTCGACCAGACGGACCAAGGGCAGGTGTTCCTCCAAAAATGCACGGGTTCGCTCAAGATTCGCCTCCAGATAGACAAGAAGCTCTTTCAGCCAGGACTCGCCGTGACGGTAAGCCGCCCGCGCCGCAAAAAGGCCAAGGGCATTCGGCTGACTGTAACCGGCGGCGGAGAGCTCCCTGCGAAATCTTTGGCGCAGCTTGACGTTCCGGATAAATATATGGGAAATTTGCAGACCGGCCAGATTGAAGGTCTTGCTGGGACTGGTGCAGGTAATGGTGAGGTCGTCGATTTCAGGGGAAAGGCTTGCAAATACTGTGTGGTGGAATCCCTCACGGACAAAGTCCTGATGGATCTCATCGGCCACCACGACCACCTGATGACGCCGACAAATTTCCCCAATACGGGCAAGTTCCTCCCTGCGCCAAACACGCCCCACCGGATTGTGGGGACTGCACAGCAAAAAGAGTTTTACTTGATGTTCCCGAATCTTGTTTTCAAAATCCTCAAAGTCGATTTCATAGACAGGTTTCCCTTGCTTCCCTTCCCGCAGGACGAGAGGGCTTTCCACCAGCTTGCGCCGGTTTTCAAGGATCGAGGCCGAAAATGGATAATAGACCGGCGGGCAGAGCAGCACAGCATCTCCCGCTTTTGTCAGGGCACGAATGGCCGTGCAGATAGCAAAAACCACCCCCGGCGTAATGACCATCGCTTCCATATCCGGCTCCCAGTCATGGCGCGACCGAAACCAGGCAGAAAGCACGGACCGATAGTCCTCTTCCACGTCCGTATACCCGAAAATCCCGTGACGGCTGCGGCGCGTGAGCTCCTCAATGACCGGCCCGGGTGTCCGGAAATCCATGTCCGCCACCCAGAAGGGCAGCACATCTTCCGGCAAGCCGCGAGAGACAGCAAAATCGTATTTCAGACAGGAAGTTCCCCGCCGCTCAATGACTTCATCAAAGTTTTCCATGGATTCATCCTTTCTCCGCAAGCATGCGGCCTCACGTCGCCAGTTTCCTCAGTGCGCCTTCGGCAATTGCTGCCAGGAACTTCGCGGCAGGCAGCAGGGCTGCGGGATCGGCTCTGAATTCGGGACTGTGATTTGGGGCGGAAAGCCCGGTTCCTATGGAAGCGAACACGCCGGGAAGCTTCTCCTGATAATAGGAAAAATCTTCCCCGCCCAGTGACTTCGGGGCTTCCTGCAGGATAAACCCCTGCTTTCCTGCTGTATCCAGAACGAACTCTGTCCAAAAGGCATCATTAATGGTGGGCGGAGGTCCTTGATGCCAGTCGATGGCCACGGATGCTCCAAAGGCATCTGCTGCTCCCCGGGCCAGAGCATAAAGCCTGTCCTTTATCAGCAGCCTGTCCTCCAGTGTCAGGCTGCGGGCGGTGCCATCCAATTCTGCCGTTTCCGGCAGCACATTCCAGGTATTGCCTGCCTCCACCCTTGTTATGCTGAGGAGATTTGCGGCAAAAGGATTCGAATTGCGGCTCACGATGGTCTGTGCCATGCTGATGAAATGGGCGATGAGAGGGATAATATCCACCCCCCGATCCGGATGAGCTGCATGACAACCCTTTCCCTGAAAGCGCAGGATAAAACTGTCCACTGCCGCCATCACGGGACCGGGGCTTAAGCCCAAACTGCCCACAGGAAGAAGTGGCGAGGTATGAATCGCAAAAATTGCCTGCGCCTCATCCAGAACTCCTGTCTCAAGCACTTTCTGTGCCCCGCCCGGTGCTTCTTCTGCAGGCTGGAAAACGATTCGCACTCTGCCGGGGAGGGAAGATGCTTTTTCCTTCAGCAGCAAGGCGGCGCCCAATACCGCGGCTGTGTGGAAATCATGGCCACAGGCATGCATTTTCCCCTTGAATCTTGAAGCATAGGAAAGGCCCATGTCCTCCTCAATGGGCAGTGCATCTATGTCTGCCCGAAGAGCTATGACCGGTTTGCTTCCATCACCAATCTCAGCTACAGCCCCGGTAGCCAGAGGGAGTTCCAGGAGACGAATCTGCTCCTTGGAAAGTATCTTCTTCAATTGTGCTGTGGTTTCATGCTCCTCATAGGAAAGCTCCGGGTGGGAGTGAAGCCAGGTAAATGTTTCTTCGATGAAGGCTTTTATTGCCGATTCGTCCATGCTCTCACCTCATTTGTACGCATATACTGCGGAGCAGGAAATCTTCCTGCTCCCGAACAAAGGCATGCCCCATAAAATGGAGAATATTCTTCTATGAATCATGCTTTTCTACAAAAAGAGTATACGTGCCATCCGATTTCTTTATGAGGTCCAGCACCTTATGCCCCTCGTCCTTGAGGCTGCGGGGCACATTCTGCACCGGCTCCCCATCGTTCAGATGGACTTCCAGGATTTGCCCGTCCTCCATGTCCTCCAAGGCCACCTTCGTCTTGACAAAGGTGATGGGGCAGGTCACATCCGTGATATCAATGAATTCATTAGCTGAGATGCTCATAGAAATCGACTCCTTTATTCGATAATCTTCAATTCTTCCCTTGTGACATTCTTTTCTCCGTCAATGCGGAAACTGTTCAAAACAGGTTCTTCCCCCGCCAGGGACAGGATGAGATAGCTTGCCTTGGTATCGTAGGCCAGCCTCTTGTCCTCCTCCGATGGGCGGGAGGGAGTCTCCGGATGGCTGTGGAAATTGCCCAGAAGCCCAATCCCTCTTGACCGCATATCCTTGACTGCCGCAAACTGTTCATTGGGATCCATGGAAAAATGCTCGGCACTGGCATCCGTGTTCGTCAGAAAATAGACCTTGTCCACCGTCCTGGTCTCGCCCTCTGTCCTGCCGCCGATAAGACCGCAGGCTTCCAAAGGCGCATGCTTTTTGGCATGTTCCACGATGGAATCATACTGCTCTCTCGTCAGTATAATCATACTATCACCTGGCTCCCGTATTGCGCAAGTCACAGGTCGGCTGCTCATAGTCAAAAAGCTCCGTTATGGAGGGATGCTTCCCACATACAGCGCAGTTCTCGTTTCGGGGCAGCCTGACCTTGCGGAAGGTCATAGAGAGTGCATCATAGGTCAGAAGATGTCCTGTCAGAAGCTCCCCTACGCCCAAGAGATACTTGAGCGCTTCCGTTGCCTGCAGCGTGCCAAGAATCCCTCCCATGACGCCCAGGACTCCCGCCTGACGGCAAGTAGGAACAGCATCCTTCGGCGGGGGTTCCTTGAACACACATCGATAGCATGGTCCCTCTCCCGGCACATAAGTCATGGTCTGCCCCTGAAAACGGATGATCCCGGCATGGGAGAATGGCTTTTCAGAAAGGACACAGGCATCATTGATCAGGAACTTGGCGGGGAAATTGTCCGTGCCGTCCAGTATGAAGTCATAGTCCTGATCGCGGATGATGTCTTTGATATTCGCCGCCGTTACCAGCTCGTTGTAGGTATGCACCTTCACATCGGGGTTCATTGCCGCAATGGTCTCCCTGCCGGAATCGACCTTCGCCTTGCCAACATCCTGTGTCTGATGGATGATCTGCCGCTGGAGGTTCGAGAGATCCACCACATCGAAGTCCACCAGGCCGATGGTGCCGACTCCTGCCGCTGCCAGATACATGGCCGCCGGTGCTCCCAGTCCGCCGGTGCCGATCACCAGCACCTTGCCGGAGAGAATCTTTTCCTGTCCCTTGCCTCCCACCTGCTTCAGGATGATATGGCGGGAGTAGCGTTCCAATTGCTCATTCGTCAAACTCATCTGCTGCCGCCTCCCATGAAATACAAGAACTCGATGGCGTCGCCATCTGCCACGAAGGTGTCTTCAAATTCTGCATGATCGACAAACGCATCATTCTTCTGTACCGTCACATAGTCCGGCTGCTCTGCCTTGGCAATCACCAAAAGCTCCTTGATATTCACCGGCTTTTCCAGGGCCAGCTCTTCTCCATTTACCGTCACTTTCACAGCAATTCCTCCTAAATTCATATTTAACATATATGTTTAACTTTTACTGTCATCATTATATAGCTGCAACACATCTTTGTCAACAAGTTTTTCATATATTTCATAGTTAATTAGTATGATATATAAAATGACCACCGGGAAACATCTCCGGTGGTCATAAAATCATCCGCACTCAATATTTATGATACAGCTTCCAGTTCTTTCCGGAACCCCTCCCATCCTATACGATCCAGCATGCTCCGGAACCGTTCACCGGGTTTGGCATTCTTTTCGAAGAAATCCAAAGCCACCTCCACGATCTTGTAAAGCTTGCTCTCCTCGAACACGATGGGAAGGATTGTTTTCCCCACCGCAATGCGATTGCCATACAATCCCCCAAAGGAGATGACAAACCCTGACTTGCCCTGCCATGCATCCACAGGGCAGCTCTTCACGCAACGGCCGCAATAAACGCATTTGTCCTTGTCGAGGAACACCGCCTTTGCTTCCTTGTCCACCTGTATGGCATGATCGCGACAGGCGGCCTCGCACACACCGCAATAGATGCAGGCATCCTTGTTCCAGGAAGGAAGCATCCCGCCCTTGATGCCCATGTCATTTTCCTCGGCCTTCAGGCAGTTGTTATGGCAGCCGGTGAAGCCAAACTTGAACTTGTGGGGCAGTTCCCGCCCTCCGTAGCGCTTGTCGAATTCCTTCGCCAGTTCCACGGTATCGATGAGCCCCGACGGACAGACAGCATTTCCCTGGCAGGCGGTAATGGTACGGACACGGGGCCCACAGACACCAACGGAAACGCCGCCATCCGAAAGCACTTTTTTCACAGCGCCGATGTCCTCTGCTTTGATAAAGGGAATCTCGATTCCCTGCCGCGAGGTCAGATGGATGTAGCCCTCGCCAAACTCCTCTGCCACCTTCTGCACTGTGCCGAGCTGCGCCGCCGTGAAGTGCCCTCCCACAGACTTGAGGCGCATGGAAAAGCAGTCCTTCTGCTTCTGCCGCATGAAGCCGCCTTTTTTCAGTTCCTTGTAATCTATCGCCATCGTGTTTTCCCCCATGTTCAAATTCCTTCGCCGTCAATTCCCAAAAAGATTTCCTTTTCAATCCGTTCCAGCCGGTCCACTTTGCCGTTCTTCACCACTACAGTGAGCTCGCCATTATACGGCAAGTGTTCCATGATATAACGCATGGTTTTCTCGCTGAAACCTTCTTCCTCTTCCGCCGAAATGACGATGCCGCCTCCTGCCACATCGTAGCCGTCCACGATAACGAAACGCCCTGTGGCCTGGCAGTCGCGAAAGAGGTCAAAGGCAATCTCATCCTTCGTCTGCAGGATGACCTCGGCCACATCATTGATACGGACTTCCTCTGCTTCCTCACGGCTGGTCAGCTCCGCTGCATCTATGATCTTCGTGATGGCGGCAAGCTCTGCCTCCACTTCCTGTGTGGCAAGTTTCAGCTTGTATTTCTTATGGAATCTCAAGGGTTCCTTTCCCATCCAGAAGATGGAGGCCCGGAACCTGCTTGCTGTCAATGGCGGCGTATCCCCTGCACGGGTTACGATTTCGCCCCGCTGGTTGAAAAATTCATCCCGCACCTGAATGCCCGTGGATTCCCCTGTATGAGCCTCACTCCGCTTGTCCTTGTCCTGCCAATAGGCGATGGCCGTAATCGACGTCTTGCGCCCGCCGGGATAGATGGCAATTTCGTCTCCCTGGGCCAAATGGCCTGCCTCAATGCGCCCCGCGATGATGCGCCGGTCATCGAACTTGTAGACATCCTGAATGGGAAAACGCAGGGACTTATTTTCTGCCGCCTCCTCTCCTTCAATGAAATCCAATGCTTCCAGAAGGCTTTTGCCCTGGTACCATGGCATATTCCCTGATTTTTCCGCAATATTATCGCCCTGGAATCCCGAAACAGGCAGATAGTCAAGGGGATGCACGTCAAGCTCTTCCAGGAATGCCCCCAGTTTTTCCACAATCTCCTGAAAAGGTTCCTCCCGATAGTCCACCAGGTCCATTTTATTGACCAGCACATAGACCTTCCGGATGCCCAAAAGACTCAGCATATAGGCGTGGCGCCTCGACTGTTCCTGCACACCCTCATGGGCATCCACCACCAGAAGCGCCGCCTCCGCGCTTGCCGCGCCGGAAATCATGTTCTTCAGGAATTCCTTGTGGCCGGGAGCATCAATGATGATGTATTCCCGCTTTTTCGTGAAAAACTGGATCCGTGTCGTATCGATGGTAATGCCTTGTTTCTGCTCCTCCTCAAAGGCATCCAGAAGATACGCGTACTCAAAGGGCTTGCCCGTATCGTGGGCGATTTTCTTCACCTTTTCCACTGCTCCCAAGGGAAGCGAGTGAGTGTCGTAGAGCAGCCGCCCCAGCACCGTGGATTTCCCATGGTCCACGTGGCCTACCACCACGATATTCATCTCCTCCTGCTTTTGCGTCACATGTATCCCTCCTTCCTGAGCTTCTGCATGGCATAGGAATCCTCCTGGTCCTGTTTGCGCCCCGCACGTTCATTGGTCTTCGTTGTTTTGAGTTCCTCGATGATCTTGTCCAGCGTATCCGCATCGGAATCAATCTGTCCTGTGCAGCAGGCGCATCCCAGACTGCGATACCGCTTGCCGTTCTTGGCGAAATAAAGGTCGATGATGGGAATATGCTCCCGGCGGATGTATTCCCAGATATCAATCTCATTCCACGCCAGCAAAGGATGGACACGGATATGATGTCCCTTGGGAAAATCCGTCTTGAACTGGTCCCAAAGTTCCGGCGGCTGGTTTCTGTAATCCCAGGCATCATCCTCCTTGCGCTCGCTGAAAACACGCTCCTTGGATCGGGAACCTTCCTCGTCACGACGCACTCCCACGATAAGTCCGTCAAATCCATACTGATGCACAACCTGCTTCAATCCCTCTGTCTTGAGCGCCCTGCAACAGGCAAGCCGCCCGCTTTCCGGGCCGATGCCTGCATCTATGGCCTCCTGGTTGGTGTGGACGATGAGATCCAGGGACAGCTCCTTGGCAATCTTGTCACGATAGGCAATCATCTCCGGTATCTTGCGCTTCGTATCGACATGTATGAAAGGAAAGGGGACATGTCCGTAAAACGCTTTTTTCGCCAGCCAGAGCAGCACCGTCGAATCCTTGCCGATGGACCACAACATACCAAGCTTCCCGAGCTTTTTGTATGCCTCCCGCAGAATATAGATGCTCTCGGCCTCCAGTTTGTCCAAATGCTCCATAGTTTCACTTCCTAATACTCATTTGCTTTTTTCTTGTTCACCAGAATGCTGTCCTCGCTGCCATCTGGCCATTTCATGACCCAGTTGAGGGAATCCTGCGTGTCCCTGGCATAGAGCCGCCCGCCCGCACCGCCAAGGTCTGCTGCCAGATAATAGAAAATGGCTTCCCTCGGGCATTCCTTCACGCAGGCAGTGCAGCCCCAGCAATCGCGCACATCACGAATCTGCGCTCTTCCATCTCTCAGGATGAGGAGATTGCCCGGACAGACTTCGGCACATCTTCCGCAACCAACGCATTTTTCCCGTTCAATGAATATGCTCATGCCGTATCACTCCCTGCCTTCACGATAGGACGGCAAAGGATTTTCACATTGCCGTCTTCCAGACGAGAATTGATGTATTTTTCATAGGCGGCATCTTTTTCGGGATAGTCGAGGTTTTCCGCAAAGGAATGCCAGCGTGTCTCTTTCCTTGCCCTCAAGTGAGCGATGAGCGCTTGAGCGACCACAAGGCGTTCCCTGAGCTCAAAGATTTTCATGAGCCCGTAAAAGTCATCGGCATGAAGGGACTCAGAAAGCCCTGCGATACGCTCTATATGCTTTTCCGCCTGGGCAAGCTGCGCCTCTGTATAGCGGTAGCCGGTCCGAATGCCTCCGGCATATTCATCCATCGTCTGCTGCATGGCATCTTCCAGTGCATCGGTATCATATACGGAGTTCCCGTCCTTTGTTTGGTTCAGGAAATGCTCTGTCCACTGCACAATTTTCTCCATGGTTTCCTGTGGCAAAAAGGGATCGTCCCTGTGCCTGGCAAATTCTGCCGCAGCCTCCGCAGCGATCTCCCCCTCGACAAAGGCCCCCGTCACATATTTTTGCGGAGCGCCTCCTGCTACATCCCCTGCCGCAAAAAGCCCCCGAAGCGTCGTTCCTCTCTCATCATTCACCCAATAGCCGCTGGCCGTGTGGCCGCCAACGATATAAGGCTCTGTTCCCTCAATCTCCACATCCTGCTGTGACGGGCCAAGCCGTGTCTCGCGCCAACGCATGGTCTGTGCCGGGGACATATTGAGATAGGCCTTTTCCAGGGACTCCTCCTCTGCTTCTGTGATTCCTGTTGTTTTCAGGCAGCACGGCCCCCTTCCCGCAAGATTCTCAGAGACAACCGCATGCAACCGTTCCGATGTGGTATTGCCATAAGCAGCCTGATACTCCTCGCCGCGCGCATTGATCTGGGCAGCGCCGATTCCCTGTGCCAGGGTTCCCGTCGGAGCGATGGTGTCCTTGCACCGAAGAGCGATGAACCGCATCTCGAATGTGGTCATTTCCGCTCCGGCCAAAAGACCCATAGCATATCCTGCCCCTGTGTTGAAGGGGCTGTACCACATCTTATGGCGGGATGTGCCGGGATGGTTCGGCAGATAAATCCCTGCCGCGCCGCCCGTGGCGCAGATAACGGAACGCGCTGTCAGAAAGCACAGAAGTTCCTGCTTCACATCAATGCCCCACGCACCAATCACCGTCCCGTCCTCTTCCTGCAAATAACCCACGATGTTCAGGTGATTCATGACCTCGACATTTCGCGCCCGGTTCACGGCCTCTGCCAGCAAAGGCTTGATGTTCTCCCCATTGATCTTGATATTTCGCCCCCCACGGGCAGCATAGCTCCCGTCAGGATTTTTCAGGATCACAAGCCCCAGCTTCTCCATCTTCTCAGTTACCCGGTTCAGTCCCTGCGCAATGGAAAGCAAGAGGTCGCCCCGCACAATCCCCTCCGCATCCTTTTCGGCATAACGGACATAATCCATGGGGGAATGTCCGGGCGTGATATAGGCATTCAGTGCGTTGACTCCGGCCGCCAGGCAGCCGCTTCGCTTGATGTTTGCCTTGTCTGCCAGCAGCACGGACATTCCCGGATACTTCTCGGAAAGCGTGATGGCCGCATAGCATCCGGCAGCGCCTCCGCCAATGATAAGGATATCCGCTTGTTTTCTCAGTGTTTTCATGTCATTCCTTTTCCGTCAGATGACAACGGACTCCTTCCTCTTGGACTTGTTTTCGACAGTCTCTGCCTTCCCGTCCCCAAAACTCAGGATGCGATGAATGAGCACACGGACTTCCGCCCCCTCCTGCAAAGGAGGTTTTTCAAGGCTCCGGCCCGCTTTCAATATCTGCCCCTTGACCTCTACATGAGCCTCCACGCTGCTCCCGCGGAAATAGGTCGCCCGTACAATGCCATGCTCTGCAGCCAGAGGCATGGCGATTTCCTTGTCATTCAATCCTATCTCGACAAATTCCGGACGGATGATTCCGGGGTGTGCGCCATCTTCCCCTGCCTCAAAGCCTTTGAATACGGTGTAATCCGGCACATGGACGGACTCGCCGATGAAATCTGCCACAAAAGGCGTGCGGGGCAACTGGTAGATTTCGGCGGGAGTTCCCGTCTGCTCCACGCGGCCTTTGTTGGTAATGATGATGTCATCCGCCACCTCCACGGCCTCATCCTGGTCATGTGTCACAAAAATACTGGTGATGCCGAGCTTGTGGATGGTTTCCCTGAGCCAGCCACGGAGTTCCTTGCGCACCTTTGCGTCAATGGCGGCAAAGGGCTCATCCAAAAGCAGCAAGCGGGGGCTTGGCGCCAGTGCCCGCGCAAAGGCAACGCGCTGTCTCTGGCCGACGGACAGCTGCATGGGATAACGGTCGGCGAACTTGTCAAGGCCGATGAGATGCGTGAGCTCATCCACGCGGCTGCGTATCTTCTGCTTGCCTTCTTTCTGGACTTTCAGCCCAAAGGCGATGTTTTCCCTGACGGTCATATGGCGAAAGAGAGCGTAGTTTTGAAAGACAAAACCTATGCCGCGTTTGCCGGGGGCGAGATTGTTCACCCGCTGCCCGTCAATCAATATGTCGCCGCTGTCCGGTCTCTCCAGCCCGGCAATCATGCGCAGTATGGTTGTCTTTCCGCTGCCGGATGGCCCAAGAAGCCCGATGAGCCTCCCCCGGTTCACCCCAAAATTCACATGATCCGATGCCTTGAAATCACCGTAATGCTTATCGATATTCCTGAGTTCTACCTCATAAGCCATGATTGCCGCTCCTTTCTGACTTCCTTTCTAACTTCCATTCCACTAGATTACGCAATACCAGGATGAGGATAGCGAGAAATACCAGAATGGAGGCCACGGCAAAGGCCGCCGTGAAATTGTATTCGTTGTAAAGAATCTCGATATGAAGGGGCAAGGTGTTCGTCTTGCCGCGAATATGCCCCGATACCACGGACACAGCGCCGAATTCCCCCATGGCTCTGGCGGTGCAAAGAATGATGCCGTAGATGAGCCCCCATTTGATATTGGGAAGGGTGACCCGGCGAAAGATTGTCCAGCCCCCGGCTCCCATGGTGGCCGCAGCTTCTTCCTCAGAGCGCCCCTGTGCCTCCATCACAGGAACAAGTTCCCGTGTGATAAAGGGGAATGTAACGAATACCGTAGCGAGGATGATGCCTGGAACCGCAAAGACAACGGCCACGTGCAAATCCTGGAGCGTCTGGTAAATGGGACTCATGCGGCCAAAGAGCATGATGAAGAACAATCCCGCTACCACAGGGGAAATGGCAAAAGGCAGATCAATCAGGGAGCCGAGTACGGCCTTGCCCCGAAAGTCAAACTTCGTCAACAGCCAGGCCGAAGCCAGGCCGAAAACAACATTGAGCAGAACGGCAATCACCGTTGCCTCTGCCGTAAGAAGAAAAGCTTTTCTGGCAAAGGGTTCCGTGAGCGCTGCCAGATAAGCATCCCACCCCTTGGCAAGAGCCTCAAATCCCACCAGGACGAGCGGCAGGATGAGCATGACGAAAAGGAACGCCGCACCCAGGAAAATGAGCAGCCATTTCACAAAAATCTCCGAAGACACGGATGTTCTTTGCTGTTTCGCCTCGAAATCCGCGGAAAGGAACCTGTTTCGCGTTACGCTTACTGCCATGTGTCACACCCCCTGCTTTCTGATCCGATAACGCTGATAACCGTTGATGCTAAGCAAGATAAGGAAGGAAAGCACCAGCATCACGATGGCAATCGCTGCCGCCGCCTGATAGTCGAATTGCTCCAGCTCCGTCATGATAAGGAGCGGAGCGATTTCCGTCTCAAAGGGAGTATTGCCGGCAATGAATACCACGCTGCCATACTCGCCGATTCCCCTGGCAAATGCCAGGGCAAACCCGGTAAGCAGGGGTGCCACAAGTTCCGGGAAAATGACTTTGCGGAACGTGAGCCATTTCCCTGCGCCCAAAATGGCTGCTGCCTCCTCAATCTCAGGTTCCAGATCCTTGAGTACGGGCTGGACGCTGCGCGTCACAAAGGGAATGCCCACAAAAACCAAGGCGATGGTAATCCCCACTGCCGAAAAAGCAGAGGGGATGCCAAGAGCATAAAGGAATTGTCCCATCCAGCCGGTTTCCACATAAAGCGTGGTAAGCGCAATACCGGCCACCGCCGTCGGAAGCGCAAAGGGAAGATCGATGAGCCCGTCCATGATGCGCTTGCCCGGAAAATCATAGCGCACCAATATCCAAGCCAGGAGCAGACCAAAAAAACTGTTGATGACGGCGGCTGCCAAGGCACAGGAAAAACTCATCCAATATCCATGCACAATCCGGTATTCAAAAGCCTTGTCAATAAACTTCTCCCATCCCATGCCGCTGGCAAAGAACACGAAGGCAACCAGCGGCAGGAGAAATATCAGGGAAAGATAGAAAAAAGTGATGCCCATGGTAAAATGAAAACCAGGGATAACCTTGCCTGAACTGCCCATAAAAACCTCCTTGCCACTATGAAATCTACTTTTGATAGATCTGGTCGAAGGTGCCGCCGTCGGCAAAGTGTTCCTTCTGAGCCTTTGACCAGCCGCCAAATGCCTCGTCAATGGTGAAAAGCGTGATTTCAGGGAACTGGGACTTATATTTTGCGAGGATTTCCTTGTTGCGCGGACGATAGAAATTCTTGGCGGCGATTTCCTGTCCGCCCGGCTCGTAGAGATATTTGATGTAGGCTTCCGCCACCTCACGTGTTCCCTTGCGGTCCACAACCTCATCCACAACAGCCACAGAAGGCTCGGCAAGGATGGAAAGGGAAGGAGCCACAATCTCATAGTCCGGGGAATCCTTGAGGGTTATGAGTGCCTCGTTCTCCCAGGCAATGAGCACATCTCCCTGCCCACGCTGAACAAAACTGGTGGTTGCGCCTCGTGCGCCGGAGTCCAGGACCACTACATTCTTGAAGAGCTTCTTGATGAATTCCTTTACTTCCGCCTCGTTCCCGCCAAATTTCCTGCGGGCAAATTCCCATGCCGCCAGATAGTTCCAACGTGCGCCGCCGGAAGTCTTGGGGTTTGGCGTCACGATGGCCACATCGTCACGCACCAGATCATCCCAATCCTTGATGTTCTTTGGATTTCCCTTGCGGACAAGAAAAACAATCGTGGAAGTATAGGGAGCGGAATTGTCGGGGAATTTCTTGAGCCAATCCCCCTTGATGAGTCCCGCCTGAGCGATCTCATCCACATCGTAAGCCAGCGCCAGTGTCACAACATCCGCCTCCAGCCCTTCGATAACGGAGCGGGCCTGTTTTCCGGAACCGCCGTTGGACTGGGTGAATGTCATATCCTTGCCGGAACGCTCCTTCCACACCTTCGTGAATTCCTTGTTGAATTCGGCGTAAAGTTCCCGCGTCGGGTCATAGGATACGTTGAGGAATTCTTTGGCGCCTTCGCTGCCGGCACCGGTTTTTTCCTCCGTGCCGCACCCGGCCATCACCCCCGCAACAAAAAGAGCACCCAATGCCAGACTGAGAATCTGCTTCATTTTCATGATTGCCACCTCCGAATACATAGCTAACATATATGTTTTACAAAACAATACTTCCGTTATTATAGATGATGGCAATAGCTTTGTCAACAAAATAGCATATATTTCTTATAAAAATAATATGTTAATAAAAATATGCTAACAAAAAAGGAAGGCTGTCTTAGAGCCTTCCCCTTGCCCCTATTCTCTTTTTTCCTGCACAAACCTGATGAACTCTTCCACCGCCTGCTCATCGGGCACCTTGGCGGTGTACATCTGATTGCCCATCTGGGGCACCATCATCTCCGGCATGCGCTCGCACATGACGATGCTCTCCCCGTAACGCTCCAAAATCTCCTCATGGGAATGGACATAGCGGTGACAGTCACGCCTGCTGGCATAGACAGCGCAGGAATGCTGCCCGCTGTCGGGGAGCTTCCTCTTGTTGTCGGTCACCATGTCTGCCCAGATCTGATACACGTCCGTGGAATGGGCAAAGTCAATCATGTCCGGCGTATAGCCCCCGGCCGGACGCATATTGACCTCCAGCCCCACGAAATCGCCCACTTCCCCCAATCCAGGCTTTGCCTTGGTCAAACGGAAGAACTCCAGATGGACGAAACGGCTCCTCACGCCAAAGGCCTTGACGGTAGCGCGTCCCACGCCCTTCAGTTCCACCGGCGCATGGGCTGCCGTGTAGTAGGAGTTTCGATATCCACGGTATCTATGCAGAAAAGCTGAATCTTTCCGCTGTCCAGATAACCCGCCAGCGTGTCGATCATGCCGAAGTTCTCGAAATTATCGCTCATGGCATCCTGTGTAGGGAACACCAGAATCGGGGTTCCCCCTTCTCCATAGATCTTGATGCTCATGTCTCTCTGCAGATACTGGCTCAACCAGCATTGATATTCACGTCTCATATCCATCCCTCATTTCATCGGTCTTACTCAACACGCCTTATTGCCTTCAACAGCTTATCAAAACAAGCGTACTTTTGCAAATCAGGCTTTGTCCAAAGCGTTCCCAAAGTCATTGAGCAGATCATCTTTATCCTCAATACCCACACTTACCCGCACAAGGTCATCCGTAACCCCTGCCCGTGCCTTTTCCTCCTCGCTGGCATGGAGAAAAATCGTTGACCACGGGTGAATGACCAACGTCCGGGCATCGCCAATATTGGACACATTCAGTGCAAGGGAAAGATGATTGATAAAACGAAAGGCTCTTTCCTGGCTCCCCAGTGAAAGCGTCAGCATTGTGCCGTAATGCCCCGCAAACTGCCGCCGGGCAAGCTCATGTTCCGGACTGTCCGGCAAGCCGGGATAATTGACCTTCACAGACTCTTTCGTCCTGCAATAGCTTGCCAGAGCCATGGCATTTTCACAGGCGCGTTCCATGCGGAGTGCCAGCGTATCCAGTCCAATGCCTGTCAGATAAGCGTTGAAGGGAGAAAGAGCACTGCCAAAATCTGCCCTCATACGCGCACTGAGACGGGCAAGGTAGCTCATGGGACCGAAAGCGGAAAACTCCGCAAGCTTGGGAAACTTTTCAGCATTCCAAGGGAATTTTCCAACCACCACAATGCCACCCACGGAATTCCCATTGCCGTTGATAGCCTTGGAAGTTGAGTGTATGACCACATCTGCGCCAAGGGCAAGCGGCCTGACGAGATAGGGTGTTGTCACTGTGTTGTCCACGAACAGCGGCAATCCATGGGCGTGAGCCAGTTCTGCCAAGGCGCCTATGTCGGCAACATCCAGCTTTGGGTTGCCGATGGTCTCCGTGTAGATCAGTTTTGTCTTTTCCGTAAGACAGGCAGCGAATGCATCCGGACTGTTTTCTTCCGTATAGCGCACACGGATACCATAGGTTGCAAGCTCTCTAAACAAAGAGCTTGTTCCTCCGAACAAGGAACCGCTGGCTGCAATCTCATCACCGGCTCCCACGATATTCATGATGGACATGGAAACCGCTGCCATGCCGGAGGCAAAGGACAATGCCCCAATACCTTCTTCCAGTGCCGCAAGCCGCCGCTCAAAGGTGGCAAGCGTCGGGTTTCCCACGCGGGTATAGACAAACCCGGATTTTTTTCCGGCAAAAACCTTTGCCATATCTTCTGCCGTTTCCTGGGCGTAAGCCGCTGTTTGGCAAATAGACGATGTTGTGGCTCCTGTGGCCTTGTCGGGCGGAAACGCTTCATGAAGCAGCCTGGTCGCAAATCGATAACTCATGAGAGACCTCCCCTTTCCACGAAAATCTTCACTTATCCCTCAAAACCTCGTTCATGCTTCCGGTACGATAGCCCGCCAAATCCAAGGAGACATAGATGAAACCATAAGACTTGAATGCATGAAGGATTTCCTCACGCAGGCCACCAACAAAAACTTTCGGGAATTCTTCGGGCAGGAGCTCTATGCGCGCCAAAGTTCCATGGATACGCACCCGGACTTGCCGGAATCCCTTCTTGAGCAGAAAATCCTCTGCCTTTTCCACCATGGAGAGCTTATCCCTGGTGATGGTTTCACCGTAGGGGAACCGGGAGGCCAGACAGGCAAACGATGGCTTTTCCCAAGTGGGGAGCCCCAATTCCCTGGACAGGACACGGATTTCCTCCTTCCAGAGTCCCACTTTGCGCAATGGGCTTTCGATGGAAAGCTCTGCCACTGCCTGCAATCCCGGACGGTAGTCCCCGTTATCATCCATATTGGAACCTTCGACCACATGAAGAATTCCCTGTTCCTCCGCAATCTTCCTGAACTTCTGGAACAGTTCTTTCTTGCAGAGATAGCAGCGGTTCTTGGGATTTTGGCGGAAGCCCTCGATGGAGAGTTCCTCCGATTCGCAGATGATTTGCCGTATTCCCTCCCGCTGACAAAACTTCCTGGCCTCGTCAAGCTCACGCTGTGGAAAGGAGGCAGAAGTTGCCGTAAAGGCGATTGCCTTATCCCCCAGCACATCGTTGGCGGTTTTCAAGAGGAAAGTGCTGTCCACCCCGCCGGAGAAGGCAACCGCCACGCTTTCCAGGCTCGCCAGGTTCGCTTTCAGTCGCTCATATTTCTCATGCAATCCGTCCATTGCCATTTTGTCTCCTCCAATTCCATTGAGGCCGCTCCGGCAAGCTCGCCAGTCAAGTTCTTCAAGAGCCGTTCCCTGTATCAGGATGCTGCCGGAGTTGCTTCACTGGAAATTTCCAACGTATCGGCCAAATCATGATCGGTCATGGCGCAAACGGAAGAATCCGACCAAACATTTTCTGCCGTCTCCACCATATCTATCACGGTATAGATGGGCAGGATAACACCCATCAAGCCCACAGGGGCCCCGATAGAGGACATGAGGGAAAGGGTGAGAAAATAGCATCCCATGGGAACGCCGGCATTGCCGACGGCAGCGAGCACCGAGATGAACACCCAGGTAATCATCGTGCCAAGGGAAAGCTCAAAACCCGCATTCTGCATCACGAACAGAGAAGTAACGAGAATAAACGCCGCACAGCCGTTCATGTTGATGGTAGTGCAGATTGGCAACACAAAACGCGCCACAGCAGGATTGACCTTGAGATTCCTTTCTGCCGAAGCCAGTGTCACCGGGAGCGTACCGGCGGAACTTTTCGTAAACAAGGCTACGGCAAGCGCCGGAGACATTTTCCGGAACACATGGAGAGGATTCACTCCACGCAGTACCATGAACAACGGCAGGACGAAAAAGAACTGGATAAAGTTGCCGCCCATGACCACGGCTGTATATTTTCCCAAGGCACCAACGATGATACCCGCCTCAATCTGTGCACTCAGTTGTCCGGCAAAGGCCAAAATCCCAACGGGCAGCGCCCAAAGCAGCGCACGGATCAAAGTGAAGAGCAATTCCTGCAAGCCATAGATTCCTTTCAGCAGGACGGCCCGGTTTTCCGTTTTTGGCATAAAGGCCAGTCCCAAGCCTACAGCAGCAGCAATCAAGAGGACGGAGAGCACATTTCCTGCCAAAATGGGCTGAAGGACATTGTTTGGTATCACAGAGAGAATATGGTCATAATAAGATAACGAGCCGAGCTTTTGCGGAACATCCGCTGCCCCCTGCCCGATGACCTCTGCCGGCAAATTGCCAGGGGCAATCCAGAGATAAAGAACGAGTCCTACTGCTGCTGCGGAAATTGTTGTAAGAATCGTGTAGGTCACGGCATGGGCAAAAATGCGCCCCGTGTCCTTTTTTGCCCCCAAGGCTGCCAGCGTCGTGATGACTGCCAGGGCAATCGTCGGCACGGCAATGAACTGAAAGAGCCGCGTAAAGACAGCAGCAATGAAATTGAACAGTTCATTGAGCACCGGTATGCCAAGCCAGCCCAGTCCGCCACCCAAGATGAGCGCTGCAAACCACAGCACAAACTGTCTGCCCCGGCCTTGCCCTTGAGCCTTCTGTATCGCCTCTTGGGCAACCTCGCTTACCTCATCTTTTCTTTGATTTGACATAAAGGTTCCTTCCTTCTTTTTAAAAGTATAAACATACTAGCTATGTATGAATATAGCTAATTTATTATAACGCATTGTTCAAATTTTGCCAACGGCAAAGTCTTCCAATTGACATATCTGCACAGTTAAAGAGGCGGCTATTTCATTTCCAATTCTTTTGCCCCTGTGCCATTTTCCGCAGATTTTCCAAACGATTCAGTGCCTCGTTCAACGTGGCATCCTCCTTGGCAAAATGGAACCTCACAAGGTGATGCACATCCTCGTGGAAGAAACTGGACCCCGGAACTGCTGCCACGCCCACTTCAGATGCCAGCCATTCGGAAAAACCGTAGTCATCCCTAACGCCGAACTCGCTCACATCCATGAGCACATAATAGGCTCCCTGTGGATCGGTTACTGTAAAGCCGAGCCTTTTCAGACCGCCAACGAACAATTCCTTCATATGCGCATAATGGGCTTGCAGTTCCTGATAGTAAGCATCCGGGAAATTCAGCCCCACGACTGCCGCTTCCATAAGCGGCGCGGCTGCTCCCACCGTCAGGAAATCATGCACCTTCTTCACTCTCTCGATAATCGTTGGATGGGCGATAACGTAGCCAAGACGCCAGCCCGTAATGGAGTAGGTCTTGGACAGGGAGCTTACGATGATGGTACGCTCCCTCATGCCCGGAAGAACTGCCAGATACAAATGCCTGTGCGGTGCATAGAGAATATGCTCATACACCTCGTCCGTAATGACATAGGCATCGTATTTCCTGGCCAGCCTCGCTATGACTTCCAGTTCCTCCTTGGTGAACACCTTTCCGCATGGATTGGAGGGATTGCACAGAATCAGCGCTTTTGCTCCCTGCCGGAATGCATCTTCCAGCACTTCCGCATCAAACAGGAATTCCGGAGGCACAAGAGGCACATAGACAGGCTCCGCTCCGGAAAGGATGGCATCCGCCCCGTAGTTTTCGTAGAATGGGGAAAAGACCACCACCTTGTCCCCCGGATTCACCACAGACATCATCGCCGCCATCATGCCCTCTGTG
Organism: uncultured Veillonellaceae bacterium; assembly: GCA_902801565.1. GTDB lineage: Bacteria > Bacillota > Negativicutes > Selenomonadales > Selenomonadaceae > UBA3796. Next base: position 76,332 of record CADCIX010000007.1, on the reverse strand, counting down.
CTGCCGCAGGTCACGACGATTTCCTCGTTTGGATTCACGGCAAGCCCGGAAAAATGCTCCTGCTTTCTGGCCAGGGCTTCCCGAAAATTCTGTGCCCCCCAAGTGACCGCATACTGATGTGGGCCGCTTTGCGCAACCTCTGCCAGTCGTTCCGTGATTTCCTTCGGAGGCGCAAAATCAGGAAATCCCTGGGAGAGATTGACTGCCCCGTGAAGATTTGCGATGCGCGTCATGCGCCGTATGACAGAATCCGTGAAATGTGCGGTGCGCTCGCTGAGCTTCTGCATATCGCCACCTCATTCCGCTGGCACAATGGTGCCCTTGTACTGCTCTGCAATAAATTCCTTCACCGCATCCGAATGGAAAATCTCTGCGATTTTCCTGTACTCCGGCTTATCCTTATCCTTCGTACGGGCAGCCAGAACCATGACTGCCAAAGGTTCGCTCTTGTCCTCCAGGAAAATGCCCTGTTTCTCCACATCCAACCCGCCACTCATGACATAGTTCATCGTGATGGCAGCTATGTCCACATCCGACAAACTGCGGGGAAGCTGCGCTGCCTCCAGTTCCACGAACTGAAGATGCCGGGGGTTCTCTACCACATCCTGCACCGTCGCCTTGAAGCCGGCACCTTCACGAAGTTTGATGAGCCCGGCCTTTTCCAGCAGAACCAAACCTCTGCCTCCGTTAGTAGGGTCGTTGGGGATTGCCACTTTTGCCCCCTCCGGCACCGATGCAACATCGTGTACCTTGTCGCTGTAGATGCCCATGCGCATAAGGATGGTCGTACCAATGGGGCTGAGGTCAGTCCCCTTCTCCTTATTGAAATTTCTAAGGAACGGTTCATGCTGGTAGCTGTCCAGTTCCAGGTCCCCATCTGCCAATGCCTGGTTCGGCGTCACATAGTCCGAAAACTCAACAACCTTCACCTTGATTCCCTGTTTCCCTGCTTCTCTCGCAACAGCTTCAGCAACCTCCGCATGTGGACCGGCAGTCGCCCCCAAACGGATTTCCTTCTCTGTTTCCGCTGTTCCACCACACCCTGCGGCCAAGAGCAGCATGGATACCATTGCAGCAATGACGGTAAGCGATTTTTTTCCCATGAAGTACATCTCCTTTTATAAAGCATACTATATATATATGAATTTACTGTATTCTACACCATATATCAATAATTGTCAACACAAGATGAATGGAAAAAGTCAAGCCCCGCCGTTATGGCAGGGCCTTGCTTGTCAAATCGTATAGAACCAGGCTTCATCTTCTTCAAAATCCGCTTTGTTCACGATGTTCTTCTTCTTGTCATAGTGAAGCTCCTGGTTCTTCACACTGATCTGTGTCCCCGGAGCCACGGACTTCGTGATAAATGCGTTGCCGCCGATGATGGCGCCCTCCCCAATGACAGTATTCCCTCCAAGGATGGAGGCGCCGGAATAGATGGTCACATAGTCCTCAATCGTGGGATGCCGCTTGAGGCTTCGCAGGTGGCGTCCGCCCTTTGTGGAAAGCGCCCCCAGTGTGACCCCCTGATAGATTTTCACATGGTGCCCGATGGTCGTGGTCTCGCCGATGACAATACCCGTGCCATGGTCAATGAAGAAGAACTTGCCGATCTTCGCACCCGGATGGATGTCAATGCCCGTGCGGCTATGGGCATACTCACTCATGATGCGGGGAAGCACCGGCACCCCGAGGCCATGGAGGGCATGGGCCAGCCGGTGCACCGTAATGGCATGGATGCCGGGATAGGAGAAAATGATCTCATCTTCGCTGTAGGCTGCAGGATCGCCGTCCATGGTCGCCTGGACATCCGTCTCGATGAATTCCCGTATCGCAGGAATCTTTTTCAAGAATTCCAATGTGATGAGCTGGGAACGCCCCTCGATGTCCTCGCTCTCCCCCCCGGAATGCAGGTTGTATTCCAAGGCAATGGCAATCTGCTTGTTGAGAAGATACGCAATATCCTCTATGACCAGGGAAAGGTTGTTTTTCACGTTGTAAACCCGATAGGACCTGTCCTTGAAGAAACCGGGATACACCACGCGGAACAGCTTCTCCGTCAGTTCCGTGATCATGCGGCGGTCCGGCTGACGGAACACATCCAGCTTGTCGATGCTGCGCCCTTTCTCATAATCCGACAGGATGCCGTGAATAGCCCCCTGGATGCCGTTGGAAATCATATCCGACACAAAAAAACCTCCTCGCTTATCCCAAAACGGCCAGCAAAGACAGCGGATGTTTCCGCTGCTCGCCGACCGTACATGAAACCGTCAAACCATGGAATAAAGAGCGCGTACCAGCGCGTCAATATCCTCCGGGGAGTTGTAGAACGCCAGACTGGGGCGCACCGTGCCTTCCAGTCCGTAATGGCGCAGGATGGGCTGTGCGCAATGGTGTCCTGCGCGAACGGCGATGCCGTACTGGTTCAGGCGCTCGCCCACGCTCACGATGTCCTGGCCCTCCAGAACGAAGGACAGAACCCCTGCCTTGTCCGGAACTGTGCCGATGAGAGTAAGGCCGGGGATACTCGCCAGTTCCCCCATGGCGTACTCGGTCAGCTCGTGCTCATACTGGCTGATGGCGGGCATCCCGATACCATTCAGGTACTCAAGAGCCGCCCCGAGCCCCACGGCATCGGCAATACTCCCTGTCCCTGCCTCGAACTTGTTGGGCGCGGGATTGTAGATGGTACGTTCAAAGGTAACGTCCTTGATCATGTTTCCGCCGCCCTGGTAAGGTCTGGCAGCCTCCAGCACCTCCTTCTTTCCATAGACCGCGCCAATGCCCGTGGGGGCAAAGATCTTGTGGCCGGAAAATACGAAGAAATCCGCATCCATGGAAGACACGTCCACCGGGAGATGGGCCACCGACTGGGCACCGTCAATCAGGATTCGGGCGCCATGGCGATGGGCAATCTGTACCAGCTCATGGACAGGGGTGATTGTGCCGAGAACATTGGACACATGAGTGGCCGAAACAAATTTTGTCCGGCGGGTAAAGAGCCTTTCATACTCCGGCAGGATGATCTGCCCGCGATCATCCACGGGAGCGACCTTCAGCACCGCTCCCGTCTCCTGTGCAACGAGCTGCCAGGGAACAATGTTGGCATGATGCTCCAGAAGTGTCAGGATGATCTCATCCCCCGGCTGGAGATATTGCTTGACATAGCTTTGCGCCACGAGGTTGATGCCCTCCGTGGTGCCACGCACAAAGACGATATTGTCCTTGGAGGGTGCCCCGATGAAATCCGCTACGGTCTGCCGCGCTCCCTCATAGGCATCCGTGGAGCGGGACGCCAGCTCATGGGCACCGCGATGGACATTGGAATTCTCGTGGAGGTAGTAATGCACGAGACGGTCAATGACCGCCCGGGGCCTCTGAGTGGTCGCACCGTTGTCCAGCCAGACGAGATCATGCCCATGGATCTTCTCCGAGAGAATCGGGAAGTCACGGCGGATATCCTCCAGAGACTTGGTGCCGATCACAATGCTGCCAGACTTGGCGGAAGGCGCTGTTTCCACTGTCTGTGTGCCTTTTTCCGCTTCCCTGACGGAAATGACGGAAGGCTGGTAGCCGGCAGGGGGCTCCTCAGCAAGTGCGGCAGCCGCAGGGGCAACGATATTTCCTGCTGTCAGCACCTCGTCAATCAGCCCGGCATAGTCTGCATCAGCCAGAGTATAATACCCGGCTGCCGATTCCGCTTTCGCGATGGCCTGGCTTATGACCTGAGGATTGCCGTCAGTCAAAAGGGCGTTGATGCCATTGGCGCAGGTCTCTGCTTCAAACTCGCCTGCCAGAGACAGAAGCTCCGACTCCGTCGGAAGCCCTGCGGGGATGGCGGGATTAGTAATCATAGTACTCACCTACCTCCACATCCTCCAGCACGGCCAAAGCATCATCTGCCAGAATGGCGGCCGAGCAGTACAGGGACAGGAGGTAGGATGCGACGCCCTTGTCATCGATGCCGCGATAGCGCACAGACAGGCCGCGGGATGCCTCATCCTTCATGCCCGCCTGATAGAGGCCGACGACACCACGCTTTGCCTCGCCCGTGCGCAGAAGCAGGATGTTCGTCTTCCCGCTCTGGCTTTTCGGTTCCTTGAGGCCATCCACCAAAAGCTTGTTCGTGGGAATGAGGGGAATGCCCCGCCAGGTGATGAAGGTACCCCCGGCAAGGTTCACGGTGACAGGAGGTACGCCGCGCTTCGTGCATTCCCGCTCGAAAGCCGCAATGGCACGGGGATGTGCCAGGAAGAAGGAAGGCTCCTTCCACACCTTCGTGATGAGCTCGTCGAGATCATCCGGCGTGGGCGCGCCATTCCTCGTTTGGATGCGCTGGGAATCCGCCACGTTCTTGAGGAGACCATAATCGTCGTTATTGATGATCTGGCTCTCCTGCCGCTCCCGAAGGCTCTCGATGGCAAGGGAAAGCTGTTCCTTGGCCTGGTCATAGGGAGAACTGTACACATCCTGCACCGCCGTGTTGACATTGATGATGGTGGAAATGGAGTTCAGAATGTACTCCCGCGGCTTGAGTTCGTACTCTACATAGCCCTGGGGAATGATGTCCGACTTCTTCTCCGAGCTGCACAAAACATCCAGCGGGGTGTCGCCCTCCACTACCTTGTTCACCCGGTAAATGCCGGACTCCAGTCCCTTGAACTCCAAGAGCTTCGTAAGCCAGCGGGGCGTGATGGACCTGAACTGCGGCCTCGTCTTCGTGATATCCGCAAGATTGTAGGCAACTTCCTTGCCCAAAGCGTTGATCTTCTTCTCGTCTGCCATTGTGACTCCTCCTAAAATGTTTACACAGATTGTTTATATGTCAATACTGGGGAAGAGACTTGTCTACATCTCTGGCCCAGGTATTGATGCCATCTTTCAGGTTGTACATGGGGCCTTTATAGCCCGCCTCCCGCAAGGTACGGATGGCGAGGATGCTCCGCTTTCCTTCCTTGCAGATGAATATCGTATCCACCTTGGGGTTCAGTTCATCCTGCCGACGGGCCAGCTGTCCGATGGGGATGACCACGGCCTTCGGGAACTTGACGATGGCCCTTTCATGGGGCTCGCGGATATCCACGATGGTCAGCGGCTCCCCCGCGTCCATGCGCCGTTTCAGTTCCCTGGCTTCAATTCCCTCGATGGGTTCTTCCTTTTCCTCCTGCCGCAGGCCGCAGAACTCGTCATAGTCATATTCCTTCAGTTCCGTGATGTTCGCCTGCTTTCCGCAAAGCGGGCAATCCTCATTCTTTGCGATTTTCAGTTCCCGGAATTTCATCTTCCATGCGTCAAATACCAGCAGCCTCCCAATCAAAGGCTCGCCGCCGCCGACAATGAGCTTGATGACCTCATTGGCCTGGATGGTGCCGATGATGCCGGGAAGTACCCCGACCACGCCGCCCTGGGCGCAGGATGGAACAAGCCCGGGCGGCGGAGGAGAAGGATAGACACAGCGATAGCAAGGCCCCTCCCTGGCATAAAAGACCGAGGCCTGGCCCTCGAACTGGTACATGGCCCCAAACACATCCGGCTTTCCAAGAATCGCGCAGGCATCATTGATGAGGTAGCGGCTCTTGTAGTTGTCCGTCGCATCGGCCACGATGTCGTACTCACCAATGATATCCAAAGCGTTTTCAGCCGTGAGGCGCATATTGTATGCCTCAGTCTTCACCAGGGGATTGATGTTCTTCACGGCATCCTTTGCCGAAGCGACCTTGGGGCGCCCTACATCACGGGTGCGATGGATGACCTGCCGCTGCAGGTTGGATGCTTCCACAGCATCGTAGTCCAGGAGCCCGATGGTTCCCACCCCTGCCGCCGCCAGATATTGGGCCAAAGGGGTTCCCAGGCCTCCCAGTCCGACAATCAGCACCCTGGCCGATTTGAGCCGTCGCTGCCCCTTGAGGCCAACCTCTTTCAAGAGCAAATGCCTGCTATAGCGGGAAATCTCATCATTTGACAGCTTTTCGCTATCCCGCTCCTCAATCACGCTCTCCCTGCCGGAACCTCCGGCAATGGCGGGAATCAGCATGACCTCTGCCCCTGCGGGCACCTCTGTGGCAAAGCCTGCCAGTTCCTTGATATTCCTGCCGTCCACAAACACGTTCACAAAGGAACGCAGTTTTCCTTCCCCGTCAAAAAGTGCCTTTTTCGCATCCGGACATTCCTCCACCAGGGCATCCAGAAGCTGTGCCACCGTGGAACCGGCAAGCGAAAGCTCTGAGCGATTCCCCGTGAAGCTGCGGAGAGTTGTGGGAATAAGTACCGTTGCTGCCATATCTGAATCATCCTTCCATAGTCCATACCGGCTCGTCCAGATAGCGAATCCCGCTATCGCAGAGAACGGTTACAATGACGGAACCATCCGGCGCGTTTTTTGCCGTCTCAATGGTCGCCAGCACATTGGCGGCTGCGCTGATGCCCACCAAAAGGCCTTCCTCCCTGGCGAGGCGGCGGGTCATGGCATAGGCTGCCTCCGTGTCCACCGCAAGTTCCTCATCGGCCAGGGATTCGTCAAAAAATCCTGTATATTGCGCCGTGCCGATATGCCTTAGTCCCTCCAAACCGTGAAAGGGCGAGTCCGGTTGCATGAGAACGCCGCAGATGTTGGGATTGAGCTCTTTCAGGCGACGGAGCGTTCCCACAAAAGTTCCCGCTGTCCCCGTCCCGGCGACGAAATGGGTGACGGCTCCTCCCGCCTGCTCCCATATTTCCTCGGCGGTGGTTTCATAGTGCGCCCGCCAGTTCTGCTCATTGTTGTACTGATCCGGATAGAAATACCGCCCCGGTTCCTCGGCTGCCATCCGGGCTGCTATTTGCAATGCTCCTTCTGATCCTTCCAAAGGGCTGGTCTCGATGATCCTGCCACCATAGGCATGCACAATCTGTTTGCGCTCCCTGCTGACATTGGCGGGCATACAGAGCGTCACGGAACAGCCAAGCTGTGCCGCCATCATGGCGTAGGCAATCCCCGTGCTGCCGCTGGTGGCATCCAGAATCTCCATGCCCGGCTTCAGCCTGCCGCTGTTCCATCCGTCCAGCAGCATCGCCTTGGCCGCCCGGTCCTTCACCGACCCGCTGGGATTCAGGAACTCACCCTTGCCATAGACAGAAACGCCGCGTTCCGGCCTGTAGACATGCTGGAGCTTGAAGAGAGGTGTATTTCCCACTGCATCAAAAATGTTCATCTCCACCCCCCTCTCTAGGGCGTGTTGAAAAACTCCACCTGCGCACTACAGCGGCCATTTTTCCGTCTGTCTGCGTCAACGAACCCTTGTTGACGTAGCTCTGCTACGACTGCGGGTTCGCTTCCTTGTCATACGAAAAACTGTCTCGCTGTAGCGCACAGTTTCCGTTTTTCAACACGCCCTAAACAAATTATAAACATACTAGGTATGTGTGTTTATTGGCCAAATTATACTATGGTTCATAAAGAATGTCAATACATATATAAAAAGTATATTTTATATGAAATACTCAATCGTATTATCTGCCGTGAGCATGGTCCTGCGATTGAAAATAAGGACGGCTTCCCGATTGTCCACACTGCCCAGGGCGTAAGGCTCCTCGGTTTCGCGGTTGAAGCATCCAAAGGGAACGATGCGGTTATATTCCTTGGGGTGTTCCCCCACGCTCTTGATAGCCTTGTCTTCCAGACCATGTTCCAGGCAGTAAGGGTCAAACAAATAAATATTTCCATCCTGCTCTCCTGTGAGCAGGACATAGTGCTCGCCATCGAAATTCAACCGCACCACGGCAACGCCCTTCCGATGCAGGGCCTCCACCACGGGGCTGCCCTTCCCCATGTATACGGCATCGCCGGACAAGTAACGGCTTGCAACGGGAAGGATGCCCATGCTCCCGACACCATCCAGCCAATTTGAGAGAAACATCATGGCCATACGGGAAGTCCCCCTCTTCCCCAAGGTTCCTCCCCTCTCATAGCAATCCAAAGAGTAAAGCATGATGTTGCGAATGATTTCCGGCGAGATTTCTTCGCGCTCGAACAAAAAACTCAAGGCGTTCAAGAGCGAAGTAGGGCCACAGTCATATTCGGAAATCTGATAGCGCAAGGGATTTTTCATACGGATTCCGTCCTTTCTGCCCGACGCGCAATAGCTTCAGCAAGCTTCCCATCGGTTCATCCCTGCATTGCTTGCAGCAGATCCTCCTTCAAATCCTCCACATCCTCAATGCCAACGGAAAGGCGCAAAAGAGTATCATCCAGCCCGGTGCGGGCAATCAACTCTCTCGGCATTTCCGCATGTGTCTGGGCAATGGGATAGGTCAGAAGGCTCTCCACCCCGCCAAGGCTTTCCGCAAAGGCAATAAGCTTCAGTCTTCCCAACGTCGCCTTCGCCAGTTCCGGGGAAGTTACCTTGAAGGAGATCATGCCTCCATTTCCCGTGGCTTGCTTTTGCTGCAGGGCAAAGCCCGGATGCGAGGGAAGGCCGGGGTAGTAGACCTGTGTCACCTGTGGCTGCGTCCTCAGCCATTCGGCAATCGCCAAAGCATTCCCCGCCTGCCTTTCCACCCGCAGCCCAAGGGTCTTCAAGCTCCGAAGCATCAGCCATGCATCCATGCTGGAAAGATTCGGCCCCTCGGACTTCACCAAAAGCTCGATGCGCTCTGCAAGGCTCGATTCCCCATCCTTCACCACAAGGAAGCCCGCTATGACATCATTGTGGCCGCAAATATACTTCGTGCCGCTATGCACCACGATATCCGCCCCAAGGGTCAAAGGTTTCTGGAAGTGGGGCGAAAGGAAGGTATTGTCCACCACCAGCAAAGCATCTTTCTCATGGGCAATCCCGGAGAGTGCCTCAATATCGCTGATATGCATCATGGGATTCGATGGCGTCTCAATGAAGATCATCCGGGTATTGGGACGCATTTTCCGGCGCACCAGATCCAGATTCGTGGTATCGATATACTCGAATTCAACGCCATAATGCCCATAGATCTCATTCGCCAGCCTCACCGTTCCGCCATAAAGATCCTCTGACAGCAGTACATGGTCTCCCGAATCCAGCAGGATCATGACCAGATTGATGGCCGCCATGCCGGAGGAAAGGGCCCAGCTCCGCCCGCCCTTCTCCAGCAAGGCAATGGATCTTTCCAGGGCGTTCCGTGTCGGATTCGCCACCCGTCCATAGTCATAGCCGGTGCTCTGCCCGAATCCCGGATGGCGAAACGTGGCAGAAAGGTAGATGGGCTCGCTGATGGCGCCTGTCTGATCGTAAGAATGCCCCCCATGGACTTCCAATGTAAAATCTTTCATAATCTCTCTTCCTTTCTGTCCTGACAAGATATCTTGCCTTCATAAATCAAGGCGCATGGTGGAGAAACCATGCGCCTTATTCTTCGGATACTACAAAATGTTCAGCCCGCAGCCTTTGCCTTGGCATAGTAATCATTGACCGCCGCCTGGATGGCCTGTTCCGCCAACACGGAACAGTGCAGCTTGTGGGCAGGAAGCCCGTCCAGAGCCTCGGTCACTGCCTTGTTGGTCAGTTCCAATACCTCGGTGAGGGGCTTGCCCTTGATCATTTCCGTGGCCATGGAGCTCGACGCAATGGCCGAGCCGCATCCGAAGGTCTCAAATTTCACATCATCCACCCGGTCATCCCGGATCTTCAGGTAGATCTTCATGATATCGCCGCACTTGGCATTTCCCACTTCGCCAATCCCATCGGCGTCCTCCATGCTTCCCACATTCCTGGGATGACGGAAATGATCCATCACTTTTTCACTATACAATGCCATTTTCTATCCATCCTTTCTCTTTTTCGCTCTGATTCACTCTGGCAACAAAAACGAACGCTCGCCGCTTACCTTTTCCTTCCACAACGGGGATATACTCCTGAGATACGACACGACTTCCGGAACGGCTTGCAGGATCTTATCCACATCTTCCTCGGTGTTATCCGCACAGAGGGAAAGGCGGAGGGACCCATGGGCTACCTCGTGGGGCCGTCCAATGGACAAAAGCACATGGCTGGGGTCCAGGGAACCCGATGTGCAGGCCGAACCGGAAGATGCGCAGATGCCCCGGTCATCCAGGAGCAGCAGCAGGCTTTCCCCCTCGATTCCCTCAAAACAGAAATTGACATTGCCCGGCAGTCTTCTTTCCGTATCCCCGTTCAGGGCACTATGAGGAATCTTGGACAGCCCTTCGATCAACCGCTGCCGCATGGCCACCACCTTGCGCGTGTCCTCTTCCATATTCGCGCAGGCCTCCTCAAGAGCAGCCGCCATGCCCACGATGGCGGGAACATTTTCCGTCCCGGCCCGTTTGCCTCGCTCCTGGGCGCCGCCCTCGATAAGATTCAGAAGCGGAACTCCCTTTTTCGCATACAAGATGCCTGTGCCCTTCGGCCCATGGAATTTATGTCCCGACAGGGACAAGAGATCGATGTTTTCCTTCTGCACATCAATGGGGAGATGCCCCGCCGCCTGCACGGCATCGGTGTGGAAAAGCACCCCGCGCTCCCGGCAGACCGCTCCAATCTCCGCGATGGGCAGGATGGAGCCAATCTCGTTGTTGGCATACATCGTAGTGACAAGGCAGGTATCTTCCCGGATGGCCTTGGCCACCTGCTCCGGAGAAATCATCCCGTTCTCATGGACATCCAGGAGGTCGACCTCAAAGCCCTCCTTCTCCAGCTTTTTCAGCGTGTGCAACACGGCATGATGTTCAAATGCCGTGGAAACGATATGTTTCTTCCCCTGTTTCGCACTGCTTCTGGCCACGGAGAGAATCGCCTGGTTGTCTGCCTCGCTGCCGCCGGAAGTAAAGTAGATTTCCCTGGGGTCGGCCACCCCCAGACAGGAAGCTGCTTTTTCCCTTGCCGCCTCCAGTGTTTCCGCTGTCTTCTGCCCGAATTTGTAAAGGCTGGAAGCATTCCCCCATGCCTCCCCCATACAGGAAAGCATCGCATCCGCAGCCGTTTGGCTCATCTTGGTCGTAGCTGCATTATCCGCATAGATCATATCATGACCTCCATCTCTTTTCTCACTATCCTCCTCTATCATAAACATATTAACCTATAGTGTCAATAGGTAAAATGATTTTTCTTAATTTCACAATGCCATTTCGTTACAAAACGCAAGAGATGACCACAGCTATTTCAAGGATTGGCTCGCTTTGCAACAAAGGAAAACCAGCTCCGCGGAGGATGTTTTTCAAAGAACAGGAAGATGATGGGAATGATGACCAGTGTAAAAACCGTTGAGGTCAAAAGCCCGCCAATGATGACCCATGCCATGCTGACCCTTGTCTCAGAACCTTCCGTCATGGCGAGGGCCGTGGGCATCATGCCTGCCATCATGGTAATCGTGGTCATGGCGATAGGCTTCAAGCGCACCCGCCCCGCCTCAATAACCGCATCCAGGGCAGACCTCCCCCTGTCCATAAGCGTCAGTGTGTAGTCAATGAGCAGGGTGCCGTTTTTCGCCACAATGCCATCCATGACGAGAATGCCGATCATGGAATAAAGGTTCAAGGTGTTATGTGTCAGAAACAGGAGCAGGATGGAGCCGATCAGCCCAAGAGGCAGGGAAAACATGCGGATAAAGGGAGTGATCGTGGACTCATAGAGTACAGCCAGCAGCATGTAGATGAGAACCATGGCCAGAAAGAGCGCGGACAAGAGTTCCTGAAAGGTCTCCTCCATCTGGGTCGCCTGTCCCTTGAACTTGTAGGTGATGCCCTCTCCCAGGTCAGCTTCCCTCATGATCCTATTGACATCCTTCACCACATCCCCCATGGGACGCTCATTGCTGAGATTTGCGCCGATGGCAATCGAGCGCTGCTTGTCCACGCGGCGGATGTTCACAGGACCGCGCCCGTTCGTGATCTGCGCCACATCCCCGAGATAGATGAGGCTGCCTCCCGCAGACAAGGGCACCTTCACCACATCGGAGGCCTTGTAGTAATAGGCATTCTTGAAGCGCACCTTGATATCCGTGTCCTGACCGTTGTTGTGGATATCGTTCACGAGTGCTCCCGCCGACAATCCGGAAATCGCCGAGGAAAAGGCCGTGTCCACATCTGCCAGCGAGGTCTTGTAGGTCTTGAGCTTTTCCCTGTCCACCCGAAGCTGCAGTTCCGGGATTCCCTCTGTATAAGTGCTGTTCACATCAGAGAGTCCCTCCACCTTCGTGCGCAAAAGCTCCTGCACCTTCTCCTCTGCCGCAATCAACGCCTCATTGTCATTTCCGCGAAGCTCCAGCTGCAGCGCGCCTCCGCCATTGCGGGGACCTCCGCCGCCGGATATCCCGGCCACAGAGGATTGGGTCTCCGCCACACGGATCTCCGCCTCCCTGATGCCGGCAGAAAAATCGCGCACCTCATTTGCCACCGCCCAGACGGAACGGGAACGCTCCTGCCTGTCATAAAGCTGCACTTTGATGCGACCCTCATTGGCAGAAGATCCTCCCGCATGGGTCAGGTAATACTTCACCTCCGGAATCTCCGCCAATTTCTCCTCGATACGCTTTGCCACAGCATTTGTCTGCTCCGCCGAACTGCCCGGGTCCGCCTGTATATTGATGGTGAAACTGCTCTCGTCCGTCTGGGGCATGTATTCCATGCCCACAAGCCCCAGCGGCACAAATGCCATGATGCCAAGGAAGACGAGAAGCCCTGTCAGAATCACCCGTTTCTGATGCTCCAGACTCCACCGAAGGATTTTTTCATAGGAATCAACAGCCCTGTTTTCCAAGCGGTCCATGAATTCCCACAAAGGCTTCCTGTCCGGCTTCCATCCTCCCCGGAAAAAACGCGCCGCCAGCATGGGCGTCAGGGTAAAGGAGACAAACAGGGAAAAGGCTCCCGCAAAGACAATGGTCAGGCCAAACTGCCGGAAATACTGCCCCGTCATTCCCTCCATAAAGGCAATGGGCACAAAGACCGCCGCATCGCAGAGGGTGATGGCCACCGCCGCCATACCGATTTCCATGCGCCCGTTCTCCGCTGCCGCAAAGGAATCCTCCCCCATCCGAAGATGACGGGTGATATTCTCCAGCACCACAATGGAGTCATCCACAAGAATGCCCACGCAGAGTGTCATGCCCATGAGGGACATCATGTTGAAGGTGAACCCTGCCACATACATGACGAAAAAGACAGAAACCAGCGAGGTCGGTATGGCAATCATGACTGCCGCCGTGGAGCGCCAGCCGCGAAGGAACAGGAAGAGAACCAGCCCCGTGGTGATGAGCCCTTCCGCCAGGGTCCCAAGGGTATTGTGCAGGGAAGTGCTCACGTACTCCGCATCGTTGCTCACGACGATGAACTGGTATTCCGGATAATCCCTGCGCAGTCTCTCCACATTGGCAAGGATGTTGTTGGCTGTTTCCACCACATTGGCATCACTGTTCTTGTATACCAGCATGGTCACGGCATCCTCGCCATTGATGCGGCCATAGCGCTCTATGCGGGCATCCTGCTCCCGCACCTCCGCCACTGCCGTAAGGGGAATGAGCGCACCATCCGCATTCTTCACCTGTACGCCGCGAATATCTTCCACGGACTGATACTGCGCAATCACCCGCACATCGGATTTCGTTGTCGCGGTATAGACAGAGCCGGAGGGCAAAAGCTGGTTCTCATTCTTCACGGAGGAGGCAATCTGGGGCAGTGTGAGTTTGTAGGCCGCCATCTTGTCCCGGTCGACCTCTATGGCAACTTCCTTGTCCCGCCCGCCATGGAGCTCAATCTCGGAAACACCGCCTGCCTGCTGGATGACCTCCTGAAAGACATGTTCCGTCCAGGAATAGGTATCCGCCAGGGAATAGGGCGACACGACAGCCAGCTCCACGATGGGCTTGGCATTGATGTCCCTCTTTATGACCACAGGGGAATCCGCCTCATCCGGCAGCCTGTTCTTGATGGCCTCCACCTTTTTCGTTGCCTCGATGGCTGCCGTATCCGCATTGGCATCAAATTCCAGTTCCAGTGCAACCCTTGCCCGCTCATAGCTCGCCGTGGAAGTGATCTTCTTCACGTTGGACACGGAAGACAGGGCATCTTCCACGGGCTTCACGATTTCCTGCTCCACAGATTCCGCACTTGCTCCCGGGTATTTCACCGTCACCGTCACATAGGGGGTATTGAGGGCCGGCAGCAATTCGACACCGATGCGGTAATAGCTGTAAAGGCCGAGCACCACAAAAAAAGCCACGATCATGCTGATGCCGACAGGCCGATGGATGGAAAAGCGAGTGATGTTCATGACGCATCCTCCGCCTGTTCCACTGCATCCCCATTCCTCAGTTTGTCCTGATTGTTGAGGACCACCACGTCCCCCTCCGCAATGCCGGACAGGATCTCGGATTCCGAATCATTGATCAACCCTGTACGCACCTCGCGCTCCTCCACGGTCCCGTCATCCCTGACAAGGAACACCGCACTGTGCCCGTTGCGGTTGAATACCGCTGCTTTCGGCACGGCAATCGTCCCCGGCCTCTGCAGGATGTCGATCTGCCCGCGCGCAAAAAGCCCCGCCTTGATATTTCCCTCCGTCTCATCCATCTGCACACGCACCGTATAGGTTTTGGAGGATTCGTCCATGGCAGGACTCACATAGATAATCCTCCCTGCGACCTCTCTTCCCAATGCGTCAATCGTCATAACAACGTCCTGCCCAGCTTCCAGGATGGCAGCGTCATTCTCCGACATCATGCAGTCCACATAAAGGCGTCTGGTATCCACCAGGGAAAACACCCTCGTCCCTGCCGTCACCATCGCCCCAACTTCCGCATTCCGGTAGCCGATGATCCCATCCCTCGGTGCCCGCAGGATAAGGTCTTCCCGCTGCTTTCGAAGTGCCTCTGTCGCAACCCCCTGCTGCTGCGCCGTATAGCGTTTCGCCTCCACGCTGGCAGGACTGCCGTTTTCCGCCTGGTTCTCCAGCACCTCAAAGGCAGCCTTTTTCGCCAAGTATTCCTGTTCCACGGAATCCAGCGTATCCTGAGAGATTGCCCCGATGCTGAACAGATACTGGTTCCTTTCATACTTTCCCTGCTCCAAACTCAAGGCATTCCTTGCCATGATGTAATTCGCATCATAGGAAACCTCCGCCTCAAGGGCATTTTCCTCCGCCGCTCTTGCAGCCGCCGAATTCTGGCGAATGGAAATATCCAGGTCTTCCGTATCCTGTACCATGAGAATGTCTCCTGCCCGAACCTCATCCCCAAGTTCCGCATTCACCGCCACAATGCGACCCGTGTACTTCGGCGCCAGGGATATATTGGCCTCCGCCACAGTCTGCCCCGAAAGGGACACATGCCGCATCATATCAGCCCGCACCACCCTCTGCACATGAACCAGGGGCTTCCCCTGGGCAAGCTCAGGCTTCAGGCTCTTTCCCCCGCTGAAATAGAAATACAACGCCGCCACCAGCAACACAGCACAGATGCTTGCGGCAATCGCAGCTTTTTTATAGTTCATTTGTTTCCAATCGTGTCTCATAAACACCCCTCAAATCGGCTTTTCCAATTTCTAAAAAAATTTTATCATTTTTAAAAAAGGTAAACCATCTTTTTTATCGAAAATTATATAGAAAGATATAAATGACTTCATTTTCTTTTCGAAAGGTGGTATATGAATGAAAGCAATCGAATTCAAGAAAGACATCTACTGGGTGGGCGCCATCGACTGGTCCCTTCGCAGCTTCCACGGCTACCAGACGGGGCGGGGAGCTACTTACAACGCTTATCTCATCCTGGACGAGAAAGTGACCTTGATTGACACCGTGAAAAAAGGCTTTGAACCGGAGCTTCTGGAGCGCATCTCCTCCATCATCGACCCTGCCAAGATCGACTACATCATCTCCAGCCACGTGGAGCCGGACCATTCCGGTGGCGTTCCCTTCATGGCAAAGCATTGCCCGAATGCCACCATCATCACAAGCCTTCCCAACGGCCTCAAGGGGCTCACGGCCCATTACGGCGAACTCAACTATCAGGGCGTCAAGGCAGGGGAAAGCCTCTCCATCGGAAAGCGCACCCTGCAATTCGTCACGACCCCCATGCTCCATTGGCCGGACAGCATGGTCACCTACTGCCCGGAGGAGAAAATCCTCTTCTCCAATGATGCCTTTGGCCAGCATTTCGCCTCCACGAGCCGCTTTGACGACGAGATCGACCTTCCCACCGTGCTCTGGGAGGCAAAGAAATACTACGCCAACATCCTCATGCCTTACGGAAAACAGGCGCAGACTGCCATAAAAGCCCTTTCAGGCATTGACATCGAAATGATTGCCACAGGACACGGCATCAGCTGGCGCTCCCATATCCCCGACATCCTGGCCTGCTATGAGAAGTGGAGCAGCTACGAGGTGGAGGACCGGGCCGTCGTGGTCTTCGACAGCATGTGGCATTCCACGGAAACCATGGCGCAGACCATTACGGAGGCCTTCCGCGAAAAAGGCATCCCCGCCGTCTACTACGACCTCAAAGCCAATGAGCTTTCCGATATCATGACGGATATCTTCACCAGCAAGTATCTCGCCGTAGGCTCCCCCACCATCAACAACCAGATGATGCCGACGGTTGCTGCCTTCCTCTGCTACCTCAAGGGCCTGGCTCCCAAGAACCATAAGGCCTTCGCCTTCGGCTCCTACGGCTGGGGCGGACAGAGCATCGGCCTCGTGGAGGATGAGCTCAAGGCCGCCGGCTGCGAAATCTGTCTCGACAAGATCCGCGTCGTCAACGTCCCCTCCAAGGAATTCCTTGCGGAAATCACCGAAAAAGTCAAGGCAATTTAAAAGAATTCCCTGAAAAAAGCAAGAGCCACTGCTTCATGCAATCGTCAAGCCTGACAAGCGCATGGAGCAGTGGTTCTTTATTTCACCAGGGTAAGGCGCCGAGCAATGAAATCCTCCTTGCCCGCCGTCCGTCCTTCTTTCTTCCCGACAGCTCCCGTCCTTGGCGCCGGAACAGCCCTGAGCTTCACTGTCCGTATATGATGGGAGGATAAAAGGATATCCAGCATATTCACCTTTCGCAAATAATCCTTCAGATATCCATTCTTCCGGGCCCGCTGAATCTTTTTCGCCATGAGTTTCCCTGCCTCTTCCTGTATCTCCCGGAACCGGCCCACATCCAGATTCCCATCCATGTTCACAGCCAGTCCAATACGCAAAAGGTATTCATGGAGCTCGCCACGAAAATATGCCAATCTCATGCGTTTGTACAGACGCTGCAGTGCCTGCTCGATAACAGCATCCAGACGCTCATGGAAACGCAGCCTTTTCACCCTTAGCCCTTCTTTCCCTGTGCAAATCCGTATCATGATGCGGCAGGAATATCATAAAACATATATCTATAGGACTATTCGCCGTCAAAGGAAAAAAATCCTCCTGCACAAAAAGAAAAAACATAAAAAAGAGGCTGTCCTATGAAGTTTTTACCGCTTCATAGGGCAGCCTCCTGTATTCATAGTTCCTTATGCATTTTTCTTCATGATGGTTGCCCGCAGGAACAGAATCACGCAGACCGCCGCAAACACGAAGCCTGCGGGATAGGTGATATCCGTCGGAAGCTTGAAGCCCTCAGGCGCCTGCAGGATGTAGGTAAAGGTAACCGCCGCCATGAAGGTCGCCGGGATGGCCGGAATGAGATAGGCATTGCTTCCCTTTTTCGTGCGGTAGAGATACACCGCGCCGGTCCAGAGAACAATCATGGCCAGGGTCTGGTTCGACCAGGAGAAATACCTCCAGATGATGTTGAAGTCCATCTGAGAGAGAATGCCGCCGATGGCGAGAAGAGGAACAGCCAGCGTGAGACGCTTTGCTGCCGTCTTCTGGTCCAGGCCGATCCAGTCCGCCAGCGTCAGACGGGCGGAACGGAAGGCCGTATCGCCGGAAGTGATGGGGCAGGCAATGACACCCAGCATCGCCAGGGTTGCGCCGATATAGCCGCCAATGCCGCTGCCGCCAAGGAACCCGACGCAGATATCATAGACCACGCTTCCCGCGCCACCGGCTGCCATCGCCTTGGCAAGTCCGCCGGTGCCATCGTAGAACGTGATGCCCGCCGTAGCCCAAATGAGAGCGATGATGCCTTCTGCCACCATTGCGCCATAGAAAACAGGACGGCCAAGGCGCTCATCCCTCAGGCAGCGCGCCATGATCGGCGACTGGGTGGAATGGAATCCCGAAACCGCACCGCAGGCAACCGTAATGAACATCAACGGCCAGATGGGCATGGCATCCCCTTTCGGATGCAGATTCGCAAGCTCCATCTCGGGCATCGTATGGCCGCCGACACCAAAGAGCATGCCTCCCATGATGCCAAGAGCCATGACGATAAGGCAGAGGCCAAACAGCGGGTAGAAACGCGCAATCAGCGTGTCAATCGGAAGAAGCGTTGCAAGGAAATAGTAGAGCAGCACGCAGGGCAGGACATAAGTCACAGCAAATCCCGTGAGCTTTGCGAGAAGCCCGGCAGGCCCTGTCATGAAAACAGTACCGACCAGCACCAGAAGGACAACGGAGAAAATGCGCATGATGAGAAGCATCACGGGACCCATATGATGACCAACGACCTCGGAGATGCTCTTGCCATCCTCCCGCAGGGAAATCATGCCGGACAGGTAGTCATGCACGCCGCCGGCAAAGATGGTACCAAAGACGATCCAAAGATACACGCTGGGTCCCCAGAGGGCGCCGCCCAGGGCGCCGAAAATCGGGCCCAGCCCGGCAATGTTGAGCAGCTGGATCAAGAACACCTTCCAGGTGGGAAGCGGGATATAGTCAACCCCGTCATTATGCACCACAGCTGGCGTAGGATGGTCAGTGGGTGCAAAGAAAGTATCCACGATCTTTCCATAGACAAGATAGCCAACAATGAGTGCACACAAAGCAATCAAAAATGTAACCATTCTTTTTCACCTCTTACATGAAATACACTGGAAAAACTCTGCCCTCCTTTCGCGCCAGTACGCCGTATTTTAAATAGCATTATAGTATTCGATATTATTTGCAAAATTCCTTCTTCCATTTACAAAATATGAAAATTTGTTGAAAAAAATGTCCGCAGAGCCTCTGCAGCCCTGCGGACATTCCGCCACCAATATCAGACAATTGCCTTCTCTAATGCCGGCTCAAGATCCGTTCCCGCACATCCGAAAAAGTCCACCCCAAGTTCGTCGTAGAGTGTGTGCTTCCCATCCAGGGAACGGAAAACATAGCAGAAACTCGCGCCATGGGCAGGTTCTGCATACAGTTTGCCGAGAACACCTTTCGGCACCACATCCCCTTCACCCACGACCACTCCATCCTCAGAGTGAATCTCGCAGGCAGTGCGATATAGTCCGCTCTCGCATTCCCAGTACTCTTCCTCGTACAGGTGTTTCTCTGGACGAACCAGCTCCTTCAGCGTGAAGACGCTGCCGTCCATGGCAACATGTTTGTCACCGACATGCATTTCAATCGCCTCCTTTTGGCCCATCTTTCAGAGCCTATTCAATTTTTATAGGTCCAAAATCCTATCTGCTATCATTATAGTAGCCAGAAAGGAAAAAATCAATACGAAAACAAAATAAATTCGCAAAAATAATTTTATTTTTCGTATCGATTCGGCCAGCATTGATGCAGATAGTCCCGAATGGCTCTCTCTTTGCCATTGTCTGTCGGTCTGTAATACCTGACGCCCTCCAGTTTTTCCGGCAAATACTGCTGCTTCGTGAAATGTCCCGGATAATCGTGGGGATAGACATAGTCCACCCCATGTCCCAATTTGGCAGCCCCCTTGTAATGAGAATCCCGAAGATGGGCGGGAACAGCACCGCAATCCCTGCCGCGCACATCGGCCAGGGCCTTGTCAATCGCCAGGTAAGCAGCATTGCTTTTGGGCGCAGATGCCACATAAGTCACAGCCTCCGCCAGCGGGATGCGCGCCTCCGGCATGCCCAGGAACTGCACGGCCTGCACGGCAGACATGGCCACCACCAGCGCCATGGGGTCGGCATTTCCAACATCCTCTGCCGCGCAGATGGCAATGCGGCGGGCAATGAAATTCAGGTCCTCCCCCGCCGCCAGCATACGGGCAAGATAATGGATGGCAGCATCGGGATCGCTCCCCCGCATACTCTTGATAAAGGCTGAGACGGTATCATAGTGGTTGTCCCCCTTCTTGTCGTAGGACTGTACCCTTTCCCCGACAATGCTCCGAAAGATTTCCTCGGTGAGCTCGCCGCCCTGCAAAGGCAGCATTGCCGCCATTTCCTCCAGCAGATTCAAGGCGATGCGGGCATCTCCGCCAGCCATCCTTGCAATGCCCAGAAGCAATTCCTCCGAACATTGGATCTTCCTGTTCCCCAGGCCCCGTTCCCCATCCTCCAAGGCCTTCCGCAGGACGGCGGCAAGCTGCCCATCCTCCAGCTTACCAAGGCGCACGATCCGGACACGGGACAAAAGGGCATGGTTCACCTCGAAAAACGGGTTCTCCGTCGTGGCGCCAATGAGCACCAGCCTCCCATCTTCCACGTAGGGAAGCAGGACATCCTGCTGGCTCTTGTTGAAACGATGAATCTCATCGATGAACACGATGGTGCGCTTCTGGTAAAACTTCCTCTGCTCCTCTGCCTCCTTGACGATCTGGCGGATGTCCTGAATGCCCGCCGACACCGCATTGAGCTTCTTGAACACACTGCCCGTAAGGTTCGCGATCATCTGGGCCAGGGTAGTTTTCCCGGTTCCCGGAGGGCCAAAGAGGATCATGGAGGGAATCTGATCCTGCTCGATCATGCGCCGCAGGTATTTCCCCGGCCCCACAACCTCCTGCTGGCCGATGAACTCCTGAAAATTCCTCGGTCTCATGCGCTGTGCCAGGGGCTCGAAGCGCCGCATGGCGCCGGAGGCACTGGTGTCCGCCTCCGCTGCGGCAAACAAATCCATGCTGTTATCCATCTTCATATCAACCTTCCCCCGTGGAGCCAAAGCCCCCCTGTCGTTCCCTGCCCCTGCCTGCCAGATCCCCATCTGCAGTCAGATACTTCACGAAGATTCCCTGGGCAATGCGCATGCCCTTCTCGAAGCGCACGGTTTTTGTTCCATGATTCAGGAAGGCCACCATGATATGCCCCTCATTCTCTTCATTATTGAAGTAATCTGCATCGATGATGCCGACACTGTTGGACAGAGACAATTTGTTTTTCAGGGCGATGCTGGAGCGTATGTGCAACTGGAGCACCTCATCCATCTTCATATAGGCCTTCAGTCCCGTAGGAACCACCGCCAGCTCTCCCGGAGCTATCTCTACATCCTCTGCCGCCTCGATATCATAGCCCGCACTCCCTGCCGTGCGGCGTTCCGGGATATGAATGCCCCTGCCCTCGTAAGCCCGGACGACCTCAAACCCTCTTTCCCGCATCCTGTCCAAATCCTTTCACGCAACAAGAGAGCCTCCGTAGGGAAGCTCTCTCTGATTCATGCCTCTTCCTTTTTCTCTGCTGCACCGAAATTTCCTGTGATGGGCCTTGACGGCGTTATGGTAGACACCGCATGCTTGTAGACGAGCTGCTGCTTTCCCATGGACTCAAGGACAATCGTAAAGTTGTCGAAGCCCTTCACATTCCCTTTCAACTGGAAACCGTTCACAAGATGTATGCTGACCGCCACATTCTCCTTGCGCACCTGATTCAAAAAGCTGTCCTGCAGATTGATGACCTTCGCTGGCATATGCCCACTCCTTCCAATGCTTTATATATACAAGCTTCTACATCTGTCCAAAATATCCTTCCAGATCCCCCGATACCATGGAAAGAAGTTTCTCCTCCGCCAAACCATCGATATCATACCAATGGATATAGGGCATCTTGCGGTACCAGGTCATCTGCCGCTTGGCAAAATGCCGCGTGGAAAGCTTGATCTTCTCCACTGCCTCCTCACGGCTGGCCGATCCTTCCAGGAACATGACAGCCTCCCGATACCCGATTCCCTTCATTGCCTGCATGTCCCTGGTGATGCCCTGCTGCAAAAGCCTCTCCGTTTCCTCAAACAGGCCCTCCGAAACCATAACATCCACCCGCCGGTTGATGCGCTCATAGAGTTTCTGCCTGTCCCGCCTCAGCCCGATGACATAGGCATCATAGGAGAGTGTGCCCTCTTCCTCCCATGCTTTCTGCCTGGAAATATGCTCCTCTCCCGAGGCCGCCACCTCCAGAGCCCGGACAATGCGCCGGAAGTCATTCACATGAAGCCGCGCCCCCGCATCGGGGTCTTCCTTTGCCAGCATCCCAAGCACGTATTCCCTTCCATGGAGCCTTGCGAGTTCCTCCAAATGCTGCCGATATCCTTCATCCGCAGCCCTTTCATTGAACCGGTACCCTTCCAGCAGAGATTTCACATAAAGCCCTGTACCCCCGGCCAGTATGGGAATCTTCCCCTTGGCATTGATCTCCGCGATCACCTGCTCCGCTTCCGTCTTGAAGTCCACCACATTGTAGCCTTCCCAGGGCTCGCGTATATCGATGAGATGGTGGATTATCCCCATCCTTTCCTCCACCGTTGGCTTGGCGGAACCGATATCGAGCCCACGATAGACAAGCATGGAATCCCCGGAAAGGATTTCCGTTCCCAGATGCCGTGCAAGCCCGATGGATAGGGCCGTCTTCCCAACGGCAGTCGGCCCGAGGATGACAATGAGCCTATGCCTTGGCATCACAGAGTTCCAGTTCCAGATCCTCGCCGGGCTTCACGATATGGACGGATGCACGGGAAAGGGATTCCGTGATCTCCTTGAAATGCTTCACATCCTGCTGGATCACCGGCCAGGTGTCATAATGGATGGGAATGACATGGCGCGTGCCCAGAAGCTTCGTCGCCATTGCCGCATCCTCCAGCCCCATGGTGTAGTTATCGCCGATGGGCAGCAGGGCAAAGTCAATATTGTCTTTCTTTCCGATCAGCTCCATATCGGAAAAGAGCGCCGTATCCCCGGCAAAATATATGACAAGACCACCGATGTATATGACATATCCGCAAGCGATGCCGCCGGGAACCCCGGAACTATGCTGGGCAAAGACCATGCGAACCTTTCCGAAGGGAAGCGTCAGGGAGCCTCCAATGTTCATGCCATGCCCCTTGAAATTCCCCGATGTCCCCTCGCAGAGACCGAGAACTTCCGGTATGCCGACGACCTCCGCTCCGGTACGGGCAGCAATTGCAGCCGCATCCCCGATATGATCGCCATGGGCGTGGGTGACAAGGATATAATCGCACTCCACATCCTCCGCCTTGATGGACGCTGCCGGATTCCCTGTAAGAAAGGGATCTGCCAGGACCTTGTACTTGCCATCATCCAAAAGGAAGCATGCATGACCGTAATAGGAAAACTTCACCATTTCATCAAATCCTTTCTGCCTTCGTATTGCTCAACCCATGAATCCATGCTATTCTTTAGATATCTATTATACCACATTATATCACACTTTCCCCATATTATGCGAATCGAGGCAACATTATGAACGAATGCAGACTGGAACTTCCCCAGGCAACAATAGAATACCCCCATGCGCTTCCCGAAAAACAGCATATCCTCGTCATCGGAGGGCGGCCTCCTGCCGTCGAATGGCTGAGGCAGGCTGCCGTTGGACGCATTCCCTGGGCCATCGACCATGGAATCGACATCTGCCAAAAAGCCGGAATCCGCCCCGAACACCTGCTGGGCGACAGGGACAGCGCCTCCAGGGAAGCATGGGAATGGGGCAGTTCCTTTTCCTCCGCAACCGACACCTACCCCTCAGAAAAAGATCTCACCGATACACAGCTTGCCCTGGAAAAATTGCCCCCCACCGCCTTCGCCATCGTCACGGGAGCCTTCGGGGGACGCTTTGACCATGCCTTCGCCAACATCTTTTCCTGCGCCAATGCCAAGCCCTCCTGCTGCCTTGCCGACGAGCAGGAACTCCTCCTCTTCCTGAAAGACGACATGGAAATCCGGATCAACTGCCACCAGGAACCACTTGCCATCTCCCTCCTCCCCCTCACCGCAGAATGCAGCGGCGTCACCATCTCCGGCGTCCACTGGCCCCTGAAGGATGCCACTCTGCATCAGCACATGCCCAACACCATCAGCAACGTGCCCGAAGGGAAAAAAAGATTCCCCGTTGCCCTGAAACGGGGAATCCTGGGAATCTATTTTTGCTTCCGCAGCCCTTGACTATCCTTTTCTGGCAATCGTTACGCCCCGGATCTCGGACGGCAGCATTTCTGCCGCCTCCCTGTCCACGATGACAACCACATCCCTGTGCAGCTGCAGGATGGAAGCCGGAGCCTCCGGTGTCACATCCCCGCAAAGGGCCTTGTACACCGCCTTTGCCTTGTTCCTGCCGTTGGCCAGCAGGATGACGTGCCCGGCCATCATGATGGTCTTGATTCCCATGCTGATGGCATAGCGCGGCACCTCGTCGGCATGATTGAAGAAGCGGGAATTGGCCA
Source organism: uncultured Veillonellaceae bacterium (assembly GCA_902801565.1). Taxonomy (GTDB): domain Bacteria; phylum Bacillota; class Negativicutes; order Selenomonadales; family Selenomonadaceae; genus UBA3796. The sequence continues at coordinate 51,880 of CADCIX010000007.1, read as the reverse complement.
TGATGGTTTCCTCATCCAGCTCCACCTTGTGGGTGGTGGCAGCAAACTTCACATCAGGCTCGTTGAATCCAATGTGGGCATTCTGTCCGATGCCCAGCACCTGCAGGTCTATGCCGCCTTTGGCAGCAATGAGTTTCTCGTAACGCTCCCCCTCCGCTTCCATATCCTCGGCCATACCATCCGGGAGATGGACATTTTCCGGCTTGATATTGATATGCCGAAAGAATTTATCCTGCATGAAATAGTGATAGCTCTGGGGATTGTCCGACCCCATGCCAATGTATTCATCCAGGTTGAAGGTCGTCACCTCAGAAAAATCCAGCCCCACCGTCCTGTGCACCGCCACCAGCCGCTCATACATGGAAACAGGAGTGCTCCCCGTCGCCAGCCCCAGCACGCTGTCAGGCTTCAGATAGATCTGTCCGGCCACGATATTGGCCGCCTCAAAGCCCATTTGCTCATACGAGTTTGTAATAATCAGACGCATCCTATCATCCCCCAAGTAAAATCCACTATCCCTGCTCCAGCCATACCTTCTTCCCACAAAAGGAAATGCCGTACTTCCAGACCGCCCTCACCCCTTGCCGGGAGAGTTCCGTGAAATATGCTTTCTCCTCGATCTGGCGAAGGGCTTCCTTTGCCGTTTCCTCCATGGCATCCTCGGACTTGACGGATTTCAATTCCAGGACAACACCGGGGGCCCCATCCTTCAGAGGAAAGAAGGCGATGTCAAAACGTCCATAGCCGCTCTCGCGATTGGACTCCACGCGATATTCGTCTTCCATCAGGACGCTAAATCCCAAGATAAGACCGTGATAAAAAGACTCTGGCTGGGCAGCATCATGATAACTCACGAAGTCCCGCAGGAGTTCCGAAAGATATTTGGCAAAATCCTCAGTGGTTCCCTTGGCCATGGCTTCCATCATATCACGGCACAGAATCATCCCCTGCCGTGGAGCAATGTTCACCAGAATCTCATCCTGAAAGGCGCGGCGAATTTCCTTGTTGGGGATCTGCAGACTGGCCCATTCCATATCCCGCTCGTCCTGCCAAATGTCCACCGCCTTCAGATAGCCCGTGGTCAGGAGCATCATGAAGAGGGCATTGCGATTGGAATGGATATCGGCATAGACGATGTTCTCCAGAACAGGAGCCTCCACCGGCTTCCCCTTGAGCAAGCCCTCCAGTTCCTCCTTCCTGCGACCGTCCACCTGCTCTAACAGCACCCTCAAAATCGAATTGCCGGAAGTGTTCAGCCAATAGGGGCGAAACCTGCAGCCCTCGTCAATGTAGCGAATGACCGACCAAGGATTGTAGATTTCTGCCCAGCCAAATTGGTAGCCGTCATACCATCGCTTGAGCTCCGGCAGTTTGTCCTCTACCCCGCATCCCTTCATAAGCCTTGCCGCTTCCTCCTGGGTAAAGCCAAAAATATCGCAGTAGGCCTCCGACAGCACAGAGCAGACCCTGAGATTGTTGAGGCCGCTGAAAATACTCTCCTTGGAGATCCGCGTCACCCCTGTCAGAACAGCCAACCCTAGAGAGGGATTCGTTTTGAGGGCAGAGCCAAGAAATCCCCGCATGAAGTCGATACCTTCCTTGTAATATCCATTCTCCCAGGCGGAGAGAATGGGGGCATCGTACTCGTCCAGAAGGAGAACCGGCTTTTTCCCGTGATGTTTTTCCAGCATTTTCATAAGATTTGAAAGGGAAAACCTCATTTTTCCCATATCACAGGCTTCATTCAGGATAGCAGTGAAATACTGTCTCTCCTGCTTGGAAAGAGATTCGCTGTGTTCCAGATATTGAGATTGTCCGTAAAGGGCTCGCAGGAACTCTGCCAAAATTACCTGCATCTCCGCAAATGTTCCTGCCTGAACTTCCTTCAGCGTGAGAAACACCACGGGCCTTGTTCCCTGTTCCCGCATGTACTTCTCTCCTGCACGCTCGATGTCCAGCCCAAGGAAGAGCTCCCTGTTTTCCTCCGCGTTCTCCAAGGCGAAAAAGTATTGGAGCATGGAAAGAGTCAGTGTCTTGCCGAAACGGCGGGGACGAGTAATCAAGGTAATCTTCCCCTGAGAATCCAATAATTCCCGGATGAACCTAGTCTTGTCAACGAAGCAATACTCCCTCCGGATCAATTCCCCAAAATCCTCAATGCCCACAGGCATGGGGCGTTTTCTTTCCTGCATCCCGAGCACCTCCCATACATGCACTTCCCCTTGCGTTCAGTATAGCATAGTTTTTCTCATGGAACCACCCCGCGCCTTCGAGGGCCCCAAAGGAAGAAAACAGCATCCTCCACAATGTCCACACCCTGGGCATCGAGATATTGGGGAGAGAGGACATTCCAATCACAAAAATAATAGCATAATCTCCACTTCATCTTAATCCATTCTTAACTCGCTTCTAATTCATCTATTAAGTTCGATAATCCAATAAAAAGAGCCTCCCTTGTGAAAGTTTCTACATGATAATCATAGCGAAGTTCATCAGCGAATATATAATCCGCAACTTCACCTGTAAGAATATTCTTCATAAATAAATCCTTTGTTTCCTTTTTCCCTAAGGAGATGTAAAATTTATACGCCAGCCCAGCCTCTGCCATCCTTTTCCCATATTGACAACCTCCCCAGACATGCTACAATAAATGTAAGAAAATTCCACAAGAAGGAGTCGTGCCATGAAAAAAACACGAAAAGCAGCCCTTGCTCCTCCCGTCGGCACCATCTTTGACGATGTCTATCGGACAATACTCCAAAAGCTGACCATCCTCATCATCCCTGCCATCAACGAGGCTTTCGGGACGAACTACGATGAGCACACTGCCATAGAGCAGCTTCGCAATGAGCATTTGGAACTGGCGGGGAAAATCATCACAGACTCCATCATTCGGCTGGGCGATATCCTCTATCATCTGGAATGCCAAAGCAATCCCGACGGAACGATGGTCATACGAATGTTCGAATACGACTTCGCCATTGCCTTGGAGGAAGCCCGCAAGAGCAATGTTCCAGATTGCGTAAGGTTTCCCCTGTCTGCCGTGATTTACTTGCGCCATAGCAGCACCACTCCAGACAGACTGGCACTCAAGGTAATCTTCCCCGACAGCCAAACCGTCAGCTACAGCGTTCCTATCATCAAGGTACAAAACTACTCCCCGGAGGATATCTCCCGAAAAAACCTTTGGATTTTCCTCCCCTACTACATCATGCGCTACGAAAAGGACTTCGATGCTATGGAGCGCGACCCTGCCAAGCGGGAGGCCATGCTCAAAGAGCTTCGCGAGATGGTAGGGATACTTGAGGAGCGCATGGGCGATACAAGACATGAGAACATTCGTACAGATCTCATGCAGCTCACAAAGAAAATCACGGATCATCTGCTGAGAAACCAGCGAAAAACGAAAAAGGAGGTATCATCCATCATGGGAGGCAAAATATTGGAGCTCCACTCGGAAAAAATGATGCGCAAGGGATTGAAGGCTGGTCGAGCCAAGGGCCGTGCCGAAGGCAAAGCAAACGGCATCCGTGCCCTGATTGCCACGATGAAGGAACTGTCCGTCAATCAAACACAGGCTGTCGAGCAGGTAATGAAACGCTATTCCCTCTCACAAGAGGATGCCCTTGCTGCTGTCCAGGCCAACTGGTAAAGCATGTGATATACGAGACAATCTCTACGCCAAGTACAGAATCCATAGACTGATTCTGGAATGTATTTAAAATCTGTTGCACTAGTGCAGCATCTTTTGTGCAGCAAGCTCCAACGGGACCTCTTGCACCGCGGAAGCCTTTTCCCTCATCTGTTCCGGTGTCCGTTCCTTCCAGATGCATTGGACCGATTGGACAAAATCTTTGCTTTCCATGGGATCTGCCATTTGTGCCTCAAGGTTCTTTTTCAGCACAGTGTGAAATTCTCTGCACATCGTAACCTGCCGCATGGCCAGGATGATTTGCAGATTCGTATCTACCAGATAAAGATGAAGGGTCGGATCGGCGAGGCTCTTTTCCGTGGGCCACGCTTCCCGTTTCAAGCGGTGCAGGCCCACAGGCGCATCCCCCCAGCCCTCCTTGAATATTCCATCGATCTTATAGAGGAAGAACAGAAGCCCATCCTGCTCGTAAAGCGCCAGTTCCATCTTCCCCGTGCGGAATGCCTCCACCGCAATGACATCGGCACGGGAAAGCTGAAGAAGGAACATGATGCCGTTGGCATCCGCCTGCAACATTCCTCCATCCCCCATGGCCTGGATGGGAAGCGGGAACCGTTCGCCGACTGCGAAATTCATACCATCCATTTCATTTGCCTCCTTTCTTATCAAAAAAGCATCCCTAAAGCAAAATCCCTGCAATCCCATATAACAAGGGATTGCAGGGATTATATGTTTGCTTATGTCGTGATGTTTGCCGTCCGGCGATTTAGAACTCTGGCAGGATGCCAAAATTCAGGATTACCAATGCGGAAACAATCAGAATGGCGTAGTAACACAACCATGGGATAAAGTCTGTCCGTATGAGCTTGCCTTCTACGCCGGAGATGCCTGTGGTCGCGCAAACAGCAACGATGTTGTTGATGCAGACCATGTTACCGATAGCACCGCCCTGGTTCTGCATAGCCACAATGAGCAGCGTCGGCAGATCGAGGATCCTTGCGGTCTCAAACTGGAGCGGCGTGAACATGACGTTCGACACCGTGTTCGAGCCGAACATGAATGCGCCAATCGTACCGATGAACGGAGCCACATAGAAGTAGTTTGCACCTGCGAGATCTGCCATGCCACGAGCCATCGTGATGAGCATGGAAGCAAAACCCGTGGAGTTTGCATCCGAATAACGATACATGTACACCAGCGCAAAGCCGAAAAGCAACGCGATGAATGCACCGACGCACTGGTTCCAGGACTTCTTCACAATGGAAGCGACCTGATCACCCTTCAAGCCGTAAAGCACGATGGCAACAAGCACTGCCAGGATGAAGGGCGCAATGCCCGGGTTGTTGACGAACTTGAAGGACCAGGTGGCATTGGGAACGCCGAGAAGATTGGTGAGGCCGACCGAGAAAGACTGGATGATCGGCTTGATGCCAAGCTGCGGAATACGCGTAACCACGAGCCAGAGAGAAATGAAGAGATAGGGAATCCATGCCTTGAAGAGGGACATCTGGGGCACGTTGCTCGAGCTCGCCTTCGTCTCCGTCTTCTTGTCATCGAAACGCCAAATGGTCTTCGGCATCAGGAATCCTGCCTTTGCACAGCCCAGCAGGACAAAGATGGTAACTGCCGCAGCGGTCAGCGAGGTGAGCTCCGTGCCGATGAAACGGGCAATGGGAAGCGAGACGGCGCTGAACACGAGAGCAGTGAACAGGCAGAAGGGAAGAACCGGCATAGCATCGGCAAAAGACTTGTTCTTGCCGAACATCTTCGTAATGAGACCCACAACAAAGAAGATAATGAAGAATCCACCGATACACATGCTGAAGGTGGAAATGAAGGCAAGTGCCAAAGTCCACTCGTCAGGATTGATGCCCATGGCAGGAAGCTCCGATGCCACAGCAGCAATTGCCGCATTGGTCGGCGTCCCCGCCGCGCCAAAGGGAACAGGTGTCGAGTTGAGGATCAGGCACGAAATCGCTGCAGCCATCGGAGGGAATCCCAGACCGATGAGAAGCGGCGCGCAAAGGGCTGCCGGCGTACCAAATCCTGCAGCACCCTCGATGAAGGCACTGAAGGCAAAGCCGATGATGATCAGCTGGATGCGGGCATCCTCAGAGATACTGTTGAACATGCCCTCAATGCGCTTCATGGCACCGGCAACATTCAACGTGTTCATGACGAGGATTGCGCCAAAGATGATGAACAAGACGTCAATAGAACCAAGAAATCCCATGACTGTGTAGGCTGCGACATGCTGGAAATCCATGCCCCAGTAGCCAAGCCCGATGATAACGATGGACAGCCAAGAGATAGGGAGCACCTTTTTCGCTGCCATGTTCAATCCCACCGTCAAAATGATGGTGAGAATAATTGGTATGGCTGCTATCAATGCTAGCATACGTTTCACTCCTTATAAGAATTGGAGAATGATTCACTATCTGGGGCGTGTTGAATGATTCAACACGCCCCAGCCTAGAATCAAAGCAAATCAAACATCATATTTTAGGAAGCGTAGCATACCTTGCCCGGATTCAGGATATTGTTCGGGTCAAATGCCTTCTTGACACCGCGCATAAGCTCCAGGCTGGCTTCCGGCAGGGACTCCTTGAGGTACGGCTGCTTGACAAGGCCGATACCATGCTCGCCGGACACCTGGCCCTTCAGCTCGCGTGCCTTCTCGTACATACGATCCATGGCAACATTCATGAGCTCGTTCCACTTGTCCTCGGGCAGATCATCCCGCAGGATGTAGACATGCAGGTTGCCGTCACCGGCATGACCGAAGGACTTGATGCGGATGCCGATTTCCTGGCGGAGATCATGGACGAACTCAACGAAGTCATTGACGCGGTTACGCGGCACAACAACATCCACCTCGTCCATCATGGTCGTCGTTCCCTTGATGGCCTCGAGGAATGCACCTCTGGTCTTCCAGACCGGAGTGCTGCGCTCCTCGGTGTCGGCAATCAGGAGGTCAATGGCACCCTGCTCCAGGCAGATCTGGGCGACATCGTCGTAGTACTTCTCGATTTCCTCCTTGGTATTGCCGTCAAACTTGAGCAGCAGATAAGCATCCGCCTGGTTGTCCGGGAACTTCCTGCCAAGATACTCCTCAGCATCCAGGATAACCTCGCGCTCCATGAACTCAATCGCCGTCGGGATTGCCTTGGACTTGATGATGAGCGGAACGGTACGGATAGCCTGAGCCAAAGTCGGGAACGGAATCAGGAGGGTCACGTTGCACTTCGGCAGCGGCACAAGACGAAGGACGGCCTTCGTGATGAATGCCAGCGTTCCCTCGGAACCGATGATCATGTTCTTGAGATCGAAACCGGAGCTGTTCTTGACGACCTTGCCGCCAAGCTGCAGGATCGTGCCATCGGCCAGAACGACCTCAAGGGCACGGACGAAATCACGGGTGACACCGTATTTTACAGCCGTCATGCCGCCGGCATTCGTGCTGATATTGCCGCCAATCGTTGCGGACTTTTCGCCCGGATCCGGCGGATAGAAGAAGCCGTTCTCCTCGGCAAAGGCGCGAACCTCCATGATGAGCACGCCGGGCTCCACCGTAAGAGTCAGGTTCTCCTCATCCAGTTCCAGGATGTGGTTCATGAGGGTCGTATCAATCATGATGCCCTTCTCGATTGCCACAGAAGCCCCTACGAGGCCGGTGCCTGCGCCACGCGGCGTTACAGCGATATGTTCCTTGTTGGCATAGGCGAGAATCTTCGATACTTCCTCTGCCGAAACTACGCGCGCAACCAAATCCGGATAGGACCGCTCAAAAGCCAGCTCGTCATGGCTGTACTCCTCGTTGATTTCGTCCTTCCAGAGAATGCGGTCACGATCGAGAAATGTGGAAATGACCTCCAGGTCTTTCTCGTCCACTTTCTTATATGCACTCATGCGACGCCCCTCCCTTGTTTGATCTGTTCAATGAGCTTCGGAACAATCTCATAGAGATCGCCGACCACGGCATAGTTGGCAACCTTGAAAATGGATGCCTTCGGATCGCTGTTGATCGCGAAGATCTGCTCGGAATGCTCCATGCCTGCCACGAACTGAATCGCTCCGGACACGCCGCAAGTGATGATGAGCTTCGGACGAACGGTACGACCGGAAAGGCCGATCTGACATTTTGCATCCATCCAGCCGCCCTCCACAAGAGGACGCGTGCATGCAACGTCGCCATCCAGTGCCTCGGCCAGCTGCTTGACCAGCTCCAGGTCTTCCTTCTTCTTGAGGCCACGACCTGCCACAACCAGGACATCGGCATTCTCAATGCTCGTCTCCTTGGGCTTCTTCGTAATGCCGAGAACCTGAACACGGCTGGTGAACTTGTCGGACGCGAAATCCAATTTCTCAATGCTGCCGGAAGGCTGGTCATTGCGCTTGGGCGCATCCATGATCTTGTAACGAACAGTCGCCATCTGCGGACGGTTGTTCGGCGTAAGGATCTCTGCCATGATGTTGCCGCCGAAAGCCGGGCGGATCTGAACGAGATCCGTATTCTCATGCATGTCGAGAATCGTGCAGTCTGCCGTAAGACCCGTATGGAAACGCTGAGCAACGCGCGGGGCAAGCTGGCGTCCCACCGGAGTCGCACCTACCAGAATAGCGGAGGGCTTTACTTTATTGATGAATTCTTCGAAAGCTGTGGTATAGTTTTCGATATTAAAGGCTTCCAGTTCCTTCTTGTCGCAGACAAATACCTTGTCCACACCATAATGGAGGATTTCCTCTGCCTGCTTCTCGATGTTGCTTCCCATGAAGATTGCATAAACGGGATGGTTGATCTTTCCTGCCAGTTCCCTTGCCTTGCCGATGAGCTCGTAGGTGACAGGATGGATCCTGCCGTCCACATGGTCCACATAGACAGCAATGCCCTTCCACTGCGACTTGTCGACCTTCGGGCCCGTCTCTTCTTCCACGTACTCCATCGCTCCGCCGCCTTTTTTCACGCAGAGCTTGCAAAGCTTGCAGGCCGCATTGATCTCAATCTTGCCGTCCTTCTCCTCCATGGCGCCGAAGGGACAGATTTTTATGAGCGCCTGAATGTCTTGCACCTTTTCCTGGTGCACAACCAATTTTCCCATGATTGACCTCCCGTTACGCCGTAAACTTCTTCTTCTTCAGCACCTCATAGATCTTGTTGGACAGTTCCTCGCCCGTGCCCGTCCAGGTTTCCTGAACCTTGTCCGAGGTTGGCGGGAAAATGCGCTGCACCTGGGTGGGGGAGCCATTGAGACCGTAATGCTTCTCGTCCTTGTCCTCCATATCGTTCAAGGTGTACTGATCGATCCCACGGTCTGCCGTTGCCTTCTTCTTCTTGTAGGAAGGCAGGCGCGGCTCAAGAATGTCCTTCTGCACCGTAATCAGGCAAGGGAACGGAACCTTCAGCTTTTCGATGTCCTCCGACATCTCCATGTCCACGATGATGTTGCCATCCTCAACCTTGTCGACTTTGTGGACATTGCAGACGCAGGGGATGTTCAAAGCCTCTGAAACCTCGGGACCGACCTGGGCCGTATCCCCGTCTGTGGTCTGCAGGCCACAGATGATGAGGTCAAACTTGCCGAACTTCCGAATGCCCTGCGAAAGCGTGTAGCTCGTGGCAAGCACGTCCGCGCCGCCAAACTTGCGGTCCGTGATGAGCGCGCCCTTGTCTGCGCCCATGGCGAATGCTTCGTAAAGCACAGCCTTTGCCTGAGGCGGTCCCATGGTCAGAACACTAACGTTCCCTCCATACTCCTCCCGGAGCTTGAGCCCAGTCTCCAAGGCGAACAGATCGTAAGGGTTCATCTTTGCATCCGCGCTGTTGCGCTTCAGCACACCCGTTACGGGATCAACTTCCACCTTGTTGGAACCTGGAACCTGTTTGATGCATACCAGAATTTCCATCATTGCTCTCCCTTCTATTCAGTTCAAGAACGGTGCGGCTTTTGCCGCACCGTCACGGCCAACTAATTCATGCGATCAAAGCCTTTCCGCAAGGATATCGGCAACATGCTTGATCTTGACATTGGGCATCTGCTGGTCAAGGCCGCCGCCAATCTGCATCATGCAGGCAGGGCAAGCCACAGCCACAGTCGTAGCACCCGTGTTCTTGATATTGGTAAGCTTCTCGTTGAGAAGCGGCAGGGAAATATCGCTGTACTTCATACCGAAGGCGCCGGCCATTCCGCAGCACTTGTCGCAGTTCTTCATCTCTACGAACTCCAGACCCTTTGCTGCCTGAAGGAGTTTTCTGGGCTGCTCCCAGACACCAAGGCCGCGGCGCATATGGCAGGAATCGTGGTAGGTGATCTTCTCGCCGCCGGGTGTCGGCTTCAAGCGGCCAGCCTTCTCATACTGCTCTGCCACAAAGCTCGTGAACTCGCGAACCTTTGCTCCAAAGAGCTCGGCGCGGGTCCTCCACTCTGCATCGTCCTGGAAGAGCTCGGCATAGGTCTTCTCCAGAGTCTCTGCACAGGTCGGGCACGTGCTGATGATGACATCTGCCCCGGCCTTCTCGAATGCCTCGATGTTCTGCTTTGCCACAGCCTTTCCGGACTCGCGGTCACCCATGCCAAGTGCGGGCTTTCCGCAGCAGCTCTGTGCCTCCGGGAATACCACGGCAATGTTGAGATCCTGCAGGACCTTGATGACCGACTCGCCGGTATCCGGGAACACGAAGTCGATGTTGCAGCCGGCAAAGAACGCTGCCGTCATCACAGGATTCGACGGATTGTTCTTGGCAAGACGGCTGATGCGGTCACGCACCGGGTTATCCGAGATGGCGGGAAGGCTCCTGCCCTTCGTCATGCCCGCGAAGAACAGCGGGAGATGCCGGATAAACTTGCCGGACTTGACAGGTGCCTGCGCCATGGAGCCGATGCGCAGCAACTTATGGAAGATGCCGCGGTTCGTGAGAATCTTGCGGAAGGCAATCTTCTCCGGGAACGCCATGCCATACTGCTTCACATAGCGGGCGCGCAGTTCGTCAATGAGATCGGGGATCGGCACCTTGCCCGGGCAGATGGAAACGCACTTGCGGCAGCCAATGCAGAGATCGCTGAACTGGCCAAATGCCTCCATGTTGCCCAAAAGGCCCGTAAGGATTGCACCGATACCACCGGAATAGATATGTCCATAAACGTGTCCGCCTACCAGAGTCCAGATGGGGCAGACATTGAGGCAGGAAGCGCAGCGCACGCACTGGAACGCCTGCTTCATCTTCGGGTCATGAGCTGCCTTCAGGCGGCCATTGTCCAAAAGGATGACGTACTGCTTGCGCTTGCTCTCAACCCACTTGCCATTTTCCTTCTGCATGACAACCGTAGGACCGTCCACCATGGTCATGTAGCTGGTCATGCGCTGGCAGGTGCCGTTTCTCGGAAGGAGGCGGACAATCTTTGCCGCATCCTCGATCTTCGGGATGAGCTTCTCATAGCCCATGATAACCACGTGGACACGCGGCAACGTCGTCACGAGACGTGCATTGCCCTCATTGGTCACGAGGCCGATAGCACCGTTCTCGGCAATACCGAAGTTCGCTCCCGTAATCCCCATGTCGGCCGTCATGAATTCCTCGCGCAGAATGCGGCGGGCCGTCTGGATCATGAAGGGGATATCGCTGGGAATCTCCTCATGGAGTTCCTTGGAGAAGAACTTTGCGCACTGCTGACGATTGAGATGGATAGCGGGCATAACCATGTGAGAAGGCTTCTGCCCTGCCACTGCCAGCATCCACTCACCAAGATCCGTCTCACGCACATGAAGCTTCTGTCCATCCACTTCCTGTGCTTCCAGGAATTTATTGAGGTGAATTTCCTCTGTTGCCATGGATTTCGACTTGACGATGCGCTGCACATGGTTCTCCTGGCAGATCTTCAGGAGACACTGCTTGAGATCATCGCCGTCCTTTGCCCGATAAACCTGGCCGCCACGGGCCTTTATCTGAGCCTCGAAATCATCCGCCACCTTCTCGATGTGGTCGGCAGTATAGAGCTTCATGTCACGCAGCCTGTCACGCAAGGCATCGATGCTCTCTACATTCTCATAAGACTTCAGACGTGCTCCCGGATACTGGTCTGCAAAACGGGACAGGGCATCCTGCATGATATCGTCCTGTAATTTTTCCTTGATTTCATTATGTAAGTTACGATGCTCTACTGCCATCAGTTACTCCCCCTTTCCAGACCGCTCTCCATCGCGAAGATGATGAGACGGTTCGGACCATGCACGCCAAGGCTCAGTACGCGCTCGATATCCGCCGTACGGGAAGGACCGGTGACAAAGCCCATATAACCCTTGTCAAACACCTTGGAGATGACCTGAAATGCCGTATCCACATCTTTTGTCGTGTAATTGGCATTCACGAATACAAGATTCGTGATAGGCATCATGCTCGTGACACGTGCCTCATAGGAGTAATTATCCACGCAAAGGCTGCCGGTCTCGCCAATGCAGAACTCTGCCGTGGAAATGCCAAGATCCGCCGTGGGAACTTCCTCGGCAATCTCGAACTTGTCTGTATATATCTCCTTGCCCTCTGCCTTCAAATCGCTGAACAGCTTCGCAAGAGCGGGATACTCATCGCCTCCCACAGCTACTGTCTTGTTTACTTCCAGCTCCTGAAGAAGCTCCTCCACCTTTGCCTTGGCAGCTTTCATGTCAGGCAGACGGTAAATCTCAGCCGCCGCCGCCTTGGCATTTTCCTCGAATTCCTTCCAGGAGTTCGGGTTTACCAAGGTGTCATCAAAGGCTTCTCCCGGCCAATTTTGACAGACTTTTTCCATTTCATGCTCTCCTTTTTTAGATAAAGATAATTGAATTAAAACAATACACAATGCTCTATAAAAGAATACAGTTTGGGACGCAAAAAGAAAAGTTTTTTTAAATAAGGAAACGCTTTAAAAGGTAAAAAAATTAAAAACAGTTTCGTCTTGATTTTATAAACTTTTTTATATATAATTATTTATGTTATTTTATACGTCTGATAGGACTGATTTATGGTTTGCCCAGGAACCATATACCAAGGAGGCGATCTGCCATGACCAAACTGCTGGCATCCTACATCCTTCTGGTAGTCATCGTTGCAGCACTATCCGTCTTGCTGATCCTGCCAAGGGAACTGGAACAGATGGAAGACTCCCTGGAGCAGACGCTGTCCCGCACGGTCTACATTCTGGCATATGACCAGGAAATCATCCAGGGGCTGAAGGCCGGTTCCTTTTCCCCGGCTCTTCGCGAACGGCTGGACGGCATCACGAAACGCGGCGGCGTCAGCATCGATTACCTTGTGGTTGCAAACACGGACAGCATCCGTCTCTACCACCCGGATCCCGGCCATATCGGGGAACACTTTATCGGCGGCGACGAAGTGGATGCCTTGGCGGGAAAAAGCGAGTACATCACCACGCATCTCGGAGATCCCGATGTGCAGAAACGGGCCTTTCATGCCATATGGGACGAAGATGGCGAGGTCATCGGCTTTGTCATGGCCAGCACCTCCACAAAGCACATTGAAATGCACCAAACGCAGATCATCAAGCATGTCCTTGGCTTCTTCGTCATCGTGCTCCTTGCCGGGATCCTTCTGGCATGGGGCATCTCCCGCAACATTCGTCATATCCTGCTGGGCTACAATCCTCTCACCTTTGCCAGGATGTACCTGCAGCGTGGGGAGCTTCTGGACAACCTGAGCGAGGGCATCATCATCGTCAACCAGAAGTACGAGATCCTTTACAAGAATGCATCGGTGAGCATTTATGTAAATGAAGATGTCCTGTCAGAGGACTTTCCTTTGTATCCGGGCATCGAGGAGGGCTTCCGCTCCAACCGCCCAATCCCATGGTACATGGCGGAGCTGCAAGGGAATGCCTTTCTTGTGCACATCGTCCCTCTGCATCCCCTGGAGGGACCGGATGCCATCATGGTGGTCCTGAGGGACCGGACAGAGTTCGTGCAGCTGACGGAACAGCTGACGGGTATGAACCACATCATCGATGCCCTGCGCGCCAACACCCATGAATTCCGCAACAAACTGCACGTGCTTTACGGCCTCCTCCAGCTGGGCGAGATAAAGCAGGCCATGTCCTTCCTCAGCGACAAGGCCCTGGAACTCTCTGACCAGCACATCCTCCAGATCATCGAGGACAAGACCGTGGCCGCGCTGCTTCTGGGAAAGGCCAACCGCGCCTGCGAGATGAACATTGATTTCTATTTCCGGCCGGACAGCAAGCTGGCCCAGGACAATCCTTACCTCTCCACCAAGGAAATCGTGACCATCGTCGGAAACCTGGTGGAAAATGCTTTCGAGGCAATGGACAAGACCTCCGAGGTGCGGCAGGTCGAGCTCTTCCTCCGCGCCGACCAGCAGGGAATGACCATCACCGTGGACGACACCGGCTGCGGCATGCTGCCGGAACAGATACAGCAGCTCCTCAAGGGGCCATATACCAGCAAGGGCGCAGGGCATGGCTATGGGATGCGGCTCATCCAGGAAATCGTCAGGAAACACGACGGATTCCTGCAGATCGATTCCGAGCCGGGCACCGGGACATCCATAACAATCAATATTAAGGCAACATCCGATGGGAGGACAACCAATGATAAAGACTGTAATTGTTGAAGATGATATGATGGTCGCATCCATCAACCGGACCTTCGCCATGAAGACTCCAGGGCTGGATGTCGTTGCCATCTTCCGCAACGGGCAGGAAGCCCTTGATTTCCTCAAGAAGAATGCCATAGAGCTCCTTCTGCTGGATGTCTATATTCCTGACTGTTCCGGTCTGGAACTTCTGACAGAGTTGCGGAAACATGGGAATACCATCGAGGCCATCCTCATCACCGCCGCCAATGACGGAGAAGATGTGGAACGCGCACTGCATCTGGGCATCGTGGACTATCTTGTCAAGCCCTTTACTTACGAGCGCTTCCAGGAAGCCATGCAGAAATTCCTCCTGCGCCGCTCCTTCAAGGAAAAAGATTCCTATACCCAGTCCGACATTGACCGCCTGATGTACATGAAACAGGAAATGCCTTCCCACTCCTGCGCCGACCTGGAAAAAGGAATCCAGCAGCAGACCCTGGACCGCATCACCTCCTGCCTGAATTCCGAGGATTACCAGGCACAATACCTTTCCTGTGACCAGCTTGCCCATGAGACAAAGCTCTCCAAGGTGACAGTTCGCCGTTACATGAACTACCTCATCGAACAAAAAAGAGCCGTCAGCCGCGTGAATTACTCCACCGGCGGACGGCCCTCCATAGAATACACCCTGATCAATGCCTTTGACCAGGCTTAAAGCACTGCTTTATGGCTCACATTGATGCGGCCCTTTTCGTCGATCTCCACGACCTTGACCTCAAGCTGGTCGCCGACCTGCACCACGTCCTCCACCTTCTCCACACGCCGCTTTGCGAGCTGAGAAATATGGCAGAGGCCTTCCTTGCCGGGCAGGACCTCAACAAAAGCACCGAATTTCATAAGGCGGGTGACAGTCCCTGTATAGACCTCGCCAACCTCAACTTCCCGCACGATGTCCTCGATCATCTGGCGGGCTTTTTTCATGCCTTCCGCATCTGCAGAAGTGATGAAGATATTCCCGTCCTCATGGATATCGATATCCACGCCGGTCTCGTCGATGATCTTCTTGACCACCTTGCCGCCGGTACCAATGACCTCACGGATCTTGTCCACCTTGATCTGAATGGTCTCCACACGGGGCGCATAGGGTGAAAGGTCATCTGCAGGCTTCGAGATGCACTCCAGCATCTTGCCGAGGATAAAGGCACGCCCACGCTTCGCCTGCTGCAAAGCCGAGGACAGGATTTCCCGGCTGATGCCGGCCACCTTGATATCCATCTGGATTGCCGTGACACCAAGCTCCGTACCGGCCACCTTGAAATCCATATCCCCCAGGGCATCCTCCATACCCTGGATGTCCGTGAGAATGGTATAGGCATCCCCATCCTTCACAAGACCCATGGCAACGCCGGAAACGGGACGCTTGATGGGAACACCTGCGTTCATCAGGGAAAGAGTGCTGCCGCAAACGCTTCCCATGGAACTGGAACCGTTGGACTCCAGGACCTCGGAAACGAGGCGGACCGTGTAAGGGAATTCTTCGATGGAGGGAATCACCGGAACGAGCGCCCGTTCCGCCAGCGCGCCATGACCAATCTCGCGACGGCCCGGGCTACGCATGGGACGAGCCTCGCCGACACTGTAACCGGGGAAATTGTAATGATGGAGATAATGCTTCGTCGTCTCCGGGCCAAGCCCATCGATGATCTGCTCATCGCCAATCGATCCCAGAGTCGTGACCGTCAATATCTGGGTCTGTCCGCGGGTAAAGAGCCCGGATCCATGGGTTCTCGGCAAGAGCCCCACCTCGCAGCTCACGGGACGAACTTCCTCCACGCCGCGCCCATCGGGACGAATCTTCTCATGGGTGATCATGCGGCGGACAATTTCCTTCTCCACTTTATGAAGGATATAGGCAATCTCCTTATCTGCCTCCGGATAGTCCACGAGGAACTTCTCCATGGTCTCCGCCTTGACATCTGCAATATGGGCATCGCGGTCCAGCTTGTCGGGATTGCGCGTCGCCGCATCCAGTTTTGCCTCGGCAAACTCACGGATGGACTTCTCCAGCTCCTCGGGAACGGAAAAGAGTTTCACTTCCCTCTTCTCCTTGCCGCAAACAGACTGTATCTCCTGCTGGAACTCAACGATTTTCTTGATTTCCTCATGGCCGAACAAGATGGCATCGAGGATGACATCCTCAGGCAGCTCATTGGCACCGGCTTCCACCATCATGACAGCATCATGGGAACCCGCCACCGTAAGGTTCAGCGTGGACTTCTCCCTCTGTTCCTCCGTGGGATTGATGACAAAAGCATCATCCACACGTCCCACACGCACACCGGCAATGGGCCCCATGAAGGGGATATCCGATACCGTCAGGGCGCAGGAGGCGCCAATCATCGCCGCCAGTTCCGGCGCATTGTCCTGCTCCACGGAGAGCACCGTGGCAACAATCTGCACATCATTCCGGAAACCCTCGGGAAACAGCGGGCGAATCGGGCGGTCAATGAGACGGGCGCAGAGAACAGCATCACTGGAGGGACGTCCCTCCCGCTTGATGAATCCGCCGGGAATCTTGCCGGCCGCATACATCTTTTCCTCATAATCAACCGTCAGCGGGAAGAAATCGACCCCTTCCCTGGGTTCTGCGGAAGCCGTGGCCGTCACCAGCACCACCGTATCGCCATAGCGCACGAGAACTGCGCCATTGGCCTGCTTCGCCATCTTGCCGTTCTCGATGGTCAAGGTGCGTCCACCCAACTGCATCTCAAAACTGTGCATATAGTTTCCTCCAAAAATTCTCATAGATTCCTATTATTCTATATGAAAAGAAGCGGGAGCCGCCCGCTTCTTTTCTGCAAGGAAGCGCGCCTTGGCACTTCTCTTATTTACGGAGATTCAGTTTGGAAATGATCGCGCGGTAACGTTCAATGTCCTTCTTGCTGAGATAGCTGAGCAGGCGGCGCCTATGCCCTACCATCTTCAGAAGGCCGCGACGGGAATGATGGTCCTTCTTGTGCTCCTTGAGGTGCTCCGTGAGATACGAAATCCGGGCCGTCAAGACGGCAATCTGTACCTCCGGGGATCCCGTGTCGCCCTCATGCACTGCATACTTTGCGATGATTTCCTGTTTTGCTTCCTGTGTCAACATTGTTTCTTCCTCCTATTTAAATACAATAATATCCAGCAGCGAAGAAGACGTCGGAGAACTCGCCATCCCTGCCGCGGATTCGTCCGCAACACACACGAACTGTATGAAGTATAGCATATCGTGAATGGCACGTCAATCAAAAATGGGCGCAAGAACAATACATGGCATCCCCAAAAGAGAAAAATCGATACTTTTTCTCCACGGCTTCCCGATACGCTTTCAAGATGAATTCCCTGCCGGCAAAGGCGCTGATCAACATGATGAGCGTGGATTTCGGCAGATGGAAATTCGTGACAATGGCATCGACAATCTTGAACTCATAGCCGGGATAGATGAAAATATCCGTCCAGCCGCTGCCGCCGGAAATCTCATTCTTTCCGGAGGCGGCGGATTCCAATGTACGAATGGAGGTCGTTCCCACGGCAACCACACGATGCCCCTCCTCTTTTGTCCTGCGGATAAGCTCTGCCGTCTCATCGGAAATGGAATAATATTCCTTGTGCATCACATGCTCCTCGATGTTCTCCACATTGACGGGACGGAAGGTTCCCAAACCCACATGGAGCGTCACGAAACCGAGATGGATGCCTTCTTTTTCCAGATCCCTCATCTGCTCTTTCGTGAAATGGAGGCCTGCCGTAGGCGCTGCCGCCGAGCCTTCTTCCCTGTTGTATACCGTCTGGTAGCGCTCCCTGTCTTCCAATTTCTCATGGATATAGGGAGGAAGGGGTGTTTCCCCGAGCCTGTCCAGGATTTCCTCAAACACACCCTGAAACATGAATTCCACGATGCGCCCGCCAAAATCCGTATGGCCCGTAATCCTGCAGGAAAGCTCTTCGCCAAATTCGATAACATTGCCTATCTGAGCTTTTTTTCCGGGTTTTGCCAGGGTCTCCCAATGGGTCGCATCGATGCGGTGCAACAGGAAAATCTCCACCTTGCCCCCGGTTCCTTCCCTATGTCCAATCAGTCTTGCAGGCATGACACGGGTATCATTGAAAATCAGAGTGTCCCCCGGCTCCAAAAATTTCCCAAGATCATAAAAATGCTCATGACGAATGGTCTCATTCCGGGGATCCAATACCATGAGCCGCGAGGCATTGCGTGGCTCGATCGGCGTCTGGGCAATCAGTTCCTCCGGCAAATCATAATCAAAATCAGATAAAAGCATCGTTGTACCTCAGTAAAGTTTCTTGATCATTATGTTTTGATAATAATGGGCGAGTATTTTCTTATAGTCGTCGCCGCGTTCCGCAAAAGCCTTGGCTCCCCACTGGGACATACCGATACCATGCCCCCATCCAAACCCGGAAAACGTCACCTGTTTTCCGCTAAGTTTCATGGAGAACAGTGTGCTCTTCAAGCCAAAGAGGGAACGCATATCCGTGCCGGAAACGATCTTGCTGCCCTTGCTTCCCACAATGCACACGGTCTTGACCCTGCCGGAAGTCGTCCTGTCCTTCGTCTTCTTCCCGATTTCCAGAGGTGAAAGCTCAATTTTCTTGATACTGCCGACATCGAATTTCGACTGGAAGACATCCAGCGGAACAGACTTGCTCCAGGGCTGTGTTCCTGTTTGCAGTTCCTTTGCCGCCCGAAGATGAGGCGAGGGATTTCCCCAGACTTCCTCGCTGTTTTCCGTCATGCCGCCGGAATCCGTATGAAAGGGAGCATCGATGAGGGAGCCGCCCGACTTGGAAAAAAGAACCTCACCATAGGTTTCCTTGATGGCCGCATCCGCATCAGGATCTTCCTCGGCCATGCCTGTATAGAGCTGGCAATGTGTGGTGCTGCAGAGGTCATAGCCCTCGGATTCATGACGCTTCCTGTTCTTGAGGGCAAAGGTCCGTGCCGCCACAGCCTGGGACTTCACAGCCTCTTTGGGCCATGAGGGAGGCATCTCCTCCGGAAGGACCCCGCGCAGATACTGCTCTGAGGGCACAATGTTGATCACCGTCATGCCTCCGCCCCGCTGGAGCAATTGGAGGCCGCCGCGATATTGCTTTCCGTTGACTGTCGTGACCAGATCCTTGAGATCCCTCGGATCGGGCGTACGGAGTTCCAGCAGTTCGCCGGACAAGTTCTTTCCCTTCACCTGGAATCCCTTTCCGGACAGATTTACCGTGACAGTCTCCCCCTTGCCCACGGAAACCTTGCTCTTCTTGCTTGAGGAAAGAGACAGGTCACAGTCCTTGTTCACATGAAAACTCACCGTTTTCTGCCCGCTGAAAAGCCCGACGCGAAGCTCCGGCTGCCAGCCGCCTTTCTGATTCTCTGCAGCACAGGCGAAGGGCAGGAAGGCAAAAACAGCAACAACTGCCACTCCTGCAACAAATATGGAACGCAATGACATATCAATCCACCCTTCCCATGACCGCCTCTTTTGCTTCCAATTCCTGGCGGGCCCGCTTCTTCGCTTTCGCTTCCTTCTTTCGTTGCTTCCTTATCGCCTTGCTGTAGCGCTCCTCCTCAGAAAAGATGCAGCCGCAATAGGGCTGCCGATAAAGCTCCAGTTCATGACTGATATCGATCCCTTCCTGCCAGCCGGGACGAAAATCCTCATAGTAGAAGGCCACACCGTATTTCCGGGCAAAGAACTCCGAGGTCTCTTTCATGAGCTCATGCTGTTGGTAAATGCTGTAGAAAAGCGTCGAAGTAAATGCATCAAAGCCGTTCTCCGCCGCAAATCTCGCTGTCTGCTCCAGGCGCCAGGTATAGCACATGCGGCATCTCCCATTGGGAACCGCCTCTGCCGGCAACGCCTTTTTCAGGAAATCACGCAGCATGTAATTTTCGTCCGCATGCATTTCCATATGGACCTTCTCCGCAAACTCCTTTGCCGTCAGCAATCGCCGTTCCCATTCCTTATAAGGATGGATATTGGGGTTGAAGAAATACCCCACAGGCTCAATGCCCGACTCCCTCAGCTTCTTCACAGGATAGCAGGAACAAGGCCCACAGCACATATGCAACAACAATTTCATGACGACAGCCCCTTTTTTTCACACCAGGCAAGATACACGGAAAGATCCGGAGACTGCATATTCATCTGTTGTGCCCTCGTAAGACACTCAAAGGCTTCCTTTCTTTTCCCCTGATGGAACAGGCATACACCTGTATAGTACCAAATGCCCGGAAGAACTGCCCTTGTTTTCTCAGAGATTTCCTTGTAAAGATCAAGGACCGCCTGCCAGCGCCCTCTTCCAAAAAGCCTCACAGATACTTCCAGGATATCCTGTTCAATGAAAGCCCCTGCAATGCGTCCAAACCGATCGATGATTTCCGGAGCCCCATACTGCAGCACCACATCCAGCATGGCATGGTATGTAACTGCATTTTCTATGGGCAATACATAGTTGTCGTCATGGAAGCGCAAGATACAGTTCTTCAGCTCCTGCGGAAGGACGGAAAGCGCTTCAAAGGCTTCCTTGAATTTTTCATCCGGCAGATAAAGAAGCGCCAGCACGAGATTCCGTCCCAATTTCTCGAACTGTTCGCTTTCTTCTTGTGCCCTGCCGGAATCCAGGAAAACAGAAAATTCCTTTGCTGCAATCCCTGCAGCCTCAAGATAGTTCTTCCTTCCCATCAGGTCTTCATAGGAACCCTTTTCCGGATGCATGTAATACAGATAAATCTCATCTCTCGGACGAGCCTCCAGACATTTCCTCAAGAAATTTTGTTCCGATTCCTTGGCATAGATTTCGTCAAGCAGCTGAATGGTTTCCTTTGCATCATCATCGGAACGAAGATTCAACAGATCATGCAAGACATTCAGTTTGCGGAAATCCTTCTGAAGCGCCAACTTGTAATAATTTTCTGCCTTTTCTTTTTCCCCCTGCGTGTCATAAATCTTTCCAAGGGCAGCATAGATGATGGGAAACTGTCCGTAAATGGTCGTCTCATACTGAGACATACGTTTTTTGTCCCCTGCCTGCTCCAGTATTTTTATCATCTGCTCTTCCGCCAGCACATAGTCATGCCGCTGCAATGCAAGCTTTGCCTTTTCCCACATGAAATCCGGATGTCCCGGCACATCAATAAGGGCTTTGTCAATAATTTTCTGTATCTCTTCCTTTGAGGTTCCTTTCCTCTGTTCCGCCCTTATCCATATCCAATACTGCTTGACAAAGGTACTTTCTGCCCCTTTTCCCTTTGCCTGGATTGCCAGTTTCGCATAATGAATGGCCTTATCATACTGAAGCAGATTGAAATACGTAACCGAAAGATACGAATAATGCTTCTCCGTCACACTTCCCTGGGCCTGGACATCCAAAAGTATCAGCAAAAGATTTCGTATATTCTTCTTTCGCGTCAAACCGGAGGAATATCCGGTATGGTAGATGACGATGTCGGACATGGCAAAATCCATTGTCTTTTTTCCATGATAGACAAGGTATTCATGGATTCTCCCCTCATACCGCAAATGCTTGTTGCGCCTGAAAATCCTTTGCTGGATGGCGGTACTGTTGATTTCATTGTTACGATCCACATCGATATTGTATAACGTACTGTTGATGCCTATGATCCTATGATTCCCATGGGCACGCTCCAAAAGGGAACGAATCCGCTTTCTTGTCGATTCACTGAAATATTCATCTGCATCCAGAAAGAAAATCCAATCGCCGGTTGCCCGATCCAGGGCATAATTCTTTGCCGCCGAAAAGTCATTGCGCCATTTGAAATGATACACCCTGGCTCCTCCCGCTTTTGCGAGTTCCACAGTACGGTCTCCGGAACCTGTATCGACAACAATCATTTCATCCGCAATGTCCTTCATGCAAGAAAGCCACTGCTGTATGTTCTTTTCTTCATTTTTCACAATCACACATGCGGATATCTTCATTGGCATAACCACCCATTTGCAATTTCAAAATCCAAGAGGGGCATATGGCGAAGAATCATCGGGACAGGGCACGCCCATATGCTCATATCCCGCCTTTGTCACCACACGCCCCCTTGGCGTGCGGTTGATGAATCCCAACTGTATGAGATAGGGCTCGTAAACATCCTCAATGGTATCCGTGGCCTCGCTGATGGCTGCCGCCAGGGTATCAAGGCCGACAGGCCCCCCTGCGAATTTCTTGATCATGGTATCGAGCATGCGTCGGTCCGTGTGATCCAGCCCAGCCTTGTCCACTTCCAGCATCCGAAGAGCCTTGTCGGCGATGGCGTCCGTGATGATGCCCTGCCCCTCAATCTGGGCAAAATCCCGCACCCGTTTCAAAAGACGGTTGGCGATGCGGGGCGTACCGCGGGAGCGCCGCGCAATTTCCATTGCACCCTTTTCCTCAATGGAAATCTTCAGGATTTCCGCGGCACGTTTGATGATATGCACCAGGGCATCCGGCGTGTAGTATTCCAGACGGGAAATCACCCCAAAGCGATCCCTCAGAGGCGGCGACAATGCCCCCGCCTTTGTCGTGGCCCCCACCAGGGTGAAGGGGGCGATATCCAGACGAATGGAACGGGCACTTGGCCCCTTGCCGATGATGATATCCAGTGCGAAATCCTCCATGGCCGAATAGAGGATTTCCTCCACACTGCGGGAAAGACGATGGATCTCGTCAATGAAAAGCACATCCCTGTCCTGGAGGTTCGTGAGAAGTGCCGCCAAATCCCCGGACCGCTCAATGGCAGGCCCGGAGGTTACGCGGAAGTTCACCCCTAACTCATTGGCAATGATGCCCGCCAAAGTTGTCTTTCCGAGCCCCGGAGGGCCATAAAGGAGCACATGGTCAAGAGCCTCCCCCCTTGCCAGTGCCGCCTGAACGAAGACAGACAGGTTTTCCTTCACCTTGTCCTGTCCGATATACTCCGCAAGTTTTCGCGGTCGCAGACTGTATTGCCAATCATCCGCGCTCTGCTCATCCCTGGCGATGATGCGCTCATCCGTATCGGTATCCAAATTCCCCAAAACCATCACCACCTAAAACCGGTTCAAATGCTTCAATGCAAACTTGATGATATCCTGCACGGAACTGCAATCCTTTGCATTCCTCAGCACAGGTGCAAGCTCCGCCTGGGAGTAGCCCAAAGATGCCAGTGCCGCCATGGCCTCGGAAATCATATCGTCACCAACGGCTTCCCCCGCATCCGGCAATGCTGACTCCTCTTCCTTGTCTCCGTTCCATGCCACCTTGTCCTTCAGCTCAAGAATGATGCGTTCCGCCGATTTCTTGCCGATTCCCGGCAGTTTCGTGAGGACAGCGGACTGCTTCTGATGAATGGCCTTGCAAAGGCTGTCGACGGAAATAGCAGAGAGCATCCCCAGGGCCACCTTGGGCCCGATGCCGGAAACGGAAATCAGGAGCTGGAAGACATCGTATTCCTCCTGGCTGTAGAATCCATACAGAAGAATGGCATCCTCCCTCACGCTTGTATGAATGAAAAGCTCTGCTTCCTCTCCCTTGTGCAGATGGCTTCGGCCAGAAGAGGCTATGAAGACGCGATATCCAACCCCCTGCACATCGAGCAGGCAGTAATCCGCAAAAAGATGGGCAACACGCCCACGCAAATATCCTATCATTGCAAACTCCTATTATTCATCCGCTGCCCAATTGGTTGCGCCAGACAACACTGTTCATGCAATGGGTCGTGCATATGGCAACTGCCAGGGCATCCGCCACATCATCGGGATGGGGTGCCTTCGGAAGATGCAGGAGCTTCGTCACCATATAGATCATCTGCTGCTTGTCGGCCTTTCCGTATCCCGTCACAGACTGCTTCACCTGAAGCGGCGTGCGCTCCACGATTTCCAGCTGGTTCTTTGCCGCCGCCAAGAGAACGATTCCCCGTGCCTGCCCCACGGGGATTGCCGTCGTCACATTCCGATTGAAGAAAAGCTGTTCCACGCCCATGATATCCGGCTGATATTTCTTGATGAGCCCATCGAGTTCATCGTAGAGTTTCATGAGCCGGTCTTCCATACGCGCCTTGGGGCTTGTGGTGATGGCACCGTATGCATGGGGAACCAGACGGCTTCCCACGGACTCCACGAAACCATAGCCGCAAATGGCAGTCCCAGGGTCAATCCCTAATGCCAGCATCCCATACCCCTTCCCATACAAGAATACGAGCGACCATATGGCCGCCCGCAAGACTCATTCTTCCTCATCCATCTCATAATTGCCATAGACGTTCTGGACATCATCATTCTCTTCCAGCGCATCCACGAGATTCTGCAGCTTTTCAGCGTCCTTTCCTTCCACCTTCACCGTGTTGTCAGGAACCATGGTGATCTCTGCCGAAGCTGTCTCAATTCCCTTTTCTCCCAGGGCTGCCTCAATGGCATCAAAATCTGCAGGCTCTGCCGTGATCTCGAAGACATCATCCTCCGAGCGCATATCCTCGGCACCAGCCTCCAGGACGATATCCATGAGCGCGTCCTCATCGCCAAAGGTTTCCTTTTCCACGACAAAGACCGCCTTCTGCTTGAACATCCAGCCGACACAGCCCGTCTCGCCGAGATTCCCGCCAAAACGTGAAAAGAGATGACGCACATCTGCTGCCGTGCGGTTGCGGTTGTCCGTGAGGATGTCCAGCATGATGGCAGAACCGCCGGGCCCGTAGCCCTCATAGGTAATCTCCTCGTAGTTGCTGCCTTCTGTTGCGCCAAGCCCTTTCTGGATGGCACGATTGATGTTGTCCTTCGGGATGTTGTTGGCCTTTGCCTTGGAAAGTGCCAGTTTCAGGCGCATATTGCCCGTGGGATCTGCGCCGCCCATGCGGACAGCGATGGTGATCTCTCGGCCAATCTTCGTCGTGATCTTGCCGCGGATTGCGTCATTGGCACCTTTCTTCCTCTTGATATTCGCCCATTTTGAATGTCCTGACATAAAAGAAAATCTCTCCTATCTCTATAAAACTATCACTGTTATCTATTTCGTCAATTTATAGAACTTTTTCTTGCCCTTCTTGAGGATGGCTGCACCATCCACAAAATCACTTTCCTGCATGACGTAATCCACATCAGAGATCTTTCCGTCATTGAGGCTTATACCGCTCTGCTGGATAAGGCGGCGACCCTCGCTCTTGGAGGCAACCATACCATGTTCCGCCATAATGTCGAGAAGCTTCCTGCCAATGGCCTGATCTCCGACCTGGAAGGTGGGCATATTCTCTGCACTGCCCTGTCCCCCAAAGATGGTCTCTGCCGCTTTCTTTGCCTTGTCAGCCTCTTCCTCTCCATGCACAATCTTCGTGACCTCATAGGCAAGCACCGTCTTTGCCTCATTGATCTTCTGGTCCTCAAGCGCACCCAGGCGGCGAACCTCGTCCATGGGCAAGAAAGTGAGCAGGGACAGGCACTTCTCCACGTCTGCATCATCCACATTGCGCCAATACTGGTAGAACTCATAGGGGGAAACCTTCTCTGCATCCAGCCAAAGCGCCCCTCCTGCGGTCTTTCCCATCTTCTTGCCGTCACTCTTGGTCAGGAGCTTGTTCGTGAGGCCGTAGACAGCCTTGTTCTCCTTGCGGCGGCAGAGTTCAACGCCAGCAATGATATTGGACCACTGGTCATCTCCGCCCATCTGCAGTTTGCAGCCGTAACGGCGGTTGAGTTCAAGGAAGTCATAGGCCTGCATGACCATATAATTGAACTCCAGGAAGGTCAGCCCCTTTTCCCAGCGCTGCTTGTAGCATTCCGCCGACAACATGCGGTTGACGGTGAACTGTGCCCCGACTTCCCTCAAAAGGTCAATGTAGTTGAGCTTGCGAAGCCAGTCCCCATTGTCCACCATGATGGCCCTATCGTTGCTGAAATCAATGAACCGGGCAATCTGTTTCCGGAAGCAATCGCAATTATGGGCAATGATGTCATCCGTGAGCACCTGACGCATGTCCGTGCGCCCTGAAGGATCCCCCACGGTTCCCGTGCCGCCGCCTACAAGACAGATGGGACGATGCCCTGCGCGCTGCATGTGCGCCATTGCCATGAGAGCAATGAAATGCCCCGCATGAAGGCTGTCCGCCGTGGGATCGAAACCAATATAAAAGGTAACCTGCTCTTCATCGAAGAGCTTTCTCAGTTCTTCCTCATTCGTGCATTGCGCAATAAAACCGCGCTCCTTCAATGTATCAAAAACATTTACCAACAAACTCGCTCCTTTGATTTCACATTCCTTCGTCAATCCCTGCCCTTGGAAACTCCTCCGCCCGGCGAGGGAGCAGCAGGTGCCGGTGCTGCCGGTTCAGGCGTCACAGGTGCAGAAGGTGCTTCCTGTTGGGTCTTCTGTGGTGTATCCTGTGGTGTCGGTGCAGGCTGGGGCTGCTGATTCTGTGGTTTGTCATTCTTCTTGTCCCCATCATCCGTTTTCTTTTCGTTGCTGGTCCTTTCGCTCCTGCTTCCGGAGTCATCCTCCAGTTCCCCGATGGATGCCCCTCGCGGTGCTGACACCCCATCGAAATCCCTTGCAGGGACATTGGCAAGGGCCTTCGACATGAATGCCCCCCATATCTGGGCTGGCTGATTTCCGCCACCCATGCCGCCAAGGCTCGTATTATCGTCATTGCCAATCCAGACACCGGCAACAAGGTCCGGGGTATAGCCAACGAACCATGCATCATGGTAATCACTCGTCGTTCCTGTCTTTCCAGCTGCAGGGCGATTGATATTGGCGCGGGTACCCGTACCATGCAGAATGACACCCATGAGCATGCTCGTCAGATCTTCGGCGCTTGCCTCGCTGATGACGCTGCGCTGCTCCGGTTGTGCCTGTTCCAATACCTTGCCGTTGCGGTCCAATACCTTCACGATGGCAACCGAGGACACATGCACGCCCTTATTCGCAAAGGTTCCATAGGCGCTTGTAAGTTCCAGGGGCGTAACGCCTTTCGTCAACCCGCCCAGGGCGGTTGACAAGTTGCGGTCATTTTGGGGGCCATCGAGAACAAAGGTACTGATTCCCATTTCCTGAGCATAATAGATAGGCTTGTCCATGCCAAGTTTCTGGGCAATCTTGACCGTGGGCACATTCAGGGACTGCTCTGCCGTCATGCGCAAAGAGACCTTGCCGCGGAAACTTCGGTCGTAATTCTGCGGTTCCCAATCATCAATCGTCACAGGACTGTCATCGATGATCGTGGACGGCGTGAACTTGTTTTCCAATGCCGCTGCAAACACAAAGGGCTTGAAAGCAGACCCAGGCTGACGTTCCGCCATGGTGGCACGGTTGAACTGATCCGTTCCGCGCCCCCCGACCATTGCTTTGATGTAACCATTATGGGGATCGATTGCCACAAGCGCCCCCTGGGGCTGCACAATCCCATTGCTGTCCGTGGAATAGTCAGGCAATAACTGCATTGCCTCCTCAGCAGCACGCTGCATGTCCATATCAATGGTGGTATATATCTTGAGGCCGTCCTTGTAGACAGCGTCTGCCCCATATTTGTCGATGAGGAGTTGTGTCACATAATCGATGAAATAGGATTCCCCGCTCGTGTTCTTCTTTACCGGCTGCGCCAAAACCATGTCCTGACGCTTGACCTTTGCCGCTTCCTGACGGTTCACATATCCGTACTTCACCATCTGGTCGAGAACAACCCCTTTCCGCTCCTGTGCGGCCTGAAGGTTGTTGAGGGGGGAATAGTAGTTCGGGCTCTTTGGAATGCCCGCCAGCATGGCGCATTCATTGAGTGTCAGGTCCTCGACATCCTTGTTGAAATACGTCCTGGCTGCTGCCTGAACTCCATATGCGCCCTGTCCGAAATAAATCTGGTTCAGGTACAGCTCCAGGATTTCCTGCTTCGTATACTGGCGCTCCAGTTGCAACGCAAGAAAAATCTCCTGTATCTTGCGTTTCAGGGTACGGTCCTGTGTGAGATAGGCATTCTTCGCCAACTGCTGGGTAATCGTGGAACCGCCTTCGGAAATCGTGCGGTCGCTGATATTTGCCCAAACCGCACGCAGGAGTCCCTTGGGATCGATCCCTATGTGTTCATAAAAACGATTGTCCTCGACGGCAACAAAGGCATTCTGCAGATCCTTCGGCACCTGGGAAATCTTTACCGGCATGCGGTTCTCCGCCGCATGCACATTGGCGATCTCATTGCCGTTGATATCATAGATGGTCGATGTGGCCGGCGGCCGTATATCGTTTGCGATATCCGGCTTCGTATTCATGCTGGCGGTCAAAAAGCCACAACCAATGCCTGTGACCATGACAACCACAACCACAATCATTCCAAGAAATACTCGTTTTGCGGTATTTCCGCTGCTTTTTGCTGCCTGCCGCTTCCGGTTCGTCTGGGTGCGTTTCTCCATGAGCGTCCTCCTCGAGAGCCATTCCAATTTGCAGGTTCCACAATGTATACCCGTTCATTTTACTACCAATGGCATATCTTTTGCAATAGATGTTTTTCCATAATGTACAAAGAAGGCGCTTCATGAAACGATTGTACGCTTACTGTGCATACTCCGCCGCCAACTTCTTGAACAAGGGAAGGGAACGTTCAATCGTCTCCGTCTTGATGCAATAGGCCACGCGGAAATGCCCGGAGCAGCCGAAATCCGTGCCGGGGACCAGCAGAAGATCGTATTTCTTTGCCCGCTCACAGAATGCGTAGTCATCCGGCTCCAAGGACTGTGGGAAGAGATAAAAGGCACCCTGGGGCTTCACGCATTTGAAACCGGCATCCACAAGCCCCTGGTACAAAAGCTGCCCATTCTTCACATAGGTGCTGATATCCGAAGGACGGCCGGCGCAACGGGCAATCACGAGCTGCCAGAGGGAAGGGGCATTGACATGGGTGAGCACACGGGCAGCCCCTGCAATAGCGCCATAGACCTTTCCAAAATCAGCAATCTCATCGGGAACCACGATATAGCCGATGCGCTCTCCCGGCAAAGAAAAGGACTTGCTGTAGGAATAGCATACCAGTGTGTTCGCATAGTATTTCGGCACATAGGGCACCGTATATCCCTCAAAGGCAATCTCCCGGTAGGGTTCATCGGAGATGATGAAGATCGGATGCCCGTATTCCTTCTCTTTCCCACGAAGAATTTCTGCCAATCCCTTGATGGTTTCCTCGGAATAGACCGCGCCACTGGGATTGTTCGGGGAATTGACAATGACGGCTTTCGTCTGCGGTGTCAGGCACTTCTCGAAGGCCGCAAAATCAATCTGGAAGTCCTCCGGCTTTGCGGGAACGACAACCAGCTTCCCTCCCACGGACTCCACAAAACAGCGGTATTCCGGAAAAAAGGGAGCAAAGGCGATGAACTCGTCTCCCGGCTCACAAAGTGCCTTGAAGGAAATGGTAATGGCCGCCGCGGCTCCTGCCGTGAGGAAAAGGTTCTTTCCTGCAAAATTCGTGCCAAAACGCTCATTGATGCTCTTTGCCAATACCTCCCGCACCTCAGGGTTGCCGGGAGCAATCGTATAGCCATGAATTGCGCTGGGCTCCATCTCCCCAAGGATATCCAGCACGGCCTGTTTCACGAATTCCGGTGTCGGGACATTGGGATTGCCAAGGCTGAAATCAAAGACATTTTCCTCCCCGACTTCCGCGGCACGCTTCCGCCCAAATTCGAAAATCGTGCGTATCGTAGATTTTTTCGTACCAAGCTCATACATTTTTTCTGCAACCATAAAAACAACACCCCTTCGCCTTTATGACTCTTCCCATTGCGCTCACGCGCAGTAAAATAGTGCACAGTTAGTATAACACACAATGAATCAAGTGAAAAGAAAAACACGCCATGACTCCTCTCATAGCGTGCCAAATCTCATGATTCACAAAAATACTTCATGCTTGTCTTCTTCCATTCCTTCTTCGAATACAGCATCATGCGATTCGTGATCCCGTTTGCTTTCCCCAACATATCGGCAATCTGCTCGCATTCCTTCCGGCTGTGGCCATGGATCATCGTGTAAAGGTTGTAAGGCCATCCCGGCGCAGTGGTCCGGTCATAGCAGTGGGAAACCGCGGGATTGGCACTCATCTTCAATGCCACTTGCTCCAGCTGGCCTTCCGGGACTTCCCATGCGCACAGGACATTCGAGGAAAATCCGACTTCCCTGTGCCGGAGAACCGCTCCCATCTTTCGGATGCATTTTTCCTCTGACAAGGCCTTCACGCGCTCCAGAAATTCTTCCTCAGAGATTCCGACCTGTTCCGCCAATACCTTGTAGGGCTCCTCCACCAAGGGAAAATCTCCCTGCAAGGCCCGAACGATACGCTTGTCCAATTCGCTGAGATCCTTCATCTCCACCAACTGGTCACCTACCTCAGCCGAAACTGGACATTGATCTTGTACTTTTTCTTTGCCTTGAGATTCAGCATGTCATCCACGCCAGGCAATGCACGTATCTCGTCAAGGACGCGCTCCTCGTGCTCCAGATCCGGGGACAGCAGGGTAAACCAGAGATTGTAGCGTCCTTCCCTCTCGTAATTATGTGTTGCACCCGGATAGAGGTTGATGGCCTCTGCCACAGGAGCCATATGCTCCGGCGACACCTGAAGCGCCACCAGCGTTCCCCGGTAGCCCAAACGGTTCGAATCGAAGAAGGTGCCGATACGGCGAAGATAACCTTCCCGTTTCAAGGTGCGCAGCCTGTCCAATACAGTATCTTCATCGGTGCCAAGCTGCTCCGCCAGTGCAGCAAAAGGATGGCTGCAAAGAGGCAGATTACCCTGCAGGACGTTCAAGAGAGCCTTGTCAAATGCTGAGAGCGCTGTCAATTTCTCCATCTCCTAAAATAAACATGAAAGTAGTTTTCTGAAGCCGGTTCACTTTTCTATTCTATTTTACCAAACTTTCCGCTATTACGTCAAGTAAATCTGAACGACCTTCATTTTTTAAGGACGAATATGGCAGCACGGAGAGTTCCTGGACCCCCAGGCTCTTCTTTATCTGGGCGATCTGTTTCTGTCGGGCATTCTTTCCAATCTTGTCCGCCTTGGTGGCTACAATGAGCACAGGAATATTGTGGCCGACCAGCCATTGGAACATCTCCACGTCCGAGGACATCGGCTCATGGCGGATGTCGATGAGCTGGCACACAAAACGAAGCTCCTGGGCTTCCAGCAGATATTCCTCAATAAACTTGGCCCATATCTTGCGCCGTTCCTTTCCCGTCTTTGCATATCCGTATCCGGGAAGGTCCACCAGATAGAAGGCTTTCCGTTCCTCCTCCGGAAGGACCTTCGCCCCCACCTCATAGAAATTGATGGTCTGCGTCTTGCCCGGCTGCGAGGAAACACGGGCAAGATTCTTCACCCGGGTCAGGGAATTGATCAGGGATGATTTCCCAACATTGGAACGCCCCATGAAGACAATTTCCGGCAGCCCCCCGGCCGGATACTGCTCCTTCTTCACCGCAGAGGCGATATACCTCCCCTGCGTTATGATCACACGCTCTTCCATAGATTATCCTTTCCATGAAAATAGGGCTGCCCAACATCAGCAGCCCCATATACAACATCATCGCTTCGTCAATGCAACCGCTAAAACCTCATCCATGTTCTCAACGGGAACAAACTCCAGCTTCTCGCGGACGAAATCAGGGATTTCCTCGATATCCCGTTCATTTTCCTTGGGAAGGACAATGGTATGCATTCCCTCGCGATAAGCCGCCAAAACCTTTTCCTTGAGGCCGCCGATGGGCAGGACATTGCCTCTCAGTGTGATCTCACCCGTCATGGCCACATCGCTGCGCACCTTTTTCTTTGTCAGGGCTGAGATCATCGCTGTGGCCATGGTGATTCCGGCGGAAGGGCCGTCCTTCGGGATTGCCCCCTCCGGCAGATGGATATGGAGGTCGTATTTCTCATAGAAATCCTCCTCCAGCTTGAATTTGTCGGCACGACTCCGCACATAGGAAAGACCTGCCCGTGCGGACTCCTGCATGACATCGCCAAGCTGCCCCGTGAGGATGAGTTTTCCCTTCCCCTTGAGCACAGTGGCCTCCGTGGGAAGGATATCCCCGCCCACCTCTGTCCATGCCATGCCTGTCGCAACGCCAACCTGTGGTTTCTTTTCTGCCTTTTTCCCGAGATATTTGGGCTTCTCCAAAAAATCCACCAGGTTGCTCTTCGAGACCTTTACCACCTCAGCCTTGCCTTCCACGATCTGGCGGGCTGCCTTGCGGCAGACGTGCCCGATGACACGCTCCAGCTCACGCACACCCGCTTCCCTTGTATACTCAGCAATAATCTTCTGCAGGACGCCGGCACCAAAATGGATATCTTTTGCCTTCAGCCCGTTCTTCTCACGCTGGCGCGGCACAAGATACCGTTTGGCAATCTCGTACTTTTCCACCTCGGTGTAGCTGGACAAAGTGATGATTTCCATCCTGTCCCGAAGGGGACGGGGAATGTTCCCCATATTGTTCGCCGTGACAATCCAAAGAACCTTGGAAAGGTCAAAGGGAAGCTCGACATAATGATCGCTAAATGTAGAATTTTGTGCCGGATCCAGAACTTCCAGCAAAGCAGCGGAAGGATCCCCATTGTAGGACATGGCCAGCTTGTCCACCTCATCGAGGAGGAAGACCGGATTCTTTGTCCCAATATTGCGGATTCCCTCAATGACACGCCCCGGCATTGCCCCGATATAAGTGCGACGGTGACCGCGGATCTCCGCCTCATCCCGTATACCGCCCAGAGAGGCGCGGACAAACTTCCGTCCGGTTGCCCGTGCAACAGAGCTCGCCAGGGAAGTCTTACCCACACCGGGCGGCCCCACGAGGCACAGGATTGGAGCGCTCTTGTCCTTGGTGAGCTGATGCACTGCCAGATATTCCAGGATGCGCTCCTTTACCTTCTTCAGTCCGTAATGATCCCGTTCCAGTATCTTTTCCGCAGATGCAATGTCCACATTGTCCTCGGACATCTTCTCCCAAGGAAGGTCAATGAGCCAGTCCAGATAGGTCCGGACAACCGTAAGCTCCGGCGACATGCCGGACATCAGCTCCATGCGATGAAGCTCCTTCTCGATGACCTTGACCACCGCCTCCGGATAACCGCCTTCCGAAAGCTTCTTGCGATATCCCTCGATTTCCGCTTCCTTGTCTTCCTCATCACCGAGTTCCTTATGGATGGCCTTGATCTGCTCTCGAAGATAATAATCCTTCTGTATCTTCTCCATCTGCTTGCGCACCCTGTTTCCGATCTTGCGCTCGATCTCAAGAATCTCAAGTTCCCTGGTCAAGACCTCATAGAGCTTCTCCATGCGCTCTTTCAGGTCGATGCGGGAAAGGAGTTCCTGCTTCACCTCAAGCTTCAGGTTCAGATGGCTGGCAATCAAATCACTAAGGCGTCCCGCATCATCCAGGATTGCCACGGAAACAAAGGTCTCCGCAGGTATCTTCTTGCTGAGACGCACCCATTCCTCAAATTGATGGACCACTGCCCGGGTCAGGGCCTCCATCTTCATGGAATCATCAATCTCGTCCTGATATTCCTGCACATCCACTTCCGCATGGTCATCCAATTCCCGATAATCCATGATAAGGGCCCTGTGAAGGCCTTCCACGAGAACACGCACGGTCCCGCCGGGCAGCTTCAACACCTGGCGGATCTCCACCACAGTCCCGACATCATAAAGTTCTTCCCTTGTCGGCTCGTCAACTTCCGCATCCTTCTGGGCCGTCACCACAACCTGCCGGTCACTCACCATTGCCTGCTCCAAGGCAGCTACGGAACGCTCACGTCCAACATCCAGGTGGATAATCATATAGGGAAATACCATCATCCCGCGCAAGGGCAGGAGAGGCAGTGTACGGACATCTGCCATAATGTTCTTCCTCCTATTCATAAATAAGGCGCTGCACTACGGCAACGCCCTAACATCAACAAATTGCTCTACAAAACCTGTTATGCAGATACTTCCCTGCTGCTCATGACCTTCTTCGCTTTCTTCTTTTCAACGGTGAGAACCGGATCTTTCTTCTCCGTAATGGTCTCCTTCGTTACCAAACAGGAAGTCACATCCTCAGCAGAAGGAACATCGTACATAACATTTCGCATGATCTTTTCCAGAATGGAACGAAGCCCTCTGGCACCGGTCTTCCTCTTCAAGGCTTCCTTGGCAATCAGCTGGAGCGCCTCCTCCTCAAAGGAAAGCTTGACCCCATCCATCTCCAGAAGCTTCCGGTACTGCTTGACCAAGGCATTCTTCGGCTGGGTGAGAATGCTCACCAGGGCTGCCTCATCCAATGCATCAAGAGTGACCACCACAGGCAGACGCCCGATGAATTCCGGTATCAACCCGTTCTTCAGCAGATCCTCCGGCATCACCTGCCGCAAAACCTCGCCGATGTTCCGATTTTTCCGGGAAGTGACCGTAGCGCCGAACCCCATCTGCTTCTCGCCAAGACGGGATTCAATGATCTTCTCGATGCCATCAAAAGCACCACCGCAGATAAAGAGAATATTCGTCGTGTCGATCTGGATGAGTTCCTGATGGGGATGCTTGCGCCCGCCCTGGGGTGGTACCGAAGCAGTCGTCCCTTCCAGAATCTTCAGAAGCGCCTGCTGGACACCCTCGCCGGAAACATCCCTCGTAATGGAAGGATTCTCCGATTTGCGGGCAATCTTGTCAATCTCGTCGATGTAAATGATGCCGCGTTCCGCTTTCTCCACATCATAATCAGCTGCCTGGATGATCTTGAGAAGTATATTCTCTACATCCTCGCCCACATAGCCTGCTTCCGTCAGGGAAGTTGCATCTGCAATGGCAAAGGGAACATTGAGGATACGTGCCAGGGTCTGCGCCAAGAGTGTCTTGCCGCTACCCGTGGGACCGATCATCAAGATGTTCGATTTCTGCAGTTCCACATCATCCGTTTTCGCCGTCCCCATATTGATGCGCTTGTAATGGTTATAGACAGCCACAGAGAGGGTCTTCTTGGCCTCGTCCTGCCCAATGACATACTGGTCCAGGATTGCCCGGATGTCCTTTGGTTTCGGGACATCCTTCAGTTCAACCTCAACATCCTCGCTGAACTCCTCCTCAATGATCTCATTGCAGAGCTCTATGCACTCGTCACAGATATAGACACCAGGGCCTGCGACAAGCTTGCGTACCTGTTCCTGTGTCTTTCCGCAGAAAGAACATTTCAGTTGTCCTTTTTCATCCCCAAACTTCAACATGACATCACCCCTCAGTCCTTGGAGTCCGCTTTCTTGCTTTTCTTCGGACGGGTTATGACCTCATCGATGAGGCCGTATGCCTTGGCATCCTCTGCCGTCATGAAATTGTCACGCTCTGTATCGGCAATGATGGTCTCCCTCTTTTGCCCCGTGTGCTTGACAAGGATATCATTCCCCACTTCGCGCAGACGCAGAATCTCCTTTGCCTGGATCTGGATATCCGTCGACTGCCCCTGGGCTCCGCCCAAGGGCTGATGAATCATAATCCTCGCCAAGGGCAGGGCAAAACGCTTTCCCTTCGCCCCTGCGGTCAAAAGCAGGGATCCCATGCTGGCTGCCTGCCCGATACAAATGGTGGAAACATCCGATTTGATGTACTGCATCGTGTCATAAATGGCAAGTCCTGCCGTCACAACCCCGCCCGGACTGTTGATGTAAAGATAGATGTCCTTGTCCGGATCCTCGGATTCCAAAAAGAGCATCTGAGCCACAATGGAATTTGCCACACTATCATCAATGGGGCCGCCGAGGATGATGATCCTGTCTTTCAAAAGGCGGGAATAAATATCATATGCCCGTTCCCCACGGCTGGAACGCTCTACTACCATTGGTACGTAATTCATGAAAATCACCCCGTTATCGAAAGCAGATAGCTCAGCCGGCGATATGGTCGATGATGAACTGTATCGTCTTCTTGTGAAGCACGGTATAGGTAAGGTCTGTAAGACGTCCCTGCTCCGTGATAATCTTCCGGACCTGCTTGGGGGTAGCCCCATAGGCAGCAGCCATTGCCGCAACCTCTGCGTCGAGGTCTGCAGCCTCCACCTTGATGTTCTCTGCCTTGGCGACCTCTTCCAGCATAAGATCCGTCTTCACGTTCTTCTCTGCCGTCTCACGGTACTCCTCGCGAATCTTCGCAATATCCGTACCGGCATACTGGAGGTACTGCTCCATATTCAGGCCCTGCTGCTCGATCCGCATGGCCATCTCCTGGACCATGGTGTTCACACGGTTGTCAATCATCACAGGGGGAATATCCACCGTGATATTGTTCGTTGCCATCTCGATAATCTTGGTCCTATGCTCGTTTTCAGCCACACGCTCCGCATTCTCCTGCAGATTCTTGCGGATATCCGCCTTGAGCTCCTCCAGAGTCTGGAAGGTGCTGACCTTCTTCGCCAATTCGTCATCGATGGGCGGAAGTTCCTTATGCTTGATGCTGCGGATGGTGCACTTGAACACAGCCGGCTTTCCTGCCAGAGCCTCGGCATGATAATCCTCAGGGAAGGTCACATTGACTTCCTTTTCCTCACCGATCTTCGCGCCAATGAGCTGATCCTCAAACCCGGGAATGAAGCTCTTGGAACCGATCTGCAAGGGATAATCCTTGCCTTCGCCGCCCTCGAAGGGTTCATTGTCAACGAATCCCTTGAAGTCCAGCGTAGTGAAATCGCCATCGGAAACAGCCGTCCCCTCAGGAACATCCACCAGCTTGCCCTGACGATCCTGGAAATTCGCAAGCTGCTTGTCAACATCCTCGTCCTTTATCTCGGCAACCTTCTTCTCCACATTGAGTCCCTTGTATTCGCCAAGAGTCACCTCGGGACGATTCGTAAAGGTTACCTTGAAAACAAGATCCTTGCCGCTTTCAAGGGTTACAACATCCACATCCGGGCGCGTCACCGGCTCAAGTTCCTGCTCCTTCAAGGCATCCGCAAATGCCTTCGGATAGATAAGGTCAAATGCCTCATCCATGATGTATTCCTTGCCCACATGGCCCTCAACAACCTTCTTCGGGGCCTTGCCCTTGCGGAATCCCGGAATGTTTACCCGTCCGGCAATGCGCTTGCAAGCACGGTCTTCTGCCTTGCTCACTTCCGCCGCCTCAACCTCGATGGTGAGCACAACCTGCTGGTTTTCTATTTTCTCTGCCGAAACTTTCATTGTCTGAAATGACCTCCTGTTTTATCTCTTGTCACGCATGCCGGCTTAGGAACTATGCATCAATAATCACTTCATTCTGCTTGTCTGAATTCGCCATGACTACGTTGTCGTCGTTCGACATAGCCCCGCTATGACTCACTCCTCCGCCTTGTCCTTGCGAATTCATCCGGCGCATACTACAGTGATTATTTTCGCACAGTTCCTTACTGGAAACATCGATCCGCGCCTGATATGCCATACAAAATTCATCATACCACAAAACACAGCGAAGCACAAGGGTTTCGCTGTGTTTCATCCTCCCTATTTCGGCAAAATGGATTCCATGCGCTTGATCGGCACGGTGAGGTCCATATGTCCTGCAAGGCTTTCCACCGGCTTCCCGTCAATAAGGATCTGCACAGATGTTACCTCCGGAAATTCCGTGAGCGTGTTTACCACTGATCCGACCAGCATTTCCTCTCCGGTAGACCCTCCCACAAAATGCTTGAGGATATCACCGGAGAAATCAACGGTTGCAACACCATCCTTCACCTTGACGCTTCTGATTTTCGTCTGCCGTGGAATAATGGTGCTCTGCCCCTTCTCCTTTGTTCCCTCCATAAGGGATTTCAATGCCGCCGTATACTTATCCGCCCCATCGGAAAGCTTCACCTTGCGGGAAACCGCCACCAGACGTTCTCCCTCGTCATTCGGATAGTATACCTTGACCGTCATCTCTTTTGTCTCAACCGGTTTCGCAACCGTCGATGTGCTGCTGGAAGAAGCCGAACTTCCAGAGGAACTCACTGCAGAAGAAGAGGATGACGAAGAGGAAGGCGTCTGCTTCTCGCCTTGGGGATCGCATCCTCCTGCCACGAGAAGGATTGCAAGAGCAAACATGCAAAGAATATACTTTTTCAATTTCATTTAGATTACATCTCCTGTTCCCTGCTATTCCTGAAAATAACGCCCGATTGCCTTGGCGACCGCCAAAGCCAGCTTATCCTGATATGCATCGTCCATCAACAGGTGCTCTTCCTGATAGTTCGTGATGAATCCCAGTTCTATAAGGGAAGCCGGGACATTGGTATGCTTTATGACGTAGAAATTCGCCGTCTTCACTCCGCGGTTGAACAGGCCGCCCTCCGCCGCCAGTTCCTCATTGAGAAGCGCCGCCAAACGCTGCCCGCGATAGGATCCGTCATAATAGTAGGTTTCCATTCCATGGGCGGCCGGATTGGAAAATGCATTGCAATGGATGCTGACGAAGAGCTCCGATTCCGGCGCATAGAGTGCCACATTTACCCTCGCCTGCAATTCCTGGGTGTCCGTGGCGTTAATGCCATAGACATCCCGGTCGGTCTCCCGTGTCATGATCACACGGGCACCCCCCGCCTGCAGAAGCGCCTGCACTTTTTTCGACACCGCCAGGGTGACCTCTTTTTCCGTCACACCATCGGGGCCAACCGCCCCTGAATCACTGCCCCCATGTCCCGGATCCAGCACAATGGCATGCCCCTTGACACCTTCCACCTTGCCACCAACAGCAGACGCAGGTGACATGACTTCTATGACCAGGCGATAGGGCTTCTTTGCCTTGCGGTCCTCCGGAAGCGTGTAGACGTTATAGGAAGACCCTTCCACTGCCGCATGTGCCAGGTCAACGCTGATCTGTGTACGGCCTGTTTCCACTTCCTGTATCTTTACACGTTTTGCCAGATCATTCTTTAATGGAATATCCCGGTCAATCTTTCCCGGCGTCGTGCGCTGAAGATTGATAATCAGCCGGTTCTGCATGTACGGCTTGACCAGAACATCATATTCCAATCCATCCTTGTTCATGCCAATCTCAACGAGCAGCACATCCTGTCCATCCTTCTGTATCGTGCTGGTCTGAAAATAATTCAGTTTATGCATTGGCTGACTGGCGGCAAAGCCTTCCGATACGGTCATGCAGAGAATCAATGCCACAAAAGCCAGCAGCCGGAACAACTTACTTGACAAAACAAACAACTCCTATCCAACAAAACAACTTGCCTCTTGTCGAAAAAGCAGCTATACATCACCATCCTGTCGCGTTTTTCTGTACACGATAAACAAACGAAGCACAAACAGAACGATCCAGATGGTAAACGTCATAAGATAAATCTGGTCCATGGTTGACATATTATGAAAGTCAATGCCCACCAGAATCCAGATTGCCATGCCCAAAATGAGCCCATCGATCCATTTGATGGACTTCCATACTTCCCTCATTCCACAACAGCCTCCATAAGGATAAGATGTGCCTGCTGTGCCGGATTTTCCGACTTCAGGAAGGTATAGTCCCGATGGATATCCGTGCGCTCCAGCATGGATGCCATGACTTCCGGAGAGGTGATATCCAGCCGGTTGAATGCTTCCACCATAAAGAGCATCCCCTCATCCGTAGCCGGATAGCCCAACGCAACATTCATGCCCACAAATATGGACAGGAGTTTTTTCTGGTCCTCCGCGGAAATATCCCCCCGATGCATGAGGATGATATTCGAAATCAGACCTGCCGTATTGGTGTTGACAAGCATGATATTATTCTGGTCCACGACGGCGATATATGCCTCATAGTCTCCCCTCGTGCTGTGGCTGGAATAATCCGTCACAGGATACTCGGCTGACTTGTTATAGCCCGCGACGAAATCATCCAGGGACAGGGAATCATGCAGTTGCACCTTCGTCTCTGCCGCCTGTGCAATCGGTGCCGTCATGGCAATTGCACAAAAAACAGCCAGCAGAGCCATACATAATTTCTTCATACAAACCCTCTTCTTTCTACAAAACTCATTTGTCCTGCAAAGGCAGATTCCATCCCATGGCTTCTGCCTCCGCAATGGCGTTTTCACGGATTTCCTCCTGATATTCCTCGATATCGCGCCGGGCAGCCCGCAATTCGGATGCTTCGCACAGATAGCTTGCACCGTGCGCATTGTAATCATCCACCATCCGCATGAATCCCCTCACTGCTTCCTCATTGTCATGATTGAGGCAGGACTTCATGGCATCCATGCGGATCTCCTGCAGCAAAACCCATCGCAGCTGCTCACGGTTCAAGATATGCCTCACGCCTGCCGGGGGCTTCGACACTGGAAAAGGCATCCCATAGGACTCCTGCCGTTCCTGGGGCGTCATGCCACTCCTGCGCCAGTAGTCGGCAGCGTCCAGTGCCACCGGCCTCATGACCACAGAAAAAAAGGCAACAAATACCGTCATGACCAGCCAGGCATATGGATGAATCCCGTCAACACAGGATGACAGGCCATCAACCAGACTTTGCCAATTCCTGCCTGTCATCGTTTTCCTTCTTCATTCCATACATTCTCCTTGCCCCATGATGCCAACCGTAACCCCCGACTCATCGAATTGCACATAATTGTACCACAAGCCATCCATTTTTGCCAACAAGAAAAACCCCAGGAACCCACTAAAATTCCGTGGAGTTCCTGGGATTACGCAGTTTGGCTTTATTTTTTACATCATGCCGGGCATTCCGCCGCCCATGCCCGGTGCGCCCATGGGAGCAGGAGGCTCCTTCTCGGGCTTGTCGGCAACCAAAGTCTCCGTGGTGAGAACCATGGAAGCAATGGAAGCTGCATTCTGCAATGCAGAGCGCGTCACCTTTGCAGGATCAACGATACCGGCCTTGATCATGTCAACATACTCATTCGTGACAGCATTGAAGCCAACGCCATCTCCGGCCTTCTTGACAGCCTCAACGACAACGGAACCCTCCAGGCCTGCATTGTTCGCGATCTGACGAACCGGCTCCTCAATGGCGCGCTTCACGATGTTCACGCCAACCTTCACGTCGCCCTCCACATTGAGCTTGTCGAGGGTCGGCAGGATATCGATGAAGGTCGTGCCGCCGCCGGCAACGATACCTTCCTCAACCGCAGCGCGGGTAGCGTTCAGGGCATCCTCGATGCGATACTTCTTCTCCTTCATCTCCACTTCCGTGGCAGCGCCGATCTCGATGACAGCCACGCCGCCGGCCAGCTTCGCAAGACGCTCCTGCAGCTTCTCCTTGTCGAAGTCAGAAGTGGTCTCCTCGATCTGCTTCTTGATCTGGCTCACGCGGGCCTCGATTTCCTTCTTGTCGCCGACGCCATCCACAATGGTCGTCTCCTCCTTCGAGGAACGGACCTGACGGGCACGGCCAAGGTCATCCAGTGTAACGCTGTCCAGCTTGCGGCCCAGCTCTTCGCTGATCACATTGCCGCCCGTGAGAATAGCGATATCCTCCAGCATTGCCTTGCGGCGATCACCAAAGCCCGGAGCCTTTACAGCAAGGGCCTTAAAGGTGCCGCGGAGCTTGTTCACAACGATGGTAGCAAGAGCCTCGCCATCGAGATCCTCAGCGATGACAACGAGCTGCTTGCCCTGCTTCACAACCTGCTCAAGAACAGGCAGGATGTCGGCAACCGCGGAAATCTTGCGATCCGTGATGAGGATGTAAGGATCCTCCATGACAGCCTCCATCTTGTCCGTATCCGTTACCATATACGGAGAGATATAGCCACGATCGAACTGCATGCCTTCCACGACAGAAAGGTTCGTCGTCATGGACTTGGACTCCTCCACAGTGATGACGCCATCCTTGCCGACCTTCTCCATGGCCTCGGCAATCAGCTTGCCAATCTCCTCATCCGAGGAAGAAATCGTGGCAACCTGTGCGATATCAGCCTCGCCCTCGACCTTCTTGCTCTTCGCCTTGATTTCCTCAACGAGAGCATCCACAGCCGTCTCGATGCCCTTCTTGACGATCATCGGGTTCGCGCCGGCAACCACGTTGCGCATGCCCTCATGAATCATGGCCTGTGCGAGAAGCGTAGCCGTCGTCGTGCCGTCACCGGCAATATCGTTGGTCTTGGTAGCAACTTCCTTCACGAGCTGCGCGCCCATGTTCTCGAAGGGATCCTCCAGCTCGATATCACGAGCGATGGTAACGCCATCGTTGGTGATGGTCGGCGCGCCGAACTTCTTGTCGAGAACCACATTGCGGCCCTTCGGGCCAAGGGTAACCTTTACTGCATTTGCAAGTGCATCAACACCGCGGCCAAGAGCGCGGCGTGCGTCTTCATCAAACAAAATCTCTTTTGCCATTTCTTAAGCCTCCAAATTCTATCTCAGGAACTACCTTACTGATGTTTCTTACAGGATTGCAAGGATATCGCTCTCGCGGATAACGAGGTATTCCTTGTCGTCCACCTTCACTTCCGTGCCGGAATACTTGGAGAAGAGGATATTGTCACCAGCCTTGACTTCCATGGCGGCACGCTGGCCATTGTCCAGCATCTTGCCCGAACCCACAGCCACGACAACGCCCTTCTGGGGCTTCTCCTTTGCCGTGTCCGGCAGCACAATGCCGCTGGCCGTCTTTACATCGCCTTCAGAAACTTCAATGACAACTCTTTCGCCCAATGGCTTAATCATGTTTATCTTCCTCCTATTGAATGATTTACGAATTTCATTTGTTAGCACTCACTAGACCTGAGTGCTAACTACAGTTTCTAGGATAACCTCTTTTTGAGAAAAAGTCAATAGGTAAAAGTCAAAAAAACAAAATAGCCCCGCTTTCGCGAGGCTAACTTCATTCAATTATCCATAGCAAACTCCACGACAGTCTTCATCCCCGGTTTCATCTCAAGAGCAGCCTCTGTCGGCAGGGAAATCTTCACGAAGAATTTTCCGTCATCCTCCTTTGGCGCACGTCCTTCCGTATTCGCCATTCCTTCCGCATTCTCGTCATCATCTGTTTCGATTTCCTGCACGGTTCCCTGGAATTTGCGCCCCTCAATGGTATATTCTGCAAACTGCCCCAGCCGGATCTTGCTCTTCTGTTCCGGTGTCACCCGGGCTTCCACCCAGATATTGCCTGCATCACCGATATTCATGATGGTCTGGCCGGCTGTGACCTCACTGTTTTCCGCAAGCTCTGCAAGATATACGGTACCGGCAACAGGAGCAACGATTTCCGTTGCCTGGGAATCCTTTTTGGCATTTTCCAGTGCCGCTTCCGCCTGCCGAACCTGGATTTCCGCATTTTTTATGACTTCCGGGCTGCTTGGCTGCACCATCGTCTGATAGCTGACACTCGGCGGGGCACTCGGGACAGCAGCAGCGGCTGCCTGGGCAGCGGCATACTCTGCAGCGGCCTCGTCACGTTTTACCGCGCTGATTGCGCCCATCTCGAAAAGCTCGTTCATGCGCTGCAAGCGGGAGGCAGCTCTCTCCAACTCCACCTGGGCCGCTGCATTGCTGCTCCCGACACTTTCGACGCTTGGCATGGGCACCGTGATCGTCTGCCCTTTTTGGATTTCCGCCAGGTTGCGCTGTGCAAGTTCCAGGTTTTGCTGCAACTGCTGGATCTGCTCCTCCGTCACACTCACTTCAATCCTGGCAAGAACTGTGCCGGCCTCAACATGATCGCCATCCTCCACCTTGATCTCTGCAATCTTGCCGTTCGCCTTCGTCTTGACTCCCACCATGGTGCTGGTCACCTGAGCATCATATACCTTCATATGGGTGTTGCGATGCTGATAGAACCATACACCGGCCGAGCAAAGCAGGGCGAGGGCAATGAGCCCCACAAGGCCAAATTTCACAAAATAAGTTACGTTTTTGGAAATATCAACTTCCAATCAATTCGCCCCCTGTAGGCATAAGGATATCATATCATTTCAGCAGCCGAGCTGGGCACGGACCATCTCTCCCGCCTTCTCAAAAGCCTGGGGAAGATTCTCCGGCTGCTTGCCGCCTGCCTGGGCCATATCCGGGCGTCCGCCGCCACCGCCGCCAACGACCTTGGCAACCTCCTTGATTATCTTGCCGGCATGGACTCCCATGCCAACAACGGATTTCTCCACCTTGACCACAAGATTTACCTTGCCATCCACAACAGCCGCCAGAACGACAATACCCTTTTCCAGCTTCCCGCAGGTCAGATCCGCGATATTCCTGAGCTCATCCATATCCTTCGCCGCAGCCCTGCCGCAGACAAAATGAGTCTCGCCGATTTCCTGCACGGCCATGAGCAGCTTCTGTGCATCCGCCTTCTCGCGCATCTCCTGAACCTGCTCCAGCTGTTTCTGCATGTCCTTCTGGGCAGCCAGCATCTTCTCCGTCTGGGCAG
Organism: uncultured Veillonellaceae bacterium; assembly: GCA_902801565.1. GTDB lineage: Bacteria > Bacillota > Negativicutes > Selenomonadales > Selenomonadaceae > UBA3796. The sequence continues at coordinate 7,311 of CADCIX010000007.1, read as the reverse complement.
GAACATCTTCCTTGCGAACCTTCAGGAGAATCGATGTATCTTCCAAAAGCTTCATCTCATGGTTTGCATGCTCAATGGCGGCCTTGCCCGTAATCGCCTCGATGCGGCGCACGCCGGAAGCAATGCCCGTCTCGCTGACAATCTTGAACATGCCGATCTGTCCCACATTCTTCACATGGGAACCGCCGCAGAGCTCCATGCTGAACCCCGGGACCTTGACGACACGCACCACATCGCCATACTTCTCGCCAAAAAGCGCCATGGCGCCTGCCGCCTTTGCCTCTTCCAAGGACATATGGGAAATCTCCAAATCGGTGCTCTTGAGGATTTCCTCGTTGACCAGTTCCTCCACATCCGCAAGCTGTTGCGGACTGACCGGCTCGAAATTCGTGAAGTCAAACCGCAGACGCTCGGGGGTGACAAGAGAACCCGCCTGGTTCACCTGGTCGCCCACCACCTTCTTGAGGGCCGCCTGCAAAAGATGCGTGGCCGTATGATTGCGGGCCGAAGCCAGCTTGCTGGCCTGGTCCACCTCGATGACCACCTCATCGCCAACCTTCAGCATACCCTCTTCCACATAGGCAATATGATAAACCGTGCCATCGGGCAGCTTCTTGGCAGTATCCACCCGGATATGGCCGAACTCACTGATGAAACGTCCGCAGTCGCCAACCTGCCCGCCACCTTCCGCATAGAAGGGCGTGACATCCAGAATGACCCCGGCTTCCTCGCCATCCTCCAGCGCATCCACCAGTTTCCCATCCTTCCAGATGGCAACGACATTTGCCTTCGTGGCAGCATTGTCCATCCTGAGCTGGCTGGTATCAATGGAACTGAGATCCGGGACAGCGACACGCTGGTTCTCTGCACGCGCACTGCGGGCGCGCTCGCGCTGCTCATCCATGGCCTTGTCAAAGCCCTCCTTGTCCAGGAGCAGGCCGTTCTCGTGGAGGATCTCGTCGGTGAGTTCCCAGGGGAAGCCATAGGTATCGTAAAGCTTGAAGCCGATCTCGCCGGAAAGCTCTTCCTTCCCAGCCGCCTTGACCTCTTCGATATGCTTGTTCAGCATATCCATGCCCTGCGCCAGTGTCGCAGCAAAACGTTCCTCCTCCAGGCGGATGACCTTCTTGATGTAATCCTGATGATTCACGAGCTCCTGGAAATCGGAGGCATCCTTGTAGATCTTCACCACAGCATCCACGGCGCCCTCCAGGAACTTGTCCTTGATGCCCAGCATGCGGCCATGGCGGATCGCCCGGCGCAGGATGCGGCGCAGGACATAGCCCCTGCCCTCATTGGAAGGCAGGATGCCATCCATGATCATGATGGCCATGCTGCGGGCATGGTCGGCAATGACCTTGAGGGAAACATCCTTCTCCTCATCCTCCCCGTACTTCACACCGGAAATCCCCGAAGCATACTCGATGATGGGGAAAAGAAGGTCCGTCTCGAAGTTCGTGCGTTTGTTCTGCACCACAGAAGCAAGGCGCTCCAGGCCGCAGCCCGTGTCGATGTTCTTGTGGGCAAGGGGCTTGTATTCCCCGTCCTCCTGCTTGTCGAACTGGGTGAACACAAGGTTCCATATCTCAAGATAGCGGTCGCAGTCACAGCCCACACCGCAGTCAGGAGAGCCGCAGCCGCGCTCCTCTCCCAGGTCGATATAGATTTCCGAATCCGGGCCGCAGGGACCGGGGCCGATTTCCCAAAAATTGTCCTCCAGCTTCACGATGTGATCCTTCGGGAAACCCGGCTGCTTCAGCCAGATCTCCACAGCCTCGTCATCCTTCGGATACACGCTGACCCAAAGCTTGTCCTTCGGCAATTCCACCACTTCCGTGAGGAACTCCCATGCCCAGGGAATCGCCTCGGACTTGAAGTAGTCGCCAAAGGAAAAATTCCCCAGCATCTCAAAATAGGTCTGATGGCGCGCCGTGCGCCCGACATTCTCAATGTCGCCCGTACGCACGCAGCGCTGGCACGTGGTCACACGGGTGCGGGGTGGCTTCACCTTTCCCGTGAAAAAAGGCTTCAGCGGCGCCATGCCCGCCCCGATCAACAGCAACGTCGGATCGTTCTCGGGAATCAAGGAAAAGCTGGGCATGCGAAGATGCCCTTGTTTCTCTGCAAAGAACTGCAGATACGCCTCGCGCAGTTCATTACCGGTCATATACTTCAAAATTCATCTACCTCCAGCAAATCAAGGCCTGTCGCATTTCACACCACAAGTCCTCTCTCATTACAATATCTTCCATAGTATATCACAATCGACAATGCATTTTCCATAAATTTGCCATAAACTTTTATTTCAAATCCACCACCGTTGCGCCCGTTCCGCCCTCGGTAATATCCGCAAAGGCGTAGCGGAGGACATTGCGGTGATGCTTCAGGTAGTCCTGCAGGCCCTTGCGCAGTGCCCCTGTCCCTTTCCCATGGATGATGAGCACCTGCCCCAGCCCTGCCATCACGGCATCGTCGAGGAATTTCCCCACCACCATTTCCGCCTCGTTCACCATGAGACCCCGCACGTCGATTTCCCTTTGGATTGTGGCGGTCTTCTGCAAAGACATTCCTGCCTGGCGGCTCTTTTCCGTCGCAGTCTTCTCCTCCTTGGGAGCCTTTCCGACAAAACGGCAGGCAGAAGCCCCGATGACGGTCTTGAGGCTTCCGATCTGCACTTCCAGTTCTTTTCCCCTGACAGAAAGCACCGTTCCCCTCTGGTCCAGTTTCGTCACATAGACAATGTCCCCCGGTTCCAATGCTTTCAGGTCGATGCGCTTTCCCACGCCCTTTTGCGCCATGATGCCGGGATGCGCCCTGTCCGCCGCATCATTGAGCCGCTCCCTCGCTTCCTGCATGGCCTGCTGGCGCTTCTTCACGCCCTGGTCATCGAACTGTTCCTTGAGTGCCTTGATGATTTCCTCGGACTCACGGCGCGTGCGCCGCACCATTGCCGCGCTCTGCTCCTTGGCCTTGCGGATGATGTCGCCCTTTTGTTTGGAAAGCTCCGCTTTCATCGTCGTCAGCTTCTGTTCCATGGCGGTCACGCGCTGCTGACGCTCCAAAATGTCCGCATTGCGCTGCTCATACATCATCTTCTCGTTTTCCAGTTCGTTGATGACGTGCTCAAACTGCGCATGATCTGCCTTGACAAGCTGCTTTGCCCGCAGCACCAGGGAATCCGGAAGCCCCAGACGCTTGCTGATGGCAAAGGCATTGCTGGCGCCGGGAATGCCGATCAGCAGGCGATAGGTGGGCCGGAGTGTGCCGATGTCAAACTCCACGCAGGCATTCTCGATGCCCGGCTGGGTATAGGCAAAGGACTTGAGGGCGGAATAATGGGTGGTGGCAATCGTGCTGGCTCCCATCTCCAGCAATCGCTCCAGGATCGCCGTGGCAAGCGCCGCCCCCTCCTCCGGATCGGTTCCCGCCCCCAGCTCGTCCAGCAGGAGCAGATCCTCCGCTTCCACCTTGTCCAGAATATCAATGATATGGGTCATATGGGAAGAGAATGTGCTGAGGCTCTGCTCGATGCTCTGCTCGTCACCGATATCGGCATAGATGTCATGATAAACCGAAACCTCCGAATCCGAGGCCGCAGGGATATAACAGCCGGACTGCGCCATGAGAACAAGAAGCCCCAGTGTCTTCATGCTTACGGTTTTTCCGCCCGTGTTCGGGCCGGTCACCAAGAGCATGCGGTAGTCCGCTCCCAAGGCAATGTCAATGGGAACCACCCGGTCCGCCGGGATGAGGGGATGGCGGGCCTTGTTGAGCCGCGTGCGCCCCTCCGTGTTCAACAGGGGCAGCGTGCCATGCATGTCCCTGGCCAGACGAGCCTTGGCAAAGACAAAATCAATATCCCCGAGAATCCCGGTATTTTCCAGAAGGATATCCCCCTGCTTGCCGATCTGCGCCGAAAGAGAACGCAGGATGCGCTGGACTTCCTGATGCTCTGCCAGCGCGAGCTGCTTTACGTCATTGTTGAGTTCCACGATGGCCATGGGCTCGATGAAAAGCGTGGAGCCGCTGGCGGACTGGTCGTGGACAATGCCCGGGAACTGGGAGCGGTATTCCTGCTTGATGGGAATGACATACCTCTCATCCCGCACGGTGATGATGGCTTCCTGAAAGAGCTTCTGGTACTCCTGGGAATGGAGCACTCCATGGATGCGCTCCTTGATGCGATTCTGCGCCGTCCTCATCTCCCGGCGGATGCGGCGAAGTTCCACACTGGCATCGTCCCGCAGGACGCCATGCTCGTCTATGGCATTCTCCAGATTGCGTTCCAGCTGCCCAAGAATTTCGATGCTGTGCGCCCACTGCTTCAGCATGGGTGCCTCGGTTTCCATCTCCTTGAAGAAACGCTTGACATTGCGCATAGCATACATGGTGCTCATGACATCCACGATCTCATCGGTTCCCAGCACTGCCCCCATGCCCACTTTTTTCAGCAAAGGACGGATATCGCGAATCCCTCCCAGGGGAGGCGCAGATGCCGCATAGATGCGCACAGCTTCCTCTGTCTCCGCCATCCACTGGCTCACCTCGGAGAAATCGTTGCTGGGACAAAGCCCCCCGGCCTTTTCCTTCCCCAAGGCAGAACCGGCGCGCTCTTCCAGCATCTCCTTTATCTTGTCGTATTCCAAAACCCTCAACGCGTCTTTTTCCATTGAACCTGATACCTCATCCATTACAGAACCAAACTCGTCTCCGCCATTCTATTCCTAGGGAAACACTGATTAAATGAAGTCGTCCAGATTGGCGTAGATTGCGTGTTCCTCCCAAGGAGACAAACCGCAGTCATAGCGGTGCTATGTCGAGGATTTGTCGACACAGGGAGGACATGCAAGATGCGTCAAGATGGGCGGCTGAATTAATCAGTGTTTCCCTAATACCTTCTCTGCCGCACAGCCTCATAAGCAAGTGCGGAAGCTGCTGTGGCCACGTTCAGGGATTCCGCCTTGCCGAACATCGGAATGTACATCCCCTCTGCCATGCGGAGGATATCGGAGGATACCCCATTGGCCTCATTGCCGAAAACCAAAGCAATGCTGCCGGAAAGATCGGCCTCATAGCATACCTTCGCCCCTTCATCCAAGGTTGTCGCATAGAGCCGGATGCCCTTTTCCCGAACGAATTCCATGAACTCTTTCCTGTCCGTATTGGAGCAAATGGGAATGTGGAAAACAGAACCCATCGTCGCCCGCACGGTCTTGTCGGAGAACGCATCCACAGAGCCCTTCAGAAGGATGACCCCATCCATCCCCGCTGCATCGGCAAGGCGTATCATGGTTCCTGCATTTCCAGGGTCCTGTATCCCGTCCATGACCATGAGAAACGGTTTTTCCGGCAATCTCAGTTCTCCCAGGGAGATTCCCTTCTGTTCGACAACGAGCAGGATTCCCTGTGGAGACTCCGTGGAGGATGCCCTGGCAAAAACATTCTCGGGAACCTCATAAAGCAGGCAGCCAAGCTCTTTCAATCGCCCAATTAAGGCCCCTGCACGTTTTTCCCCTGCCACGGAAGGCGTATAGAGGCCAAAGGAGATCTTCCATCCCGAGGCCGCTGCCATCTCGCAAAGGCGCACCCCCTCCGCGAGGAAAAACCCTGTCTTTTCCCGATGCTTGCGCTGCCGCAGGGATGCGGCAAGTTTTACTTTTCCATTTCCGGCACTTTCGATCCTGCTCTCCATGGCTCTCCTTACTCCATGCCAAAAGGAGACTGCCGAAGCAGTCCCCTACATTCATCAGATATTCTCTTTTGCAACGGCGACGAGCTTGGCAAATGCTTCCGCATCGTTGACGGCAAGATCCGCCAGCATCTTGCGGTTCACCTCGACACCGGCCTTCGTGAGACCGCAGACCAGACGGCTATAGGAAATGCCGTTGATGCGGGCAGCCGCATTGATGCGGGTAATCCAGAGACGACGGAACTCGCCCTTCTTCGCACGGCGATCGCGGCGTGCGTAGTAGAGAGCCTTCATTACGGTCTCATTGGCCTTCTTGAACTGCTTGCTCTTGGCACCCTTGTAGCCCTTGGCCAGCTTCAAAATCTTTTTATGACGTCTATGTGCAGTCACGCCGGACTTAACTCTTGGCATGTCTCATTCCTCCTAACAAATCAAATGACATCAGGCATAGGGAAGCATCCGCTTGACGCGGGCATACTCCGCTGCATTCACGATGGCCGCCTTGCGCAGGTTCCTCTTGCGCTTCGGGGTCTTCTTCTCCAGAATATGGCTCTTGTAGGCCTTGTTGCGTTTGAATTCACCACTTCCCGTCACGGTAAAGCGTTTTGCTGCAGCTCTGCGCGTCTTAATTTTCGGCATTGCTATTTCCTCCTTTGGATTCTGTCTGTTGTTTGGGTTTGGACGACTTCTGCGGTTTTGGCGCGAGAATCATCGTCATATTCTTGCCTTCCAGTTTGGCATTGCGCTCAATGGAGACCAGATCTCCCAGCTTTTCAGCCACACGAGCCAATACCTCCTTGCCCAGCTCAGGATGGGAAAGCTCCCTCCCGCGGAACATGATGGTCACCTTGACCTTGTTCCCCTCCTGGACAAAGCGAAGGGCGTTCTTCAATTTGACATCAAAGTCATGCTGCTCGATATTGGGGCGAAGCTTGACTTCCTTGATGGTGATGACCTTCTGCTTCTTCTTTGCCTCTTTCTCCCGTTTCTGCTGCTCATATCTGTACTTGCCAAAATCCATGATGCGGCAGACAGGAGGCTTCGCCTTCGGCGCCACCTCAACGAGATCGAGATGCTGTTCCTCGGCCATGGCAAGCGCATCCCGCGTCGCCATGATGCCCAGCTGCTCACCTGTAGCGCTTGTCACCCGGACCTCCCGGATTCGGATCTCCTCATTGATCCTCAAAGATTCCCTGCTAATAGTAGAGACACCTCCTAAAATAACTGAACCGAACTCCATTCCTTACGCTATAACAAAAAAAGGGCGGCATAATGCCACCCATAGAATCCCTGTCATGAACCCAACTGGCTCTTGCCAGCAGGTGAGAAGCGGTGGCTTCTTCTTGTTTCTAACACGGAAGGATTATAACACACAAAAAAGCTGCCGTCAACCCTTCTTTTCCAATTATCCCTTCTCTATCAGGCACTTCTTTCGACAAAAAGCGATACCATACTGCCAGACCTCCTGCACTCCCCGCCGGGCAAATTCCGACAGGTAATCCCTGTCCCGAATCTGGGCCAGTGCCTCACCCGCCCGGTCCGGCATATCCTCTTCCTTTTCCGCCACCTTGAACTCCAGCACGGCCCCCACCCTCTGATTCTTTCCGGGGAAAATGGCAATA
>CADCIX010000006.1 GCA_902801565.1 uncultured Veillonellaceae bacterium | reverse complement strand
AACCTTCTGCCGTTGCGTGTGCATGACGAGGATACTTTTCGCGGGCATTTGCTGTTGTCCTTCGTGGCGGCGATCATCTGCAAGAAACTTCAGGACGATCTGAAGGAGACCCCCTTTACTCCAGAAAATGCGTTGCTTGCGCTTCGGAATCATAAGTGCAAAGTCTTTGAGTCCGAGGTCATTACTATGGAAGCCACAAAAAAGGCAAATACCTTATATAAAAAATTCCGCATCAAGGTCGAACATACATATTCAATACAGAGATGCAAATGTAGTTAGAAAAACTCACAGGGAACTATAGATTATGAGTTGTTAGCATGAAATAACAGAGTATATATAAAACGATTGACCAATGTGGGGAGGAAAGTTTGAATGGGCACACTGAAAATATCCAATCGCTTAGAGGTTTGTGAAGAAGCATTGCTATTTTCTCGGGAACTATTGGAGAAAGGAAAAAGCGCAGAATTGATATCTTTGTTACAAGATGTGAGAGTACTAACCTCTTCCATGGCTGAGGAAATGAGAAAAGAGGAAGGAAAATCTACGATTTCTCATAATATAGTGCTTTGTTGCTTGAATATGGAAAATTCGTTAGAACGATTTTTTTCTATGCCTAACAAGAGACGACAAGTTTTTTATTATGAAATTTTAGAATCTTTTCGACGTATAAAACATTTGGCGTATCTTCAAAATGAAGTATTATCTAATACTGAAACATTGGAGAACTATCAAAAACAACTTATGCAAAAGGTAGAAAATGCTCATACTCATTGTTTGGAGAATCTGGAGTATAAATATAGAGCATCTATTGTTATACATGCTTATAATAAATTGGAATACACGAAACGTGCCATAGAAAGTATTTTCAAATATACGGATTTTTCAAAAGGCGATATAGAACTTATTACGGTTAATAATGGCTCTACGGATGGAACAGAGGAATACTTTGATAGCTTGCCCCACGAAAAGAAATTGAATTTTAAACATAATATGCTAGGCGTCTCAGTAACGCCGCCTATTTGCGAAGGAAAATATTTTGTAGGATTTTCTAATGATGTTATAGCTACACCTCACTGGCTAGAGCAATTGTTGTTTTGCATAGAGTCATCTCCGGATATTGCGGAAGTTGTTCCGACATGTAATGAGGAGAGTATTACTTCGTATCAAGGTATACCAGTACCGTATCCGAATTCTATTTCTAGTCTTAAAGAGATTGAAGGTTTTGCCAAAAGCTACAACAAAATTGATTCCATGATGTGGGAAGACCGTGTTCTTTTGATGCCATTCGTTTCTGTTTGGAGAAACGATATATTGTCTATGGATATAGTCGATCCCTCTTATACCAAAATACAATTTGTGGATGATGATTTTTCAACAGTACTACGTCGTACCGGATGGCGTCAAGTGTTGGCCAAGGATACCTTCCTCCATCATTTTGGCAGCATTACATTAGGAGACAGCAAAGAAGTTTCCAATCAAAACTCCCTCGATGAAATGCGCAAAGTCTATTTCGACAAATGGGGCGTGGATGCATGGGAATCCAGAGGCATGCTTGGCATCGAACATACCTTTCAATGGATATCGCCCAAGAAGGAATCTCGTATCCTTTGGATTGAGCCCAAATTCGGCGCAGATTTTTTGTCCATGAGGAATTATTATCGAAAGAATGGGTGTGGCGATGTAAAGGCAGATGCCATGGTGGTAGATTCGAGGTATTTGCCTGACGCAAAATACTCTTTTGACCGATGTATTCCGGCAGAGGATCTTTTGCAGGCGGTATCGGAAGTTCAAGAAGGATACGATCTCATTGGAATGAGTGCTTGCCTCCATGAGGTTGTGGACGGTTCAGCGATTGCTTTGTTGGAGAAACTGTATGAGATATTGAATCCCGGAGGACAGTTGCTTGTTCCTGTGAAAAACTGGAACAGTGCTTCTTGTTTGAAAGAGATGATTGCATCTGGAGGGGTGCATCCATGGGGATGTCCGGCGGATACGTTCAAGGGATTGAGCATGTGGGGGCTTTTGGAGGCACTGGCACAACACAAATATCTGAAAAATTATTCCCGTTTTATTCTTACGGAGTCAGACAAGAAATTGTGCAGGAGTATGCATTCCAAACTGGCAAAAATGTTCTCTGATGTCTATGACTCGGATACATTTGAGACGATTTTGCAAGTAAATATGATGTGGCTTGGGTTCCAGAAGAATTGACATGATGAAGTTCGAGCGATATGAGGAGGGATTGGCATGGCCGGAAAACTTCCTGTCGGGATACAGGATTTTGTGGGATTGCGGCAGGACGGATTTGTCTATGTGGACAAATCAGCCTACATATATCGCCTGGCAGAGAGCGGCAAGCAGTTTTTCCTCAGCCGTCCCCGGCGTTTTGGCAAGAGCTTGTTCCTTTCATCCCTCCGTGCCTATTGGGAGGGGAGGAAAGACTTGTTTCAAGGATTGGCCATTGAAGCAATGGAAAGCCGGAAGGAAAGTCCCTGGCAGCCGCATCCCGTCATTTATTTCGACTTCAATGGGGCAAACTATCGAGAGGAAAATGCGCTGGAGAGTATTTTGGCGTATCATTTGAGGCAGTGGGAGAGACTGTATGAAATAGAACCGGGAGAAAATGGTCTGGGGGAGCGTTTCCAGGAGGTTGTAAAAGCGGCGCATCAAAACAGTGGTCGCCGGGTGGTTATTTTAGTGGATGAGTACGACAAGTCGTTACTTGAGTCTATGGAGAACAAGGAGCTTCAGGAGAAAAACAAGGCCATATTCAAGGGATTCTTCAGCGTACTCAAAGGCTGTGACGAGCATATACGCTTTGTGTTCATCACAGGGGTGACGAAGTTCAGCAAAGTCAGCATCTTCAGCGATCTCAACCAGCTGAACGATATTTCCCTGAGCCGGGACTACGCAGACATTTGCGGCATCACAGAGGAGGAACTGCTGGCTTGCTTTAGGCCGGAGATAGAAGCTATGGCAAAAATCCAGCAGATGACCTTTGATGAATGTCTGGCCGAGCTGCAGGAAAAGTACGATGGCTATCATTTTCACCCGCAGGGGGCGGGTGTCTACAATCCTTTCAGCCTCTTGAAGGCACTCTATGACAAGGATTTTGGTTCCTATTGGTTTTCCACCGGCACACCTGTCTTTTTGGTCAACAAGCTGAAATTTCTTCATTATGACAGCAGCAAATTGGGCAATGGCCAGGCATTTGTAAAAGATACGCTGCTGATGGATTATCGGGTGGACGATCCCAATCCCTTGCCCCTGCTCTATCAGACAGGGTATCTTACCATTCGTTCCTTTGACCGCAGAAAAAGCGGCTACACTCTTTGCTTTCCGAATCAGGAGGTACGGTACGGCTTTCTGGACAGTCTGCTTCCTGCCTATGTTCCAAAGATGTCCAACCTTGCGGGTACGGATATCTTCAGCTTGGACGAGGCTGCGGAGCAAGGCGATCTGGAGGGTATGCGCGACATCCTGGCAGCCATATTTGCAGGCATATCGTATACGGATGAGCGGAGCCCCTTTGAGCATTACTTCCAGACGGTGATATACCTGGTGTTTACCTTGCTGGGGAGATTCCTCCAGTGTGAGCTGCACACTTCCAGAGGTCGTATCGATTGCGTCATGGAGACGGAAAAGTATATCTACCTGTTCGAGTTCAAACGGGATGTTGCGGCTGAGGCAGCTCTGCGCCAAATAGAGGAAAAGGGCTATGCGGAGAGATTTGCCGCCGACAAACGGACGCTTTACAAGATCGGCGTGGCCTTTGACTCGGAAAAGCGTGAGCTTAGCGACTGGAAAGTGGGACTTGTTGGATAGTACTTGAATGGTGTTGTCTTTCGCGGCAAGGCTGTGTGGATCGAGAGAGGATAAGGTTTGGCAATCGTGTGGGGGGATGAGGTTGGAACAGCTACAGGATTTGCGGCAGGAGGTTTTGAGGGCTGCCAGGGAATACTGCAAAAGCATGCAGGGGGAGGCGAAGCCCTTCGCTCCCGGCGACCGCGTCAATTACGGCGGTCGCGTCTATGATGAGCGGGAGGTCTGCAATCTCGTGGAGTCTGCTCTGGATTTCTGGCTGACGGCGGGGCATTATACGACGAAGTTCGAGGAGGCTTTTGCTGAGTTTCTCGGGGTGAAATACTGCTCTTTGGTAAACTCCGGCTCCTCGGCGAATCTTCTGGCGTTTATGGCCCTTACCTCGCCGAAGCTTGGGGAACGGAGGATCCGGCGGGGGGATGAGGTCATCACCGTGGCAGCGGGATTCCCCACGACAGTGGCTCCCATTGTGCAGTATGGGGCGGTTCCCGTCTTTTTGGATGTGGAGCTTCCCTCCTATGAGATTGACGTGTCGATGCTGGAGAAGGCTCTGTCGGAGCGCACAAAGGCCGTGATGATAGCCCATACTCTTGGAAATGCCTTTGATGTCCGGGCGGTGAAGGAGTTTTGCGACAAGCATGATCTCTGGCTGGTGGAGGACAACTGCGATGCCTTGGGGACGAAGTATTTCTACCAGGGGGAGTGGCGCTATACGGGAACGATGGGCGATCTCGGGACTTCCAGTTTCTATCCGCCCCACCATATGACCATGGGCGAGGGAGGCGCAGTCTATACGAACAACCTCCAGCTCAAGCGCATCGTGGAGTCCTTCCGGGACTGGGGGCGTGACTGCTGGTGCGCCTCCGGGAGGGACAATACCTGCGGGCATCGTTTCACCCAGCAGTTCGGGGAATTGCCGAAGGGCTATGACCACAAGTATGTCTATGCCCATCTGGGGTACAATCTCAAGGCAACGGATATGCAGGCGGCTATCGGTTGCGCCCAGCTGGAAAAACTGCCCGGCTTCATTGAGGCCCGCCGGAAGAATTGGAAGTTCCTGCGGGATGCGCTGGACGACCTTTCTGATGTGTTCCTGCTGCCGGAGGCGATGGAGAACTCGGAGCCGAGCTGGTTCGGCTTTCTTCTGACGGTGAGGGAAGGAGCAGGATTCCGCAGGGATGATATCGTTGCCCATCTGGAGGAGAAGAATATCCAGACGCGGATGCTCTTTGCGGGCAATCTTGTCCGGCACCCATGCTTCGATGAGATGCGTGCCGAAGGCCGGGGCTATCGTGTGGTGGGGACGCTGGAAAACACGGACCGCATCATGAGGGATTCTTTTTGGATCGGGGTATATCCCGGGATGACGGAGGAAAAGCTCCGTTATATGTCGGAGCAGCTGCATGCTTTTGTGTCTTTGCAAGGGAAGAAATGATGGCTTTCGCAACCTGTTGGGGATTGGGCGTGTTACAAATATTTCTTTAGTTCTGCGTCAAGTTCTTCGAAGGAAGGTTCCGTTTGCTCATATTTTTCTTTTGTGTAGTCGCCGTATCCATTTTGGAATTGCTGGATAAAGCGAGCGTATCCTATAGGCCCAAGGGCATCTACAAGTACTTTTGTGCCGGCATTTCGTATGTCTACCGGGCTGTTCAAGTTTACATCCATCATGGTTCATTCACCTCTGCTAGATAAAATAAGGGGTTCTTGACTTTTACTTTTAGTATGTCCTGCATCCTTCGGCATGCCTTGATCAGTTTGTCGTCTGTGCTCAGGAAAATATCAGCATGGCCGATTTCGGCACTGGCGAGATGCAGACTGTCCATTTTGCGGATCGTATCCAGCTGTTCCAATTCCATGGCACGTTGTCGAACCTCCGGGGAGTAGATTATGGTTTCACGAATTATCCTTGCAAGATGCAGCACGTTGGCCTTTTTGTCTTTATCGGATATTTTGTCAAACTCCATAGTCAGGACTGTGCTGCCCAAAACAATGTCTTCCTTGCTGGCACAGCACCGCTTCATGATGGAGAGGATGGCTTCGCTCTCGTCATGGATGCGATCCTGTGATTGGTCATCGAAGGGCCTGTTGTAGCAGCAACAATCGAAGTATAGTCGCATAGATAAAGCCTCCTTTGGAGTAATTATACAGCAAAAGGAATGCTTAGACTATAAAAAGATGCAGAAAGGTTATGCACAGCCGGAGCAGATATATGCTTTTTGTCGGTGCATGGAAAGAAATGATGTTGGTGACTTTATAGATGGGGTGGTCTCGAAGTGGATCTTGAATTTTGGACAGGAAAACGTGTTCTTGTGACGGGGCATACAGGGTTCAAGGGGACCTGGCTGTGCAAGATGCTGGCCATGCTTGGCGCACGGGTGGCCGGGTATGCGCTGGAATCGGCGACCGCAGAGGGGGAGCGCTTCTTTGAGGCGGCTGTATCCGAGGTTGCAGAGTCCCATATGGGGGATGTGCGGGATTTGGCGCATCTGCAGAAAGTTTTTGCTGAGTTCCGCCCGGAACTCGTGTTTCATTTGGCAGCCCAGCCGATTGTGCTGGAAAGCTATCGCGATCCTGTGGGAACCTATGGGACAAATGTCATGGGAACGGTGCATCTCATGGAGTGTGTGCGCCGGACGGATTCCGTGGTGTCCGTGGTGAACGTGACGACCGACAAGGTGTATGAGAACCGCGAATGGGAATGGGGATATCGGGAGAACGATGCTCTGGACGGCTTCGATCCCTATTCCAACAGCAAGAGTTGCTCGGAACTGGTGACCCACAGCTATCGCAGAAGCTTTTTTGCGGAGCGTGAGGTGGCGGTTTCCACGGTTCGTGCGGGAAATGTCATCGGCGGCGGGGATTTTGCGCAGCATCGTATTGTCCCGGATTGTGTTCGTGCGGCCTGCAAGGGGGAAGTGATACAGGTCCGGAATCCGCACTCAATCCGTCCCTACCAGCATGTCTTGGAGCCGCTTGCGGCATACCTTCTGGTTGCGGAAAGGCAATATGGCCACAGGGAACTGGCAGGAAGCTACAACGTGGGGCCGGAGGAGAGCGACTGCGTGACCACAGGCGCGCTTGCCACTATGTTCTGCGAGGCGTGGGGAGAGGGCATGAAGTGGCAGTCCGTGGATTTTGCATCGGCCCATGAGGCACAGTTTCTGAAGCTGGATTGTTCCAGACTCAAGAGGACTTTTGGGTGGAGGCCGGTCTGGCATATCGACGAGGCAATCCGAAAAACCGTGGAATGGAGCAAGGCCCGGAACGCCGGAGAAGATATCGTTCCGGTCATGGAGAAGCAAATTCGCGAATTTATTGCGAAATCTTAGCGTGTCAAGCCCGAAATGCGCAGGGACACTAGGTTTCGTATAGTGCGAAACACTGTTTTGATTGAGTTTATTGACAGGAATTGACAATATGTATAAGATAGAGAGGATATTTGTCGATAAATCTTTATGTTCGTGGGATTGAGGATGTGAGTAGATGCTGGAGGATCGGAAGGCCGAGCTGGCAGCCTTGAAGGAAAAGCTGGACATCATGGAGGATTCGCTGGATGTCCAGCGCAAGGAAGAGAAGATTGCCGAGCTGGAATACAAGATGGGAGAGCCCACTTTCTGGGATGATGCGGAGGAGGCCCAGAAAATCAATCAGGAGCTCAATGACCTGAAAATTGGTGTGGACAAGTATAAGGCACTGGTGACGAAGTATGAGGATGCCCAGACCCTTTGGGAAATGGGCATGGAGGATAAGGACGAGTCGGTGGAAGACGATGTATGCTCCGAGATGGAGACCATCAGGGAAGGCTTGGAAGCACTGCAGCTGGAGATCCTCCTTTCCGGGCCATATGATGCCAACAATGCCTATCTGGAACTTCACGCCGGGGCCGGCGGCACGGAGGCGCAGGACTGGACGCAGATGCTTCTTCGCATGTACGGCCGCTGGGCGGAACGTCATGGCTTCACGGTGGAGACGCAGGATCTCCTGCCCGGCGACGAGGCGGGAGTCAAGTCCGTGACGCTTTTCATCCGAGGGCATAATGCCTATGGTTTCCTGAAATCGGAGAAGGGGGTCCACCGCCTTGTGCGCATCTCTCCCTTTGATGCCAATGCCCGCCGCCATACGTCATTCTCGGCCTGTGATATCATGCCGGAGATCGATGATGCTGTGGAGGTGGACATCAACATGTCCGATGTGCGGGTGGATACCTATCGTGCCAGCGGCGCCGGCGGCCAGCACATCAACAAGACCTCCTCGGCGGTCCGCATGACCCATGAGCCCACGGGCATTGTGGTGCAGTGCCAGAATGAGCGTTCCCAGCTTCAGAACCGCGAGCAGTGCCTCAAGATGCTCCGTGCCAAGCTCTTTGAGCTGGAGCAGGAGAAGAAGGACGCTGAGATTGCGAAGCTGGAGGGCGACCAGCAGAAAATCGAATGGGGCAGCCAGATACGTTCCTATGTGTTCCAGCCCTACACCATGGTCAAGGACCACAGGACAGGTGAGGAAACGGGGAATGTGCAGGCGGTCATGGATGGGGAGCTCGATCCCTTCATCCGTTCCTATCTGGCGGCCAAGGCGAACCATGAACTTTGAATCGAAGCCCGTCCTTAAGGACGGGCTTTCCGATGGAGCGTGATATTTTGCGAAAAGGCTTGACTATTTTATTCATCGTCTTCATAATATTAATCATGTTTGGCGAGTTTATCCTGCCGACGCTGGTGTCTTCCACCTTGAAGACGCGTCTTTCGGAGCGTTTGGCGACCCATGATGTGATGGTGTCCATGTCTTCCTCCCCCAATCTTTTGATCAGCCTGGGGCGTGCGGATACGCTTCGCGTGATTGCACATTCGGCAAAGCTGGGGGAGATTTACGTTGAGGAACTGTCAGCGGAAGGTGAAGGCGTGCGGATCGACATGCCGGCCCTGCTGGAGGATGGGACCCTTCGGCTCCAGTCGGCAGACAAACTGGAACTCAAGGGCATTGTCACGGAGCTGAATCTCAAAGAGCTCATCAGCCGTCAGGTGGACAAGCTGGAGAATGTCCAGGTGAAGATCACGCCGCAGGATGTCCTGGTGACGGCAAATGCCAAGGTGTTTGGGCGCATGGTGGACATCGAGATGACAGGGGTGGTGCTGGAGGACAGCGGTTCCTTGTATTTTCGCATGACGAAGCTCAATGTGAAGAATGCCTTTCCCGGCAAGCTCAGTCTGGACAACCTTTTTGGCGATATCCAGATCGTGAAGCCGGACAAACTTCCCCTGGGGGCGAAGTTCGAGCGAGTGGAGATGCAGGATGGCAAGGTCATCCTGTGGGCCGGAGGTCGGCAGTCCTCATCGGAGAAGGCGGAAAACAAAGATTTATAACGAGGCGGAGTAGATGAAATTGTTTCAATACAATCGCTGGCTCATTGCATGCATTGTCCTTGGGCTGGCAGCGTCGCTGGTCATTTGCTGGCAGCGCCATGAGGTAGAGGTGCAGAACAATCAGGTAGACCTTGCCATTGATTATGAGGCATTGCTGGAACTGGCGGATCGTGAGGGGATTCCTGCCCAGGAAATGCTGGCGAAAGCCAGGGAGGCGGGATTTACCTCTTTGGCGGTTTATGAGACGTCCTTCAAGAAGTTCAATGAGAACGGGAAGGCAACGGCAGTGGCCGGAAGTGATATCCTTGCCAATTACCGGAATGGTTCCCTGACAGATCCGGCATGGCGCGATTTTGTCGCGGCGGGGAAGGTCAAGGGCAATGAGGTCTATGTGACGGGCGAGGATCCGCAGGTGTTCCGGGAGACAAAGGAGGATCTCATCCGCCGTCTCGGAAAAGACCGGGTGACCTCGTGGCAGGTGGGGGGGAAGGAAGTCCTCGCCGTCAAGGCGCATTACGAGTCCTTCCTGAAAATGAATATCGGCCTTCCCACGGATGAGATGAAGGCCGTGAACGAGGCCGGTTTCTATGTGCTGGCACGTCCCAGCAACTATGAGGGCTGCACCAAGGAGGATGTGCAGGCGGTATTCAAGCGGCTGGAAGGAATCAAGGTGTCTGAGGTGGTTTTTGCCGGCAACCAGTCCCTGGGGGCGACGAAATCCCTGCAGGCCACCATTGATGAATTCAAGGCGCGGAATATGACGCTGGGTCTGATTGAGGATGTTTCCCAGCTCCAGTTCTATCGGCAGGAGGGCATGGAGGAGATTGTCAAGGGCATTGGTTACGACCATGTGGCGAGGCTTTACAGCGTTCCGAAGGATGAGATGGCGAAGCTCAAGATCGATACGGCGGTGGAGCGATGGGCCAATACGGACCAGGAGCGCAACATCCGCATCGACCTGTTGCACATTTATAAGAGCCCGTCCCCGGATATGAGCCTTCTGGAGACGAATATGAAGTATTTCAAAGATACGGCGAATATACTGAGGGAAAAAGGTTTTACCTTGGGGCCGGCCAGTACCTTTGAGACATATTATCCCAGCAAAACCTTGCGTGCCCTGGTGATGCTGGGCGTTGCCGCGGCAGGGGTGCTCTACTTGTCCCTGATCTTTCCGCGGCTCAATGCAAGTGCGAGGTATCAGTATCTCCTGCTTGTGATCTTTGCAGCGGTTGCGGTAATCCCGGTACTCATGGGAAATGGCAGCAAGATCCGCATTCTTGCGGCTTTTGCCAGTGCGAACCTGTTCCCTGCATTGGCCATTATCTGGCAGCTGGATCGTCTGCGCTCCTTCCGCAATGAGGTGAGGGTTTCCCTGCCGAAACTTGTGGTGACGGCTGCCCTTGCTCTTTTCGTGACGGGGGCCCTGTCCTATGTTGGTGCGGCCTATCTTTCCGGTTCCTTGTCGGATACGGAGTATTTCCTGGAGTTCAATATCTATCGGGGCATCAAGCTGACCTTTATCCTGCCCCTTGTCCTTGTGGCCCTGGCCTTCCTGCAGCGTTTCGATATCTTTGATGGGAAGTTCGATGACAGCAAGGGGATGATGGACCAGCTCAGGCAGATCTTCGATATGCCTGTGAAAATCAAGACACTTATGGGCATTGGCGTCGTGTTGCTGGCATGCATAGTCTTTATCGCCCGCAGCGGACATACCCTGGGGATGCCGGTTTCCAGCACGGAACTGCGCTTCCGCGCCTTCCTGGAGCAGGCATTCTATGCCCGTCCCCGTTCGAAGGAGCTTCTGATCGGCCATCCTGCCTTTATGCTGGCAGCCATGGCATGGCAGCGCAAGTGGCCCACAATGGTATTTTTCCTGCTGGTCATCGTTGCCACCATCGGGCAGGGTTCCATGGTGGAGACCTTTGCCCATATGCGCACGCCGGTCTACATGTCCTTCATGCGGGGAATCGGCGGCATTGTGCTGGGAGCCGGAGTCGGCGCTGCGGCCATGGTGCTTGTCCAGTTCTGGCAGACGCTTCTGGCTAAGGCAAGAGAAAAAGGGGTAGGAATCTGATTCATGCACAATATTGTGGTTTCCGGGTATTACGGCTCGAAAAATGGCGGCGACGAGGCGATGCTTGCCGCCATGATCGAGGTGTTATCCGACCTTGACCCAAAACTGAATATCACGGTCATCTCGGCGAATCCGGAGGACACGAAAAAGCGCCATGGAGTGGAGGCCATTTCATGGCTGGGGCTGCCCGGAATCTTTCGTGCCTTGAGAAGGGCGGATCTCCTCATCAGCGGCGGCGGAAGTCTTTTGCAGAACGTCACCAGCGGGCGCAGCCTCTATTACTATATGGGCATCATCTTTCTGGCGCATCTTTTGGGAACGCCGGTGATGCTCTATGCCCAGGGAATCGGGCCGATCTATGGAGGTATTGCCCGTCGCGTGATGAGCTGGCTGGGCAATCATGTGAACGTCATCACGGTGCGGGATCATGGATCTTTGGAGGAATTGGAAAGCCTCCATATTCATTCTCCTCATATCGAATGCACGGCAGATCCCGTGCTGGCAATCAATCCTGTGGATCGATCGATTGGAAAGAATATCCTGAAACGTTATCATGTTGACGATGGCAGGCCGATGGTAGGGATTTCCGTCCGGGAATGGAAGGGCTGGCAGCATTACAAGGAAGCCCTTGCGGGGACTGCGGATGCCATTGTGCGGGAATTCGGTGCACGGGTGGTATTCCTCCCCATGCAGCATCCGGAGGATATGAGGGCAGCGGAATCCATTGCGGCCATGGCCCGGGAGGAATGTACGGTACTTGGGGATGAGTATGCGACGGGAGAGCTTTTGTCCCTGGTGGGGTGCATGGACCTCATGATCAGCATCCGATTGCATGCCCTGATCTTTGCAGGGGTCATGGGAGTGCCCATGATTGGCGTTTCCTATGATCCGAAGATCGAGAGATTCATGGATTCCATCGGGGATGCCATTGTGGGGCATTTGGAAGATGTTACGGTGGAGCAGCTCATGGCAGAGGTTCGCCGCAAGTGGAATGACAAGGCGGCATTCCGTGAACAGAATGCCGCGCTTCTGGCCGAGCTGCGGGAGAAGGCAATCCGCAATGCAAGATTGGCCTTGGATACGATGAAAAAGGCATGATGGAATAGGTTTTGTTTGGAGTGCTGTGGAATGCACTCCAATTTTTTTGCTTATTTTCATGGATGTGTGGTAAAATAAAACAATATTTGTGTTCTTGTGAGACAGGAAGGAGTTTCATCCTATGATCCATATGAAGGATGTTTCCAAAATATATGAAGATAACGGTGCCATGGCACTGGATCATGTGAGCGTGGACATCGGCAAGGGAGAATTTGTCTTTATTGTCGGTGCCAGCGGGGCGGGAAAGTCCACCTTCATCCGTATGCTGTTCCGTGAGGTCCTGCCTTCTTCCGGGGTCCTGGAGGTGAACGGCAGGGATGTGACGAAGATGGCAGAAAGCGAGGTTCCTTATCTGCGGCGTGGCCTTGGGGTGATCTTCCAGGACTACCGGTTGCTTCCCGATAAGACAGTCTATGAGAATGTGGCCTTTGCCATGCAGGTCATCGAGGCCCCCAGAAGGCTTATCCAGCGCAGCGTGAATTCCGTGCTGGATGTGGTGGGGCTTCGGGAGAAGTACAAGGCGTTCCCGTCACAGCTTTCGGGCGGCGAGCAGCAGCGCGTGGCCATTGCCCGTGCCATTGTGAACGATCCGGCCATTGTCATTGCCGATGAGCCCACGGGGAATCTTGATCCGGAGACTTCCTGGGATATCATGGACATTTTTTTGCGCATCAACAAGTCGGGGACGACGATTGTCATGGCAACCCATGACAAGACCATCGTGGACACGCTGCGGAAGCGCGTCATAGCCATTGAGGACGGCCACATCGTCAGGGATGAGGCAAGGGGAGTGTACGGATATGAAGCTTAGGACAAGTGAATATTTCATCCGCGAGGTTTTGATTTCCCTGCGGCGCAACAATTGGATGTCTTTTGCCTCCGTTGGCACGGTGGCGGTGTCCCTGTTCGTTCTCGGGGTATTCATGCTTCTCGTGCTGAACATGAACCGGCTGGCATCCACTCTGGAGTCCCAGGTGCAGATCAGCGTCTACTTTCAGGATGATATCAAGGATTCCGTCCGCGACAAGGTGGAGGAGGACATCCTTGAGATGCAGGGCATCGAATCCGTGAAGTATGTGAGCAAGGACGAAGCCATGGAGCGTCTGAAGGAACGGCTGGGCGACCAGAAATACCTGCTGGATGCACTGGAGGAAAAGAATCCCCTTCCCGATTCCCTTGAGGTGACGGTAAAGATGCCGGAGATGGTGGAGACAGCGGCAAATGCCATTGTGAAGATGGATGGTGTGGAGGAAGCGAAATACGGGCAGGATGTGGTGGAACATCTCTTTGACATCACGCGGCTCATGAGGATTTTCGGCCTGGCGCTCATGGTGCTTCTGGCAGGAGCGACGCTTTTCATCATTTCCAATACGATTCGTTTGACGGTGTTTGCACGGCGCAAGGAAATTGCCATCATGAAGTACGTGGGGGCAACGGACTGGTTCATTCGCTGGCCCTTCCTTCTGGAGGGCATGGTTCTGGGATTCATCGGCGGTATCATCGCAGCTTTGGCACTGCGGAGCTTCTATGCGGCCATGGCGGCGAAGATTTATAGCACACTGGCCTTCTTTCCGCTCATGCCACAGTATCCCTTCATGAATTATGTGAGTGTTGCCATCATCGTGAGTGGCATGGTTATCGGCACGATTGGCAGTACGATTTCCTTGAAACGGTTCCTGAAAGTATGAGGCAGGGGTTGGTTTTATTGAAGAAAAAGGCTTTTGGGGCAGCTGCAATGGCCTGTATGCTGGCCTTGTCCTCCCCTTCCGTGCTCTATGCCGATGAGCTGGAGGATGAACAGGCAAGCTACGAGCAGCAGGCTCAGGAAAAACTGGAGGAAAGCAACAAGATCCAGATCAAGATCAATGAACTTTCGGAGGAGAAGCGTGTCCTTGACCTGGAAGCGGAGGAGGCCATCCAGAACTATCGGGTGCTCAAGGCAGAGATGGATGACATCAAGGAGCGCATTGCCGCCAATGAGGCACGGCTGGAGGAAGTCCAGGAGGATTATGGGAAGAAGACCGGTCTTCTTGGGAAACGCGTGCGGGATATCTATATCAATGGGCAGATCAGTTATCTCGATGTCATCTTTGGCGCGAAGGACTTTCAGGATCTCATGACACGCATGGATCTCCTGAAGCGCGTCATCAAGCAGGATTATGAGCTGGTTCAGGTGGTGATGGCGGAGCGCGAAGAGATTGAGACGACCACAGCCAGCCTGGAGAAGGATCGGGCAGCGCTGGAGCCGAAGGTGCGCTCTGCCAGCAAGGCAAAGGATGTCATGGTGGAGAAGCAGCAGAAGCGCCAGGCGCTCCTGGACAAGATGAAGAGCGACAAGGCCACCATCGATCTCGAATATGACGAATTCATGGCGGCCTCGAAGAAGGTTGCGGAAATGATTCAGGCGCGCAGATCCCAGGTATCCGGCTCCTATGCCACGTATACCGGCGGCGGGGGCGGTGGCATGATCTGGCCGATTTCCGGGCCGATTACCTCGGAATTCGGCTGGCGCGTCCATCCCATTACCGGTACGGAGAAATTCCACAGCGGAATTGATATTGGCGGAGATTACGGTGAACCGGTGGTTGCTGCGGCCAGTGGCGTGGTGACGGATGCCTGCTGGATTTCGGGATATGGCAATACCGTTATCATCGATCATGGCGGTGGCATATCGACCCTTTACGGGCACAACCAGAGTTTTGCCGTGAGCGAGGGCCAGACGGTTTCCCAGGGGCAGGTCATTGCCTATTGTGGTTCCACCGGGAACTCCACGGGCCCCCATTGCCACTTTGAGGTTCGTGAGAACGGCTCCGTTGTGAGTCCCTATGGGTATTTGTAATTTTCTTTCGTACGCACAGATTGGGGTTCTGTATGAACAAAATAAAAATTGCGGCATTGATGGTCGCAACGTCGATTGCTTCTGTCCTGTTGACCTTGGGGGGGCTTTGCTATGCCTTGGACATGACGGGGCAGAAGATGGGGGATGTCTTACGCTTTGCGGGAGTCTATCGGCTGATCGAGTCCCATTACGTCACAGATGTAGACAGCACGAAACTCATGGACGGGGCGATTTCCGGCATGATACAGTCCCTTGGAGATCCCCATTCCATCTATCTTGACCCGAAAACCTATCACCAGCTCATGGAGCAAACGATAGGATCTTTTGGCGGAATTGGTATCTACATGGGGTTCAAGGATAACAAGGTTTCCGTGATTTCTGTCATGGATGATTCGCCGGCTGCGCGGGCCGGCATCCAGGCGAATGATGAGATCCTTGCAGTGGACGGGGTTCCTGTGACGGAGATACAGCCCGAAGAGGTTGCCATTCATATACGGGGGGAAGTTGGCACTGAGGTTATACTTTCCATCCGCAGGAACGGGACGGAGGACAAGGAATTTGTCATCCAGCGGGATACCATACAGGTGAAGACTGCCGAGGGCAGGATGCTGGAGAACAATATGGGCTATATCCGCATCGCAGCCTTCAGCGAGAATACCGCCCAGGAGTTCAGGGATGCTTACGAGGCATTGGAGAATGAGGGAATGAAGGGCCTCGTCATCGATCTCAGGGAGAATCCAGGGGGGCTTGTCACCAGCAGCGTGGAAATTGCGAATATGGTGGTGCCGGAGGGTCCTGTTGTTTCCGTGGTGGAGCGGGACGGCGGGAAGGAGGAATACACTTCCAGCCTCAAGGAACTGAAGTATCCCCTTGTGGTGCTCATCGACGGGAACAGCGCAAGCGCCGCGGAAATCCTGGCGGGGGCGGTACAGGATACGGGCGCGGGAACCCTTGTGGGCTCGAAATCCTTCGGCAAGGGGTCTGTGCAGACAGTCCTGCCCATGTTCCACGATGATGCGGTGAAACTGACCATTGCGAAATACTACACGCCAAGCGGCCGCAATATCGACGGTGTGGGAATCGAGCCGGATGTGAGCATCGATTTCCAGCCGGGAGATACGGAGGATGTACAGCTCGCAAAGGCGGAAGAGGTATTGCGGACGAAGATGGGGGAATGAGGCAGGTGGCTATCCTTCTTCCATGTAGCGGTGGTATTCGCGGAAAAAGAAAATAGCGTTGGTGTCTTTTGGGTTTGCTTCCCAAAAGGCGATGAGTTTTTCAGCGGTCTTGAGCTTCTCTTGCAGGAAGTTCAAGGCCGTTTCTTTTGTTATGGTACCGCCGCCGATAGCGATGCGGACATCAAGATTTTTTTGGAGGATATCGAGAAGTTCCTGTGGGCATTCGTTTTCCTTGATGGCATCCAGGAATTCCTCGGCCTGTGGCACGGATTCGGCAAATTTTTTCTGGGTGAACCAGACGGCAATCTTTGTTTTCATGATGACACGCTCCTTGTGATGTAGTTTTGTATAGAAATTCGGCGAAGGAGAGGGGGATTCCTTCTAATTGAGGATGTTTTCCTGTGGAAAAACCTGAACAATTGCGTTATAATCATTATATAATGGATTGTACGGAGTTGAGAAATATAGTTTAATACGATAAAGCAGGAAAGGACGGGAGAAAATGCGTGAACTCAGGCTCATGGCGGTGGGCAGTGATGAGCTCATTGCCGATGAGATCAAGGCGATTACGGAGTCTTTCCTCGAAGGAGCCATTCCCATCGAGACCATTTCGACGGAAGAGGTGAAGGAAGCGGATCCGGATGCCTTTTATATTTGCGCAACGACGCAGGAGAAGTTCTTGTCCCGGATTGTTCCGGGCGAGCAGCTTTTCGTGTTTGACCTGCATCCCACGGAGGAGTTCTTTGCGGCGATTGCCAGGACACCTCCCACTGAGGAGGTTTACGTGTTCAACAATCATCTGGCCTACACGAATCTCCTGATTCGGGAGTGCAAGGAGCGGGGGATGACGAACCTCAGGTTTCGCCCCATTTCCTTTTGGGAACAGCCGAGAAAGGAAGTCCTTCGGATGCTTCGAAAGGCGCGCTATATCATTGGTGTGGACAGGATGATGGGGAGCCAGACGCTTTTTTCCGCAAAGTATCGCTTCTGCCTGCGGGATGATGTGAAGATCATCGCAGGGCGGAGGGCGGCTTCTGTGGGATCGGCCGGTCGTCTGCTCACCGGGATTGCCTCTTTTTACGAGAAGGAGATGCACAAGGAACGCAAGAACCTCAAGACACAGTTGGAGAATGGAGAGACCGGGCAGCTTTCCGAGGGTATCGAGCATCTTTCCAACCGCATCTACGAGGTGGCTGCCATGCTGGCCGATGCTCATTATCATATCATGTCAAGCGAGGGGCAGGACAGCGATGATGATGATGAGCTTTTCCTGGATGGGCCGGAGGTGGAGCTTACCGGGGACTTTGCTGAGGATATCCGGCTCCTTGGGACGCAACTGCGGGATTTCGAGCTTTTGCGCCAGCGCCTGCAGATGCTCATGAAAGCGGCGTGAGAGTCCGTTGCATTAGTGACGGTGGAACAACTTGCCGGCGGCCATCATGAAGCTGTGGGGGAGGAGACCGGCGAGGATGCGGTGCAGGAAGGGAATCAGTCCCGGAGTGACGATTTCCACGTTGTTCTCGACACCGCGCAGGGAGCGCCGGACCACGTCTTCCCGTTCCTGTGGGAAGGGGAAGTTCTGGATATAGGTGGAATTCTTCGTGTTCTTCGCCTTTGCAATGAATTCCGTGTCCTCGATCCAGTAGGGGCAGACGGCGGTGACGTGGATGCCCCTGGAAGCAATCTCGGAGCGAAGGGCACGGGTGTAGCGGAGAAGGAATGATTTTGAAGCGGCATAGACGTTCAGGAAAGGGATGGGCTGGAAGGCCGCGCAGGAGCAGACCTGGAGTATCCTTCCCGTGGGAGGGATATAGGGGAGCGTCATCTGGGTGATGGCGACGGCTGCGCGGCAGTTAAGGTCGATCATGGAACAGAGTTCCTCGGTGGGAATATCAGAAAAACCTCCGATTTTTCCGAAACCGGCGGCATTGATGAGATATTTCACGATGGGATGGTTCTCGGCGAGTTCTTCCTCGATGGCCCGGAGTACTGCGGGTTCCGTGAGGTCGCAGGCGAGAATGCGGAGCGGCGTGGCCGTTTCTTCCGCCAGGGCCTGCAAGCGTTCCCTGCGGCGCGCGATGACCCAGATCTCGTCGAGTTCCCGCGTGTCCAGGGTGCGCACATATTCTCTTCCCAGCCCGCTGGAGGCTCCGGTGACAATGGCAATCAGCATGGGGCTCGATCCTTCCTGATGGTTTTTGTTTGTATTTTATCATATATTTCCAGCCCTCGTGAAGCACTTTTCTTGTGGGAACGTGCTCGGAGCTGGCATCGTGTTGAAAGGATTGTAATGAAGCGGCTGATTGTTGGGATAACAGGTGCCAGTGGGGCCATCATGGGAATGGAACTCTTGAGGGTTCTGAAGGGGATGCCGGATGTGGAAAGCCATCTCATTGTAACAGAGGGGGCGGAAGCGACCTTTGGATATGAGACGGAGCTTTCCATGGATGAAGTGCGGGCCATGGCTGATGTGGTTTATGACAATGGGGATATCGGGGCTGCCATATCCAGCGGTTCCTTCCGGACGGAGGGCATGATTATCATTCCCTGCAGCATGAAGACTGTGGCCGGGATTGCCTCGGGATATTCCTCGAACCTGCTTCTTCGGGCAGCGGATGTGTGCATGAAGGAGGGGCGCAAGGTGGTTCTCGTGCCGCGGGAGATGCCCTTGTCGCGGATACATTTGCGGAACCTCAAAGAGGCAGCAGATTCCGGCTGTGTGATTGTTCCGCCGGTGCTTACCTTTTACAATGGCGCAGATACGGTGGAGAAACAGGTGCGGCATATCGTCGGCAAAGTGCTTATGCAGTTCGGGATGGAGTGTGAGGGCTTCCGCCCATGGAATCCCAAACAGACAGCCCCGTTGAAACGTCAATAAGAATATTTCGCCCTTGGCGAAATTTGAGCAATGCGTTATACTTTAGTGAGAAGTTATAGTTTGCCTGGAAGCGGGTGGTAGCAATGGCGATGAAAATAAGCAATTTTACGCCGCAGGGGCCGACAATCCTTAGGATGCGCGACAGTGGCGGATCTGTGCAGGATGCTGGAACCGAGTTCTCCATGGAGCTTTTTGACCAGGAGGGGGAAATCTCCCAGGAACATCTGGACAAGCTCATGAAGCAGATTGATGCCCAGGGAGCAAAACTCTCGGTGACACCGACCTATGATGAGCTCAAGGAGTATCGTACCCTCATCAAGAATTTTGTCGGGGAAGCTGTTTCGCATATGTATGACATGCATACCCAGGCAGGATGGGATCGCATGGGCCGTCAGAAGGTCTATACGACGGTGCGCAAGATCGACAAGAAACTGGAGGAGATGGCAGAACGGATTCGGCTGGGCCAGGCGAAACGATTGGATATCCTTGCCAGTCATGATGCCATCCGTGGCATGTTGCTGGACCTTTACCTGTGATGGACATCGATTGGAAAGGAATCATCGGACACGAGGAGAATATTGCCCGTTTGAGGAGGATGCTGCGGGAGGGAAGGCTTCCCCATGCCTTGCTTTTCACGGGGCCAGAAGGAGTCGGCAAGTGCCGGGCAGCCCGGACGCTTGCCGCTGCTTTGTTGTGCGGAGAGCCGGAGGGTCCTTGCGGAAAGTGCCCTTCCTGTCTTGCACTGAGGCAGGACAGCCATCCGGATTACTATGAGGTTCGTCCGGAGAGCAGGGGGAAGGGTGCGCGTGCCATTCGCATTGAGCAGATACGAGAAATGCAGGCAGAGGCTTCCCGTCTGCCAATCCTGTCCCATCGGCGGGCAGTCGTCATCGATGATGCAGAGCTCATGAACGAGGCTGCGGAGAACAGTCTGCTGAAGACCTTGGAGGAGCCGACAGGACAGGTCACCTTTCTGCTGGTGACCGGCTCCAGGGCATCGCTTCTCGATACCATCATTTCCCGTTGCATGCCCGTGTCTTTTGGCATGCTGCCCATGGATGAACTTGCAGGCTTGCTGGCCTGTCGAGGGATATCCACGGCGGAGGCGGAAGAATTGGCGGTCCTTTCTGATGGCAGCATGGGACGCGCCCTGGCTCTTCATGAAAATGACGGGATGAAGCTGCGGGATGATGCGATGGCTTTCCTGGAAGGGCTGGGCGCCATGGACATGGGAAAGATATGGTTGCGGGGCAAGGATATGGGGGAACAAGGCAGGGAAAAGATTTCCGAGTGGCTCATGTACCTCAACATGCTGCTTCGCGATATGCTGGTGCTTTATGAAAGCGATGACAGCGGGATAATCTATGCACGGGATATCCAGAGGAAATTGGCGGATATGCTGCCGGAATTTCCAAAAGGGAGGATTTTCCAGATGCTTCGGTTGGTGAAGGAAAGCCAGTGTCGATTGCAGGCCAACGTGAATCTGCGCCTCTTCATGGAAGGCGTTTTGATTCGATTGAAAGATATATAATACGATGGGGGAAAGATCTTTGCAGACAGTAATAGGGGTCCGCTTCAAGAAAGCGGGGAAGATATATTATTTCAGCCCGGGACGGCTGGATATCGCCAAGGGTGATGATGTCATCGTGGAGACTGCCCGGGGGGTTGAGTACGGGCGTACGGTCATCGGGCCGCGGGAAGTGGAGGATGACACGGTGGTGCTTCCGCTGAAGATCGTGCAGCGCAAGGCCTCCGAGGCGGACAAGGAAAGGGTTCTGGAGAACAAGGAACGGGAAAAGGAAGCCTTCGGCATCTGCGGCAGGAAGATTGCAGAACATCAGCTTCCCATGAAGCTGGTGGATGTAGAGTACACCTTTGACATGAACAAGATCGTCTTTTATTTCACGGCGGATGGGCGCATCGATTTTCGGGAACTGGTGAAGGATCTTGCTTCTGTCTTCCGTACCCGCATCGAACTGCGGCAGATCGGCGTCAGGGATGAGGCAAAGCTCATGGGCGGCATCGGCTGTTGCGGGCGCCCCTTGTGCTGCGCCTCGTTCCTGGGGGATTTTGAGCCGGTATCGATCCGCATGGCAAAGGAGCAGAACCTGTCCCTGAATCCCACGAAGATATCCGGCATCTGCGGACGTCTTTTGTGCTGCCTGAAGTATGAAAATGACTGTTATGAGGAGGCGTGCCACAAGAAGCCCGTGGTGCAGGAGCCGAAACAGGGAAGCCGTGTGGTTTCTGTCGAGGGTGCAGGAAAGGTCATTTCGGTCAACACGCAGCGGCGTACGGCTACGATTCTTCTCGATGATGGCAAGACCATCGTGGCATCCTGGGAGGATGTTGTCGAGAAGGAGGAAGAAGAGGCCGGCGCAGAAAATGCTTCCCGGAGCGAGGAGAAAAAGGGAACGGAACGGCGTGCCCGGGAAGACGGCAAGCACCATAACGGCGGTGAAGAAAACTCCCATCGTCGTAGCGGACGAGGAGAGCGTTCCGGTGCAAAGGGACGGAAGGATCGTGGACATAAGGATGCCAAGGACGGCAAGGAACATAGGGAGCCCAGGGACCAGCGCAAAGGGCGCAAGGAGAAGCGGGAGGGCAAGGAAGGGAACGAGGCCGCCCGCGAATCCCATAACAGGCGCAACCGCAGCAGGCGTCCCAAAAACCAGAAGGAGCATCGAAATGAGGGGAATACCGGCATCAATACGAATAATCATGGCGGCTATGGCAAGCCCTTCGCCGATGTTGGGAAGGAAAAAAGCAGCGAGTGAGTCTGGTTGAGCTGAAGGCCTTTGAACGGCTGGATGATCTGATGCGGAGCGGGCGGCAGATCATCCAGAATACGCAGGAGTTCTGTTTTTCCCTGGATGCCGTGCTGCTGGCTCATTTTCCCCGCTGGAAGAAGAGGCAGAGGGTGCTGGAGCTCGGCACGGGGACGGGGGTGATCCCCTTGATTATCGTTGACGAGGTGGCTCATGTGGACGCGGTCGAGCTGAATCCTGTCACGGCAGATCTTGCGAGGCGCAATGTGTGCCTCAATGATCTGGAGGACAGGATTTCCATTTGCGAGGGGGATTTTCGGAAGATACGGGAGCTGTATCCGCCGGAAACCTTTGATGTGGTGCTGGCAAATCCCCCCTATCGTCCTGTGACCCAGGGCAATACCAACCTTCGGGATGGCGTGGCCCGCGCAAGGCATGAGTTTACGGCAACACTGGAGGACGTTGTGGCGGCAGCCCGCTATGCCTTGCGTTTTCGCGGCACCTTTGCCATGGTGCATCTGCCGGAGCGTCTGGGGGAAATCATGGTTTCCCTCCATGCACATCAGATGGAGGCGAAGCGCCTTCGGATGATCCAGCCGAAGGAAGGGAAGGCACCCAATATGATGCTGGTGGAGGCCGTGGTGGGGGCAGCCCCCGGCGGGCTGAAGGTACTGCCGCCCCTCATTGTGCATGGGGCGGATGGCGGGTATACGGAGGAGATTTTGCGGATCTATGAATGCGATGGATGAAATGGAAGGAAAGCAGGCAGGGACCCTTTATCTTGCGGCAACGCCCATCGGCAATCTGGAGGACATGACCTATCGATGCGTTCGCATCCTGTCGGAGACAGAGCTCATCGCTGCGGAGGACACGCGGCATACGCGGCAGCTTCTGGCTCATTTTGATATCCATACGCGGCTGACGAGCTACCATGAGCACAACAAGCTGGAGAAGGGGCCGGAACTCATCGAGTACCTGCTTTCCGGCAAGGATCTCGTCTGCGTCAGCGATGCGGGGCTTCCCGGAATCTGCGATCCCGGCAGCCATTTGGCAGCGCTGGCCATCGAGGCCGGGATCAGGGTCACGGCTCTTCCCGGTGCGAATGCGGCTCTTTCCGCATTGATCTGTTCCGGACTGGATACCTCCATGTTCACCTTTGTGGGCTTTTTGCCCAGGACGGCGAAAAAGCGGCGGGAACTGCTGGAAAAGGTGAAGGTGCGGGAGGAAACCCTTATCTTCTATGAGGCGCCTCATCACCTCAAGGCAACGTTGAAGGAACTTGCTGCGGTTCTGGGGGAGTCCCGTCGGGCGGCCATCGGCAGGGAACTCACGAAGAAGTTTGAGGAGTTCCGCAGAGGCTCCCTTGGGGAGCATTTGCTTTATTATGGGATGAACGAGCCGAGGGGTGAGTTTGTCCTTGTGGTGGAAGGTGCAAGGGAAAATGGCCAGGGCCCACCTGAGGCGTCGGAAAATCCTATAGAATTGTACGAACAATTTTTGGCCCAGGGCAAGGACAAGAAAGAGGCCATGAGGGAAGCGGCAAAGAAATTGGGCATCAGCCGCAGGGATGTCTATACGGCACTTTTGGAGCGGCAGAATCCCAATTGCAATATATGAGGAGGCATTTTCGTGGAAAAGAAGAAACCGTTTTATATCACTACACCGATTTATTACCCCAGTGCAAAGCTGCACATCGGGCATGCTTATTGCACCACCATAGCCGATGCCATTGCCCGTTTCAAGCGCCTTGCGGGATATGATGTGTTCTTTCTCACTGGCTCCGACGAGCATGGGCAGAAAATCCAGCAGACGGCGGAGGCGGCAGGGGTCACTCCCATCGAGTATGTGGATGGGATAGTGGCAGGGTTCCAGAACCTCTGGAAGGAACTCCATATTTCCAACGATGATTTCATCCGCACCACGGAGGAGCGCCATCAGCGCGTGGTGCAGGAAGTGTTCCGTCGCATCTATGAGAAAGGGGACATCTACAAGGGTTCCTATAAAGGGCTTTACTGCACACCCTGCGAGAGCTATTGGACGGAGCACCAGCTCGATGAGAACGGCTGCTGCCCTGACTGCCATCGTCCGGTACAGGAGGTCTCGGAGGAAGCCTATTTCTTCAAGATGTCCAAATATGCGGACAAGGTGCTGGAATACATCGAGGCGAATCCCGATTTCATCCAGCCCGTCTCCCGCCGCAATGAGATGATCAATTTCATCAAACAGGGCCTGGAGGATCTTTGCATCTCCAGGACCTCTTTCGACTGGGGGATTCCCGTTCCCATCGATACGAAACATGTGATTTATGTCTGGTTTGACGCCCTGACGAACTACATCACGCCCATCGGGTTCCTGGACGACAAGGAAAAATTCGACAAGTATTGGCCGGCGGACCTTCACCTGGTGGGCAAGGAAATCGTGCGTTTCCATTCCATCATCTGGCCCTGCATCCTCATGGCCCTGGAGCTTCCTCTGCCGAAGATGATCTACGGGCATGGATGGCTCATCGTGGGCGGCGACAAGATGTCGAAGTCCAAGGGCAATGTGGTGGATCCTCTTGCGCTCATCGAGGAATTCAGTGCCGATGCCATCCGCTATTTCCTGCTCAGGGAGATCAATCTGGGGCAGGACGGCAATTTCTCGCGGGATGCCCTCATCACCCGCATCAATTCCGACCTTGCCAATGACCTTGGCAATCTCCTGCACCGTACCCTCAATATGATCGGCAAGTTCCAGCAGGGAAGCCTGATCCCGCCGCAGGGAGAGAGCGGGATTGACGCGTCCCTCAAGGCAGATGCCATGGAGACCGTGAAGGCCTACGGGGAAGAGATGGAGGCAATGCAGCTGAGCAGTGCCATCAAGAAGGTCTGGGCCTTTGTCAGCCGCGCCAACAAGTACATCGACGAGACGGCTCCCTGGGTGCTGGCGAAGGATGCCGGCAGGAAGCAGGAGCTTGCCAACACCATGTACAATCTTGTGGAGAGCCTGCGCATCATCAGCGTGCTCATTTCCCCCTACATGCCTGTAACAGCGGAGCGCATCTGGAAGCAGCTTGGGCTGCCGAAGGAGTTTTCCGGGGTACAGCTTTCGGACATCCAGGAGTGGGGCGGAACCCCCGGCGATCTGAAGGTTGGTGTGCCGGAACAGCTTTTCCCGCGCATTGAACTGGAGAAAGAGGAGGCGCCTGCCAGGCAGCAGAAGGCAGCCGGAAAGAAGGAGAAGGCAAAGGCCGATGCAAAGAAGGAGGAGCATCCTGAGATCACCATGGAGGAGTTCTCCAAGATCCATCTGCGGGTGGTGAAAGTGCTGGCGGCAGAGCCGGTGCCAAAGACGGAGAAACTGTTGAAGCTCACGGTGGATCTCGGCGACGAGGAGCGTGAGATCGTATCGGGAATCGCCCGGCACTATACACCGGAGGAACTTATCGGCAAGAATGTGGTCATGGTCATCAACCTGAAGTCCGCGAAAATCCGCGGCATTGTCTCCCATGGCATGGTGCTGGCGGCTTCCCATGGCGATGACATGAAGCTTCTGGACGTGGATATGCCCGTGGGAAGCCAGGTGCGCTGATGGAATTCGTGGATACCCATGCCCATCTGAACGATGGGAAATTCGCAGACGATGTGGAAGAGGTCATTGCACGGGCAAGGGAGCACGGCGTGAACCGCATCATCAATATGGGGGATACAATGGAATCCTCGGCTTTGGTTGCAGAAATGGCAGACTCCCATGAGGGCCTCTTTGCCGCCGTGGGCATCCATCCGGAGGAAGCCCATGAGCTTTCGGAGAAGGATATCGACCAGCTGGCGGCATGGGCAAAGCATCCCAAGGTCGTGGCCATCGGCGAGATCGGGCTGGACTACTATTGGGAAAAGGATGCAGAAAAACGCCAGCTGCAGCAAAGGGTGTTCCTTCGCCAGCTCGATCTGGCGCGGCAGCTTCATCTGCCCGTTTGCATCCATGACCGGGATGCCCATGGGGATGTGCTGGAAATCCTGAAGCGGGAAGGGAAGGGGCTTCGCGGTGTTCTCCATTGCTTTTCGGGCAGTTGGGAGATGGCTCGGGAAATCTTTCGCATGGGCTGGTTCATTGGCGTGGATGGCCCATTGACTTTCAAGAATGCGGCCAAGCTTCCGGAAATCCTCCGTCAGGCCCCGAAGGACATGGTGCTGGTGGAAACGGATTCCCCCTACATGGCCCCCACTCCCATGCGCGGCAAGCGCAACGAGCCCGCCTATGTGCGCTATGTGGCGGAAAAGGTGGCGGAGATCTGGGAAATGGGTCTGGAGGAAGTTGCTGCCCGGACAACGCGGAATGCGGAAGCGCTTTACGAAAAAATGACTTTGTGAAGGGGGTGCCAAAATGGCGGAACAGTCACCACAGGAGATTCCGTTGGAGATTCGTTGGGAGTTGGCTTATATACTGCGTCGGCTCGAGTATGGCATCGATGTGAAGGCGAATGCGAGCAAACTGTGGCGTCTATGTGCAAATCATCACATCTCCCAAGAGAAGTTGCTTCCCTTTGTTCAGGCGTGCTTGCATCCGGACAGGGTCCTGGCGGCACTTTCGGGAGGCAAGGAAGAAACTCCTGAT
The DNA here is from genome assembly GCA_902801565.1 of uncultured Veillonellaceae bacterium. Taxonomy (GTDB): domain Bacteria; phylum Bacillota; class Negativicutes; order Selenomonadales; family Selenomonadaceae; genus UBA3796. Next base: position 53,113 of record CADCIX010000006.1, on the reverse strand, counting down.
GACAAGAGAATTGCGGTCATTTCCTGCGTGAATGATGATAGGAAATACGAGGAATGTCTTTTGTATCTGAGCCAATGTGATTTGCCGGATGGGATGGAATTGGAGCCTATCGCCATCTATCATGCGGAGAGCATCACCAGCGGCTACCAGGAGGGGATGCAGAGCAGCCGGGCGAAGTACAAGATTTACATTCACCAGGATCTTTGTGTCGTAAAAGAGGATGCCTTGCAGCGTATGCTGCGCATTTTTGCGGAACATCCGGAAGTTGGGATGATTGGGTTTGCCGGATGCAGCAGTATGCCAAAAAACGGTCGTTGGTACGAGACGGAGGGACAGGGATATGGCGTTGCAGCCCAGGCAGTTTCCCCTGACCTCACGTATAGGCTGGGATTTTTGAAAACGGAAAAGGAATTTGAATTTGTTGAGGCTATTGACGGGATATTCATGATGACACAATATGACCTGCCATGGCGAAGCGATTTGTTTCATGGATGGCATTTCTATGATATCTCTCAGTCCATGGAGTTTCGGAAAAGGGGCTATCGCATTGTGGTGCCCTGTTCGGGTGATATATGGTGTATCCATGATAGTCCGGGTTTTTCCTTTGATACGGATCCGGACTACAATGAGGCGCGTCGTCTCTTTCTTGACACGTATCAAGAGTTTTTATGAAATAAAATCGATGAAAAAAATGAATATAAATAATAAATTTTAGTTATTAAAGGACTGCTGGTGCTATTCGCTGGCAGTCCTTGTTTTATAGGACTTCAAGCACTTTCATATTCTTTTCATTGAAAAGTGGTAGAAGCATGGCGAATCTGATGCCATAGTGGGGAGTTGGGACCATTTTACAGTGTTTTTTCAGACAGAAGTGGGAAACTATGACACAAGAACTTGGTGAGGCAGTGACTTATCGGGTTCGGGACTGTTTTCCGAATGCTGTCGAAAGGGGGAATTGAATGAGTTTAAAGAAAATACGCTTATTCCGAAAGAACGAGAAAAAATTGGCAGTCAGCCTGATGTTGGCCTCGTTCATGATGCTGACGACAGGTTTTACACAGAAAGATATACAGCATGTGCAGATTGAGGTGGACGGGCGTGTCATAGACACCCATACCGCCAAGGTCAGCCCGGAACGAATCCTGCGTGAGGCAGGGATATCCCTTGAGGATAAGGACGAGTATCGTCTGAAGAAAGATGGAAACAAGACAGAGATTACGGTTTACCGTGCTGTCCCGGTAACTATTGATTGCGATGGACAGAAAAGTGAAGTTTTGACCAGTAAGTTGACAGTGGAAGAAGCCCTTCTGGATATGGGCTATCAGCTGGAGGACTATGATGTCACTCCGGGATTGGAAACGACAATTCATGAGCATCTCGATATAACATTGTCTGACAGGGCAGCCAGAATTGCGGCAGAGCGAGCGGCTGAGGCTGAAAGACAGCGCGGAGAACAGGTAGAGACGTCGCGGGGCATGGCTCGCTACTCAGAGGCCATGATCATGGAGGCGAGTGCCTATCTGCCGACAGATGGCGGCGGGGATGGCATCACGGCTTCCGGCATGATGGCCGAACGCGGCGTGGTGGCTGTGGACCCTGATGTGATACCGCTTGGTACACGCCTTTACATCCCCGGCTATGGTGAGGCAATTGCCGCCGATACCGGCGGGGCCATCATTGGCAACATGATTGACCTCTGCATGGAGGATTATGGCGAGGCCATGGAGTTTGGCCGCCGCGATATCACCGTCTATGTACTGATTTAAAAGAAGAGCTTCCAGGGAGTTTTCCTTGGAAGCTTTTTTGTGTGCTCATTTGTCGAAATAGAGGGGGGTTCCATCTGCTTCGGCTTTTTGGATCATGGTCTTGAGGCGTTCGATATTTTTCTTGTGGCGGTCGATGGCGAAGCCGATGCGGGTGTGTTCTTCTTCGGTGAAGTCACCGTTCTTGTTGCGCTCCTCGATGATTTTGAGGCGTTCCTCCACATCGCGGAGTTCGTCTGTCAGGAGTTTTTTGTGCTGCAGGGCAAAGCCGTAGACAGCCCGAAGTTGTTCTTCTACATACTGGGCGTATCCGGGTTCGCCGGAGCTTGTTTCCAGCTGCCGTGCCACATGGCAGATGATGTCGAAGGGGTTTTCGGCACTGTGGATCATGTTGAGGAGTTCCATTTTTAACTGTTGCTCCTGGCCGTGGGGGCGGGAGAGATTGGAGAGGTCGGTTTCGTTTAAGTTGGGCATGGGAATCACCTGCTGTCATTGGTTTCTTGAGGTACTTTTTATTGTCCTATGATATAATAGTGATATGAGAATTCTAGCATTTGCTGTGATAAAAGGCAAATGCTATTTTTGGAGTGGTTGGGATGAGCATGGTGACGTATATATATCCGGAATATGTGGGGCAGTTTCGATGTGACGGGAAGGCGTGTGGCAGTCGCTGCTGCAGGGATTGGAGCGTGGCGGTGGACCCTGGGACATATGAGAAGTATCAAGGGATGGAGCCAAGGGATGTGTGCGATGAGATTTGCGGGTGGTTCTCCGGGCAGGACGAGAAGGGGAATTATCCGGTGCGTCTTCGGGAGGACAGGAGGTGCCCATTTCTGCGGGAGGATAGTCTCTGCCGCCTGCAGAAGGACTATGGGGAGGAATTTCTGTCGGACATCTGCTATTCCTATCCCCGGGTGACTTATCGGATCGGGGAGGTTGTGGAGCAGTCCCTGGCCATGAGCTGTCCTGTGGCGGCCAGATTGCTCCTGGGACAGGACGGGCCCCTTCGTTTTGTGGAGGAAGAGAGGGAAGAGCAGCGAAGGGGCTGGCAGTTCGATATGACGGATAAGGTGGGGCAGCATGGGGAGGACTGGCAGGATCTGCAGTCGGCGGGTATCTGGCTTTTGCAGGACAGGAGGCTCACCCTTGACCAGTGCCTGTTTTCCCTGCTGTCTTTTTACAGGCGGGCGGAAGTCCTGTTGGAGGCAGGAGATGGCAAGGGCTTTGGGAGGCTGTTGGAGGATGTGGAGTCCGGGGAGTTTTCCCTTCGTGTCTTGGAAGAGGGGAGCGACGGGAAATTTTCGAGGACAGGATACATCCGCGCCATGATGGAGCTGTTCCATGCACTCTACGGGGCACCGTCGGATGAGGAGCGCTTGGGGGTATTGCTGGAAATTTATGAAGGACAGTATCCCGTTTTTGCAAAACAGCTTCTGCAGGAGCATCGCTCCTTGTTCGAGAATTACCTGTCCAATGAGTTCTTCCTTCGTTTTTATCCCTACGCCTATCCCGAGTCCATGGAGGAGAATGCGCGGATCTTCGTCCTGTCATGGAAGGTGATGGAGTTTGCATTGCTGATGATGTCGGCGCAGGGGGGGATGGGATTTGAGGAGGTTCTCCTTGGCATTGACCGCCTGACAGAGCGGCTGGACCACAATAGGGATGCCATGAGGATTATCCGCGAGTATTTGAGGGAAAATCACATGGCAGGATATTTTGAATCTTTATTGAGGATTTCTTGATGCAGACAGGGCGGGCAAATAGTTTGCCCGCAAGTCTTTCACGTGATAGAATAAAGGGCAGGATATTTGTTTATCCACGGAAATATCCACATTATCCACAGGCTGTGGAAAACGATTTGTGGATAATATCATGATATATAGTATGAACTTTTAAGGTGTGCTGGCGTAATTTATCAACATGCCCAAAGCAGGGGCAGGATTATGTTATATTGGAGATGAAAGAGCTTGAAACCTAAAGAAATCGATATCACGAAAGAATTGGAAAATTTGGAAGCGGCGGCAAAGGAGGAACGGCGCAAACAGCTTTATCGCCACAAACTTCCGGAGAAAAGAGATTTGAGAAGTGCCCTTTCCGGTATGACGAAGACGACGTTGGAGGATATCTGCTATAACCTCAATGTGACAGGGATCAGTTCCCTGAAGAAGGACGAACTGGTGGAAAGACTGGCGGAGGCGGTGCCGGAGTTTTCCCGTCGCTGGTTCCCGTCCATGCTGGAAGAGGAATACGGCTGTTTCCGCCATCTCATGGAACATTCCGGCATCTCCACGGAACTTCGGGATGATGATATCCGACTGGATTATCTGATGGGGCTGGGGCTTGTTTCCTGCGGCGTGCAGGAGGAAAAGCTCGCCTGGTACATGCCGGAGGAGATACAGGAGGAGTTTCGGAAGATTGATTCTGGTGTTTTCCGCAGTGCGGTGGAACTCAATACGGAAATTGCAAGACTGGCAACGGGGCTGCTCTTTTATTGCGGTTATCTGAATTTTGACCAGCTCTATGGTATGGTGGGAGGATATCTGGAGAAGGAGGCGCGGGAGACCGTTTCCTTTATGGATTTCGTGGGCATCATGCTCAATGCGGCATGCTGGAAGCAGAACATCGGGGCACTTCCCCATGGAATGAAATACTATACTCTCATCAGTGCAGACAAACTGGAGAACGAGCAGTGCCGCCGCAGCAATCTGGACTTTGTCAAATTGCCTTATGACAAGGTCTATGAGGCAGGGGAGGACAATTATATTGAAGCGACGGATGCCTATAAGGCACTGGCGCAGTTCATCATGAAGGAGCATGGATACGATGTCCTCAAAGCAGCGGATGTGGTGGGGGAAATCCTTATCCTGCTGCAGAACGGCAATGCCATGAAGGATGTGGTGGAATATCTTGAGGAGCTTGGCCTCATGGCAGATGACCGCAAGGCAAAGGCGATGGTTCCCCTGCTGATGGATTTCAACAATTCCACACATCTCTGGCCCCTCAAGGGACACACCCCCGGGGAACTTATGGGGGAAAGCAAGGGGAAGGTGGTTCCCTTTGGGCAGCATAAGGCGAAGGCAAAAAGAAACGATCCCTGTCCCTGCGGCAGCGGGAAGAAATACAAGAACTGCTGCATGGCAAAGGATGAGGAAACATGAAAAGTTCAGAAGGAAACCATGTGAAGCGGGTGATTCGTTGAGGGGGATGATTTTGGAGAATTCTATGAAAGAGAAGATACAGAGAAAAACAGGGATTTGCCGCATTTTGTTGCTGTCATGCCTGGCCGTTTTTGTGATGCTGGGATGGGGAGGCAGCGCAGAGTGCGCGGAGAAGATCATCTTCATTCCCCACGACAACCGTCCGATTTCCATGCAGCAGACGGCGGAGGTGGTGGAACAGGCCGGCTATGAACTGGTGATGCCGCCGGAGGATTTGTTGTCCCGCGCCCTGGAAGAACCGGGGAATCCCGATGGATTGTGGAAATGGCTGGAGGAAAATGCAAAATCTGCGCAGGCAGCGGTGGTCTCCACGGATTCCATGCTTTATGGGGGATTGATTCCCTCGCGGAAACATGAGATTGCACAGGTGAAAATCGATGAGAGGGTGAAACGGTTCAAGCAGTTTCACGACAAGTATCCGAAACTCAGGCTGTACCTTTTCGGCTCCCTGATGCGGACGCCGAAGAGCGGGATCTATTCCGGAAATGAGGAGCCGGAGTACTACAATGATTACGGCGCGGATATCTTTCGCTATACGGCACTCAAGGACAAGGAGGAGATGGGGCATCTTTCCGCCCAGGAGAAAGCAGAGATGAAAGAGGTCCGGCAGCGCATCCCCTCGGAGGTATTGCTGGACTGGATGAACCGTCGGGAGAAGAACCTCTCCGCCACGAAACAGCTGATGGACTTGACGAAGCAAGGCATTGCGAAATGCTTCGTTGTCGGTCGGGATGACAATGCGCCTCTTTGCCAGACACATAAGGAAAACAGGGAGCTCAAGTCCTATGCCGCGACAAGGGGAATGGCCGGGAGCCAGTTCAAGTCCATGACGGGAATCGATGAATTCAACCTGCTGCTCCTGACGCGGGCGGTCAACGATTTGCAGAATGAGGTTCCCTTTGTCTATGTGTTGTACAATGAGGGCACGGGTGCGGATACGATTCCTTCCTATTCCGACGAGCACATCGGGGATTCCATTCGTGATTCTGTGGTGGTGGCTGGCGGCATGCTGGTTCCCGAACCGGGCAAGGCGGATTTCGTCCTGTTGGTGAATACGGATCCTCAGGGGAGAACAGGGGAGGCATCTTTTTCCGTGCCGGGCTCTGCACCGATGGTCAATGACGGAAATGCGCGGGATGGCTCCATGTATTTCTTCGACCTTCTGAAGGACTGCCTCGCCAAAGGGTATCCTGTGGGGATTGCGGATATCGCCTTTGCCAATGGTTCCGATAATGCACTGATGGAGAATCTGTGGAAGGAAGGCCTGCTGGGAAGGCTTCGTGCGTATTCCGGATGGAACACGGCGACCAATAGTTCCGGCTTCGCGCTGGGAACAGGGATGCTGTCCAACAAGATGACCGATGCGGGACGGGAGCGGCTCCTGCTTCGCCGCTATCTTGATGACTGGGCATATCAGGCCAATGTACGAGGCGCTGTGGAAAATGAGCTGCGGATGGCAGGGCATGCAGAAGCCTATGGACGGCTGGATGGTTTCCGCACGGAAGAGGAAAATCGTGTCGGCGCACTTCTGAGGGAATTTGCGGAGAGGAACTTTCCTTCTTTTAATGGGTGGCAGAACCTGAAGGTGAGTTTCCCATGGAATCGTATGTTTGAGTGCAAGATCATGTTTTGAGGGGTTGCGGATATGTGGAAACGATGGATTGCTGTTTTGCTTGTGGCTGCCTTGGGGATCCTGCCGCAAGGGAAGGCTCTGGCATCTTCCCCGGATCCCTGGGCGATAGCGGCCCAGGCATTGGGGATTTACGGCATGTACAAGTCGGCATTGACGGATCTTCTGCGCATGGGCAATAATGTCCACGCCCAGGTGAGCAGCCGCAGGCAGGATCTTCGGGAGAATGGGCAGGACAGGAACCCGATGGATGTGCAGCTGGTGGATCGTGTCATGAAGCAGCTCATCGATAAGGGAGACTATGCGATGCAGGTGAATTCGCTTCCTTTTCTATGGGCAGTGAATGACAGCAAGCTCTTCAATGCTTCCTGTTATCCGACGAATTACATCAGCGTGAATCGTGGGCTGGTGCGGGGACTCAACTCTGATGAGGACGAGATTGCAGCGGTGCTGGCACATGAGATGGTGCATGGACTCAGGCAGCACAGCGCCCACAATTATGCCCAGGCAGTGGCGCAGGCCATGGGAATCACCCTTCTCGGCATGGAGACGAATAACGTTGACTGGCAGAAACTCAACGGGCTTGTGGGGTATTCCATTGCCACGAATGTCACGATGCCTACGGAGGCAGAGGCGGATGAGGAAGGCTTCTTCCTCATGACGAGTGCCGGGTTCAATCCCGGGGGGCCTGCCGCAGCAATGGCTCGCATGCAGCATTACCTTCGCTATGAGACCCGGGATATGTATGAGTTTGACAGCCCGGACAAGAAAGGCCAGACGGAGTACAGCGACCATCCGGAGACAGAGGATCGCGAGAAGCGCCTGGCAGAGCTGATGACGGAGTACAGCTGCGGGCATGTGACGATACGCGACCAGAAGGATGTGCTCATCGATGGGGAGCTCTTCCTTTCCGTGGGAGATACGGGGGCGAGCTATGACAATACCGTGGAGAATGCCTATGGTGTTGCCGGGGCTCTTGCCAAGGCATTCCATGACCATGACACGATCGAGGGATGGAATTTCCGCACGGAGCAGGGGAGAATGGATTGCCTCACGGATGACCGGGTCTATGGTATCCTGAAGGAGTTTGCCGGAAATGGGGAAACGATGCAGCGATTGGAAACCCTGGTGGCCGCAGCCTATGGCAGGGAAGCTGATGCAGAAGGCCGGGCGAAGCTTCAGGAGAAAGAGAAAAAGCGGATGGATGAGCTTGAGAAGATCCGGCAACAGGCATTGTCCGCGGACAAGAAGTTTGCGGAAAAGCTCCGTTACAACAGCGATGCCTACAGCGACTATGGCATGAGTGAGATGGCTATGGTGGAGATGGAACGGGCCATGAAAAGCGAGAAGCAGGACAACATGGCGGAATGCTATGTGATCCGCGGCAGGGCCAAGGCCGTGGCAGGGGATTTTGCCGGGGCGTTGGAAGATGCCGGGAAGGGCATTCGCATGGATGGGAGTAATGCCTTGAACTATTTGAACAGGGCGGATATCTATCGTATGATGGGAGATCGGGAAAAGGCAATGGAGGACTGTGCCAAGGCAAGGGAATTGGATAAAAAGAGCGCAGTAGCATGGCTTCTCACGGCGGAGCTCTACGATGAGATGGACCAGAGGGAGCAGGCCTTGGACGCCTACCGGACGCTTCATACCCTGGATTCCAAGGCTGAGATTCCCAAGGAATATCTGAAGGAGATCGATCCCAAAGCGTTTGCCCGGATGGAAAAGGAAGAAGCGAAAAAAGCACAGGAAACGAAGGAACAGGAAGATGCTGCGGAGGAGAAGGGCGCATGAGCCGTGAGAAGCAGGAAAAAGTTCTGGCCTTGTTGGAATATATTCGCCAGATCTGTGTTTTGCAATATAAAACCGTGACAGATATTGAGAAACAGGAGTGGGTGCTCTATCTGGACAAGCTGGAATCTGAAGGAGGCGGACTTCGTTTTTTTGCTGGTAAAGACGAGGATGGGAGCGAAATCCTTTTGGATGTAGGCCGTCCGGAGTTTTCCCCATGCCCTGCTTTGCCGGATGCCCTGGCGGGCTGGATTGCAACGCCCCGATGGGAAGATTTTCACGTGGATGAGGTCAAGGTGCATTCGGAACTGGCGAAAACCACGGAGCAGATGGGAAGCATTGTCATGCGCTTCCATGACAGCGAGCGGCGCGTCAGGAATTTTTCAGAGTGGAAGAAGGCCAGGCAGAAGTGGCGCAAGAAAGAGCGGCTGAAACAACAGGCGAAGCATCTGTTCGATGACCTCTACCGCATATATGAGCGCTGCCGCCGGGATGGAGAGAAGATGGAACTCATGGCGGGAAATGGTTTCTTCTACAGTGGTCTGGATTCCCGTCTGCATCATCCCTTGTTGCTCAAAAAGGTGCAGGTGCGCTATACGGAAAAGGAGCACATGCAGCTTGTGGATGCCAGGGAGGAACTGGAGTTCTATAGTGAGCTTTTCCTTGGGCAGGAGGATGTGGGTGAAGAGGCACTCCGTGCAGCACAAAGGAAAGTTGGGAGGTCCGGTATCCATCCTTTGCAGAAGGACGTTGGGGAAGCTCTCTTGAAAGATATGGCCTCCCTGCTTAGTCCCAAATGCCGTTATGCGTCAGAAGGGTTCCATATCCTGCCTACGGACTGGTATATTCTCTATGCCCGTCCTGTGCTTTTCCTGCGCAGGAAGCATTCGAGAAAAGAAAGATTGCTCTCGGGAATCATGGAACGCATTGCGGATAAGGGCGATGTTCCCTTGCCCCTCCTGGATATTGTGGATGCCAGGGCATCGGAGAGGAATGTGTCCTGCCGCAGGGAGACCCTGGCGGATGCAAGGGGAGAGTCCGAGGATATCCTTCTGGTCAAATCCGCCAATGCGGAACAGATCGGAATTGCCAGGAAACTGGAGGAATCCTCTGCTGTGGTGGTACAGGGGCCTCCCGGTACGGGAAAGACGCATACCATTGCAAATCTGTTGGGGCATTTCCTGGCAAGGGGAAACCGCGTGCTGGTGACGAGCTCAACGCCCAAGGCATTGCGCATCCTGAAAGGCATGCTCCCGGAGGGGATCCGCAATCTCTGTGTTTCCCTGCAGGGGGATTCCTATCGGGATTTGGAACGTTCCGTGGAGGGAATCTGCGATGTGCTGGGAAGCTCCACCACAGAGGATATGGAGTATGAGGCCCAGGAAGCGCGCCGAAAATGGAAGGAAGCCCGGAAGCTGCTCGGCGATTCCCGTGAGAAGGCAGCCGCTGTCCGACGCATGGAACACAGGAGGGACTTCTTTTCCTTCGGGGGAGAAGCGTATTCCCTTTCTGGAATGGCCAGGTTTGTCCATGAACATGAGCATTTATTGGAAATTGTCCCGGGAAAGGTCGGGGAGGGGAAGGCAATCCCCCTGACGGCAGAGGAACTGGCCCTGCTTTATGCCAGCAACGGTTTGTTCAGCCGTCAGGACCTGAAGGAAATGGCGGAGAATCTGCCGAAGAGCGGCAGGCTCCTGTCCCCTGTAGATGTGGAGAATCTCTTGCAGGAACAGGAAATCCTGGGTGAGCGGGAACGCGGCCTCTTGCAGGAGTTGCCGGACTGGACTGTGGAGGAGGAGCAGATCTTTTACCGTCATGAGCAGGTTGTGGCGGATTTTCAGATGGACGCATTCCTGACGGCGGAGGCAGATTATCGGCAGATCGATTTTGCATGGATGGAGTCCGTCTGGGCCAGAGAAGCTGTACTGGCAGGCAGGCAGGGCGGAACTGCGCGGATGGCATGGGAGCAGCTGGGCGAGGATATTAGGCGGGTGCGGACCTGCAAGGATGCAGCCGTGATTCCGCTATTGGGGCGTTCGGTGGAATGCCCGGAAGAGATAATGTATGATGAGCGGGTGCTCAGGGAGCTGGCGGATATGCGGGAGACCTTTGCCCGTAAGGGAGAGCTGTCCATTTTGCAGAAAATCCTTCATGGAAGCTGGCGCAGGCTTTCACAGAAGATCCTCGTTGACGGCCATGGCCTTCGGAGTGACCAGGACTGTATGGTGGCGGAGAGATATCTCAGCCTGCAGCAGGCGCGGCGGCGGGTGCAGCAGGAATGGGACCATCTTCTGGGACGGTGCGGTGAGCCAACCTATGAGGAGCTCTGGATTTCCTCGGATGATGTGGATGATATCTGCAGCGCCCGCTGGGAGCAGATTCAGTATTGCCTTGACTGGTACGATAATCGCAGGGAATCCTTTCAGAAACATCTGGATGAGGCGGGGGTAAAGCTGGAAAAGATCCTGCCGGAGGATGAGAGGTTCATGACACCGCGCCAGCAGATGGCGATGGAGATCCATTGGCTTCAGGAGTCCTGGCCGCAGTGTGCTGCACTGATTCGCTTGGAATGCATCGAAAAACAGGCATTGATGGGAAATTTCCGCAAGCGTGTCGCAGAATTAGCGGAACGGCGTTCCCAGCTCGCAAAGCGTCTGGCTGTTGCCTTGCAGGGGGGGAGCAGCGAGGCGTATCGCAAGGACTATGACAAATTGCTCCACTATGAAAGCCTGATGGACAAGTTCAAGGAGCGGACGGATTTTCTGGCGCGGCTAGCGTCGGTTGCCCCCGACTGGGCAGCGGGCATAGCCCGCCAGCATGGAAGCTCCGGTATGGCAGAGGTGCCGGCTGCTCTTGAGGATGCATGGAAATGCCGGCAGTTTGTCCAGCAATTGGCAAAGGCGGCCGGGGAGGATGTGGCAGGCTTGGATGGGGCTTTGCACCGGCAGTTGGAGCAGCTTCATGAAATCACGGCCGGTTTGGTGGAAAAATTGGCATGGCGGAATTTTTTCCAGGAGGTTGCAGACAGCGGCATTCGTGCGACGCTCATGAGCTGGAGCAGGGCGGTGAAAAAAGCAGGAAGGGACGCAGGGAGGAACATTTCCCGTCGCGTCCGCATGGCCCGGAAACAGACGATGGAACTGCAGTCTGCCGTGCCGGTATGGATCATGCCCTTGGACAAGGTATGGGAAAATCTGCAGCCGGAGAGCAGGAAGTTCGATGTCATCATCATGGATGAAGCAAGCCAGGCGGATATCACATCGCTGCCCCTGCTTTATTTCGGACACAAGGTGATTGTCGTGGGGGATGACAAGCAGGTTGCTCCGGAACCGATCGATCTGTCAGAGGATGAGGTGTCCGGCCTCGGAGTGCCTTCTCTTTTCGAGGGAGATGGATATGCAAATCCCTATGTTCTGGACAATTCCCTCTATGATATCGCCCGGATGTATTTCGAGACGCGCATGTTCAAGGAGCATTTCCGTTCTGTTCCCGAAATTATCGGTTATTCCAACCAGCTTGTCTACCAGAATCTCATACAGCCTCTCCGGGAATCCGGAGGGAGTACGCTGAAACCTGTGGTTTCCTATGAGGTGGATGGTGTGAGGGACGGGGAGCGGCCAGTGAATTGGAAGGAGGCAGAGGAGATTGTCGTGCTCATGATGGCCTGTATGGAGCAATCGGAGTATGAGGGCAAGACCTTTGGCGCCATTTCGCTGCTGGGGGATGGCCAGGGGCGCCTGATACGGGAGATTGCCCTGCGGCGCATCGGCATTCCGCGTTTGGAGGAAAGGAATTTCCTGGCGGGCACCCCCATGAATTTCCAGGGAGATGAAAGGGATGTCATCTTCCTTTCCATGGTGGATGATGCAGCATCGGTGCAGGAGATGGATTCCGGGAAGGAACCGGTCGATGCCGAAAAGCGGAACTATAATGTTGCGGCCAGTCGGGCCAGGGATCAGCTATGGGTGCTTCATTCCATGGGCATCGAGGAACTGGAGGAAGGCGGTCTTCGGCGCGGCCTTCTGGAATATGCGGCCTCCCCGGAGGATTCCATGATGTTGTCGGGAGGTAGAACGGCAGGGGGGCCTGTGCCGGCGTTCCATCAGGAGGTGGCACAGAGGCTCCGTCAGCGGGGGTTTCGCGTAGAGGAGCGGTGGCCCGTGGGCGCCTATCGGATTGATATGGCGGTCCTGTCTTCTGGCCGCAGGGTCGCTGTTTCCTGTGAAGGCGAGGACGGGGAGGATGATGAGAACTGTCTTTTGGAAGCACAGAAGGAACAGGCAGTGCTGGAGCGTTTGGGATGGGTATTCCTGCGGCTTCGGGGCAGCAGGTTTTATCGTTCCCCGGAGAGTGCCATGGATGACATGGAGGAAGAGCTTCGCCGATATGGGATCTTGCCGATGGGGAAGGAAGATGCCGGCCATTCTGCAGGGAAAGCGCGGGAAGAGCTTTTGGCAAGGGTGCTGGAAGCCGCAGCACGGATTCGCGAGGAATGGAGGCGGGAGGATTTGCTGGCTGATGAAAAAAATGAAAAAAATGCTTGACAAAAGACCGATAAATGATTAGAATAGGTTTTGTCAGTCAGCGCAGGGGTATCCCTGCTGATGCATAGGACGCGGAAATAGCTCAGTGGTAGAGCACCACCTTGCCAAGGTGGGGGTCGCGAGTTCGAGCCTCGTTTTCCGCTCCATTCTGCGGAAATAGCTCAGTGGTAGAGCACCACCTTGCCAAGGTGGGGGTCGCGAGTTCGAGCCTCGTTTTCCGCTCCATTTTGCAGTTGGTTTTGCTGGATTTGCCGGCAGAAATCAATATATCTATGGGCCTATAGCTCAGTTGGTTAGAGCAACCGGCTCATAACCGGTCGGTCCTTGGTTCGAGTCCAAGTGGGCCCACCAAAAATTACATAGTTTTGTGACTCAGTAGCTCAGCTGGATTAGAGTATTTGACTACGAATCAAAGGGTCGGGGGTTCGAGTCCCTCCTGGGTCACCATCATGGGTAGGTGGCCGAGTGGTTAAAGGCAACAGACTGTAAATCTGTCATCTTCGGATTACGATGGTTCGAATCCATCCCTGCCCACCACGAAAAGGCAAGCGTCGCGAAAGCGGCGCTTTTTTTGTAGGAAACTCCGTGTGAAACAGTGTTTCGCACTGCGCCCTTCGGGCTTGGCTCGATAAGATTTCATAGCAAAAAGGTTTTTTGACAAGGATGTCGAATTCGAATAAAGAAGGCAGGTGAATGTGGTGGATGGTGCGAAGACTCTCCCAAGATACGATGCAGCCTTGCTGGGGGTGCAGAAGGGCTTCGCTTCTTTGGGGAAGCGGCTGTTTTCCTTGGAGAAACAGGTATTGGCGGCTCATGCGATGCTGGAAAGAGTCGAAGCATTGTCCAAGGATGTCCTGTCCTTTTTGGAGGATATCCGGCCATTGGCAAATCGTCATTTCGTCAAAATGAAAAACAAGAAGGTCTGGTTTGATCGTGCCAATGCAGCGTTGTTCCCGATGTTTGAGGCAATAGACCTGCCTGTCTTTGATACCTCGAAACAACCGGTGCGATCCTATCGCGGGCTGGATTTTGAAGGGTTTCATTTTGTCCCGATGACCCAGAGGGAATTTCGGAAGAGCTTCATGGCCAATACCGGAAACCCTTACCTGCAAAGCACCGGGGGATTTTCCCATTTTCCCGAGACCGTTTACAATACCGTGATACTGACGAAGGAACTTCGCGGCAAGGAATCCCATTGGTGTTGGGTGAATGGGCGGGATGGCTGGTACAGCAGCGGAGGGAAGGTTGCTCTGGTGCCGATCTGCCGCCTGCATGAGGAGGACAGTTCCGGCATGGATGCAATGCAGTCAGTCCATGCCTGGTTTTCCAAGGATCTGGTTCCGCATGGGCTGAATGTGGAATCCATGGGGAAATATGAGGAACTTCTGCGGTTATGGAAAAGCGGGTATCTTGTCTTTGATGGAGAGGCTATTCTGGTAAAGCAGAAAAGCCTTTTGAGAGAGATTCTTTTCGGGAAGTTCAGGCAGCCTGTTTTTGGACACGCATTTGATTTTGCCGCAGTGCTTGAGTCAACGCGTCCCCAGGAAATCCCGGTGCCCGCTGCAAGGAAAAAGATCGGCCGCAGCAGGATTTTGGCAAGGCGCAGCAGAGCGGGAAACGGAGAGCTGTTGATGGATGAAAAGAACAGGGTTCCACTGACCCGGGAGATGCTTGAGAGCGCAAGGTATCCCCACAAGGTGTACTATGACGGGAATCTGCTCGTGGATCTTTTTGTCTCGGTGAGCGGGAACTACGTGCAGGGCTATGTCGCTGCGGGCATTTATCGGGTGGCCAGCGTGAATCTTGCAAGGAAGACGATTCTGCTGTACCACACCGAGACGGCAAAGAGGATGTTTCAGAGAAACGTGGCGTTTTATTCGGCCTTCGAGACCTTTTCTGTTCCCTTTCATCATGTGTTTGTTTCCAGGGATTTGGAGGCGGGCTCCCAAGAGAAATCCCAAGGGAAGGGAATGGCTGGGCAGACAGGGGCAGATGAGATTGACTGGGAGGCATTGGCGGTTGATCTCAAAAAGGGGCAGGAATCCTTGGCAAAACGGTTGCTGGCCTTGGAGCAGCAGATGAAGGAATTGAGAAACGTCAAGGATCCTGTTCCTGGTTCGGCAAATCCTTCCAGGCCGGCGCAAAATACGAAGCCTGGCCAGGAAAGTCCTCCGTCCCGGCGGTCACCGTTTGCGGGAGGAAGGCCCCTCTTGCCAGAAATGGGGGGTAACCTGGACAAGCGCAAATGAAAGTTCGTAGTGAAAGGAAGTATAAAGATGAATTGGAGATCTGTTCTGCGAAGTGTTTTGGCAGGATGCATGGCCTGGCTCATTCCGGGCATGGTATCTGCGGACCACTATGCAGATGAAGAAAGCGGTTTCTATGTGCGTGTGATGAATCCATGGCCGGTGGAGACGAAGGATTCCGGGGGGGTGTTGTTGTTTTCTGACAGCCCGGAGTATGTGAAGGAACATGGGATCCTCTACTCGGATGTGGTCGAAGGGGATGCCAGGATCTTTTATTATCATCTGAATGAGACAGGCAGGCCCGGAAAGGCCGCAGTTGTTATCAGGAATGAGGGGGACAGGCGTGCGAAGGTAAAGATCCTGCGGTCTGCGATTTCAAGACCGAGCAACAATTATCCGCAAGTGGGGAAGGAGACGGAGATTGGCTATATGTCGATGCCCCAGACGGAAAAAACCTTTTCTATTGAAGGCGGGGGCGGAAGGGTTCTTTCATCGAAAATGAATGATGTTCTCCTGGAACCCGGCGAACTCGTTTCCGGTATCTATGACATCCGGGCATCCTCTCCTGTCCGGGTGACGGTGGTGTTCTGCTCCGAGTATTCCGATCCCGTGTTTTTTGCGGAAACCGCCAAGGTCCTTCCCCGCGATGAGTATGCCCTTCGGGGGACCTTTCAGGGCATGAACCGCACGATAACGGCAAAGCGTATCTATGACCCGCAGAAGGATGGCATGGTGTATATTCCCATTGGGGACAACAAGAGCGATGTCTACAAGATGGGAATCGATGCCACGGATGGGAGCGCTGTCCAGAATTACGGGAATTACGGGGTACGCTATCGCTTTGAGATTCCAACGAAGGGCAAGTCGCCGACCCATTTCCTCCTCAGCCCCCTTGGTGGTGTCTATGCGGGTGCTGTGCGCGTGAAGCACAAGGAAGGCATACGTCTGGTGGAGACGCCGACAGGAAAGCTTTACTTTGGGGAAAAGACACCTTTCGGCTTGCCGGAAAGATATGATGAGAAAATGGTTTTCTCACGGGATTTCGAGTTTGCCGATCTTGGCCTTTATCCTCCTTACAAGGGAACAGCCATCGAATATTCCCCTCCCGGGGCCTCCAACCTGCCAGCACTCCTGATTCTCGCTCCCGGCGAGGAAAAGAAGGAGAAGAAGAAAGAAGAGACCATAGTTCATACGGAGCGTTGAAAAAAGCCCATCGGCATGTACCGATGGGCTTGAACTTTTCTTATGGTGACCCAGGAGGGACTCGAACCCCCGACCCTTTGATTCGTAGTCAAATACTCTAATCCAGCTGAGCTACTGAGTCATGGTGCTGGCTTCCGCCAACGTGTAATATCATAGCATTCGCCTGCATTGTTGTCAAGAAGAAATTATGGATTCACAAATGAATGGGTTTCATATATAATAGACGTAATGCAAAAAAATGTGCAAAGGAGGGCATGTGCCGTGGAAGAGCAGTTGAGCCGACGGGAGAGGAAGAAGCTCCAGTCGAGGCAGGCGATCCTGGATGCCGCAGTGGGGGAATTCAGCCGGAAGGGATTCCGCGATACGTCCGTGGCGGATATCATGAGTGCTGCCGACCTTGGAATCGGTACGTTCTACAATTATTTCGATTCCAAGGAGGATGTCCTGCAGAGCCTTCTGGGAGAACTGGCGAAAAAAGTGACGGAGGCGCTGGAGGAACTCAATATCGCGGGCCGTCCCTCCATGGAACTCCTTCTTGCGGTCAGCCGGATCACGGCGGAATTCCTGGACAAGAACCGCTTTGTCCTTCCGCTCTTTCTGAGCGGTTCCGAGGAGTCTGCCATGCCGGAAGGCATGAAGGGGAAAGCGAAACCGGCGCCGAAGTTCAAGTCCTTGTTCACGGATATCATCCGGCAGGGACAGGAACGGGGGGAGTTTCGGGAGGATGTGCCGGCGCAGCTCATCGCCGAAATGTTCCATTCCATCTACCAGGCGGCCTCCTTCAGCAAGCTGGATATTTCCTTTCAGGAGAATGTGGCCCTCAAGACCCGCATCCTGCTGGATGGCATCTGCTAACAATAAGGAGCAATCATCGAGCAATAATCTATAGAGGTGTATCTGTATATGATCAGCGTAACGAAGCTATTGTTTGCCCGGGAGTATTTCGGGGATTCCCTGCGCTATACGAAGAATGCGCATAAGATGAGGGACGGCGCGGCGGAGGGCATGGGGCCGGTGGTGGTCTGGAATTCCACCAGGACCTGCAACCTGAAATGCCGCCATTGCTATATGAGTTCGGATGCGAGGAAGTATCAGGATGAGCTCACGACGGAGGAGGCCAAGCGTTTCATTGACGATCTGGCGGAGTTTCATGTGCCGGTGCTGCTCTTTTCCGGCGGGGAGCCCCTCATACGGCCGGACTTCTTTGAATTAGCGGAATACGCTGCGGAAAAGGAGGTGCGCCCCACCCTGTCAACGAACGGCACACTCATCACCAGGGAGGTGGCTCAGCGCATCAAGGATATCGGCGTGGGTTATGTGGGGATATCGCTGGACGGGCTCAAGGAGGTCAACGACAAGTTCCGCGGTGTGGATGGCGCCTACGAGAAGGCGATGCAGGGCATCGAGAATTGCGTGGCCGTGGGGCAGAGGGTAGGCCTCAGGTTCACCATCAACCATCACAACCTGCAGGAGCTTGACCATATCTTCGATTTCATCGAGGAAGAGAATATCAACCGGGTATGCTTCTACCATCTCGTCTATTCAGGCCGTGGCAGCCAGATGATGGAGGAGGATGTGACGCCGGAGGAGTCGCGCCATGCCATGGACACCATCATCCGCCGCACGAAGGATTTCGAGGCGCGGGGGCTGGAGAAGGAGATCCTCACGGTGGACAACCACTGCGATGGCGTCTACATGTACCTCAAGGCCCTGTCCGAAGGCGATGAGAAGGCGGCGGCCCAGATCAGGGAATTCATTTCCCGCAACGGAGGCAACCGCTCCGGCATTGCTTTCGGCGAGGTGGATCCCATGGGCTATGTGCATCCGGACCAGTTCACCCAGCACCATACCTTCGGCAATGTGCGGGAAAGGAAGTTCGGGGATATCTGGTCGGACATCTCCCATCCCATCATGAAGGGGCTCAAGGACAGGAAGCACCTCTTGAAGGGACGCTGTGCAAGATGCCGCTTCCTTGACAACTGCAACGGCAACTTCCGCACCCGGGCAGAGGCGCGTACCGGGGATTTCTGGGAATCCGATCCCTCCTGCTATCTCACGGACGAGGAAATCGGCATCGCCGGCAGGGAGGGCAAATGATATGATCGTTTCATGGAATACGACAAATGCCTGCAATATGTACTGCGCCCATTGCTACCGTGATGCGGGCTGCAAGGCGGAAGAGGAGCTTTCCACGGAAGAGGCGAAGAAGCTGCTGGAGGAGATTGCGCGGGCGGGGTTCAAGATCATGATCTTCTCCGGCGGTGAGCCACTGACCCGTCCAGATATCCTGGAGCTGGTGCGCCATGCGGCAAGTCTGCATCTCATCCCCGTCTTTGGCACCAATGGGACGCTCATCACGCCGGAGATGGCCCATGACCTGAAGGAGGCCGGGGCGAAGGGTATGGGAATTTCTTTGGATTCCCTGGACAAGGAGAAGCACGACAAGTTCCGGAGTTTTCCCGGCGCATGGGAGGGGGCTGTGCGCGGCATGAAGAACTGCCGCGAGGCGGGGCTGCCCTTCCAGATCCATACGACGGTGATGGACTGGAACCAGTTGGAACTGGAGGCCATGACGGATTTTGCCGTGGAGATCGGCGCCAAGGCGCATCATTTCTTCTTCCTGGTTCCCACGGGACGGGCGAAGACCATGGAGGAGGAATCCCTGCGGGCGGAGGC
Source organism: uncultured Veillonellaceae bacterium (assembly GCA_902801565.1). Lineage (GTDB taxonomy): Bacteria > Bacillota > Negativicutes > Selenomonadales > Selenomonadaceae > UBA3796. The sequence continues at coordinate 34,042 of CADCIX010000006.1, read as the reverse complement.
CTATGAGGAGGTCCTCACCCGCATCATGAAGAAGCAGCAGGAAGTGGAGATTGAATTGAAGCCCACCTGTGCACCACAGTTCATCCGCATTGCCGACCAGCTTGGCTACCGGACGAGGTTCCGCCGCGGCTGTCTCGCGGGGCTTTCCTACTGCATCATCAGCCCCAGGGGGAAGGTGCAGCCCTGCGCCTATCTCAACATGGAGCTGGGGGATGTGCGAGAGACGCCCTTTGATGAGATTTGGAAGAACAATGAGGTATTGAAAAAGCTCCGCACACTGGAATACAGCGGCGGCTGCGGGACCTGCTCCTATAAGGGGAGCTGCGGCGGCTGCCGTGCGCGGGCGGCCTGCTACCATGGGGGAGACTATATGAGCGAGGAGCCCTGGTGTCTCTACCATGGGAGAAAAGGGGAATAGGCTCAGGAATTTGGAGTGTGAATGATGATAAAACTTATTATGACGGATATGGACGGCACCCTGCTGGACGAGAACGGGAACCTTCCCCCCGGCTTTGATGACGTGATGGCCGAGTTGAAAAAACGGGATGTGCTGTTTGCTCCCTGCAGCGGGCGGCAGTATTTTTCCCTGCTCAAGACCTTTGCGGGATATGAGGATGACTTCCTCTTTCTTGCGGAGAACGGGACAATCGTCAAATACCATGACGAGGAAATCTTTTCCTGCCCCATGAGGCGGGCGGATGCCCTGGAGGTGCTGGAGGCTGCCAGGGAGAACCCGGAGGCCTATCGTGTCTTCTGCGGCAAGAAGGATGCCTATATCCTGGAGGAACAGGATACCGACGAGTTCCGGGACGAGTTCCACAAGTATTACACCCATTATGCTGCGGTGAAGAGCTTCCAGGAGGTGGAGGACGAGCCCATCAAGATATCGCTGTTCGATGCGGAGGGCAAGGCAATAGAGAGCATCCTTCCCACCGTCCAGAGGTTTGACGGCCCCTTGCAGGTGGTGGCCTCCAGCGACTGGTGGGTGGATGTCATGGCCTTTGGCATCAACAAGGGCATTGCCATCCAGCAGGTGCAGAAGAGGCTGGGAATCACCCCCATGGAGTGCGCCGCCTTTGGCGACTATCTGAACGACACCGAGATGATGAGCTCGGTCTACTACAGCTATGCGGTGGAGAATGCCCATCCGAAGATCAAGGAGCTGGCGCGCTTCCATACGAAGAGCAATGCGGAATATGGGGTGCTTCATGGCATCCGGGAATTGATGGACAAGGGGCTTTGCTGACGGCATTGGGGAGGAATGTGTTTTGAAGCTGGATTATCATATGCATTTTGAGTACGGCTCTTATGATGAGAGCTGGGTAGAGGGATTCTTTACGGCGGCAAAGGAGCGCGGGCTGGATGAGATCGGCATCAGCGAGCATTCCCATACCTTTCCGGAGTTTGAGCCCCTTTACTATGCGGATCTCGTTCTGGACGATTCCTTCATCGGGGAATTCCAGAAAAAATGGCTCAAGAAGAACAAGTTCAAGTACACCCTGGACGATTATTTTGCCTTTATGGAAAAACTGCGGAAGCATCATACCGTGAAAACGGGCATCGAGGTCTGCAACTTCCAGGATCAGGAGAAGGTAAGGGATATCCTGAAAGGCTATGATTTCGATTATGTGATCGGCTCCATCCACTTCCTGCGGGGCTGGGCCTATGACTCTTCGGAGATCAAGGCGGAATGGGAGAGGCACAGCCTGGAGGAGATTTACGACTGGTACGCGGAGGAGGCGGAAAAGCTCTGCGAGGCAGGTCTTTACGATGTTTTGGGGCATCCCTTCAATATCCGCCTCTTCAAGTACCTGCCGGACTTTGACGTGACGCCTTATCTGGAGCGTGTGGCAAAGGCCATGGCAAAGGCGCATATGGCGGTGGATGTGAACACGGGGACCTATTACCGCTACCCAATCCAGGAGATCTCGCCATATCCTGATTTCATGCGCATGGCGGTGAAGTATGACCTTCCCATCATCACTTCATCGGATGCCCACAAGCCCGAGGACTGCGGCCGGCATATCGACGATGCCATTGCCTATGCGAAGGAGTTCGGGTATAAAGAGTGCCTGCAGTTCGAGCACCGCAGGGCAAGTGCTGTTTTGATGGGGTGATGGCTCTCTTTGAGGAGGCAGCAGGGTGAATGGAAGGTGAATGCAATGATGTACCCCTTTTTGATATTGGATGATGGAACTGAAATCGTACATTCCGAGTTGTTGGAGAATGACGAGGTAAAAGTTTACATAGAGAAACCGGATGAAAAGGATTGTTTTCATCACATGACATGTTATCTTCCGAGTTACCGATTGGATGATGTATTTGGATTTGAGCAAGGCGAAGTAAATCATTATTTGGATATCGTGAGAAGTACGGCACATCTCATTATAGAGTTTTCCAAAGGCGGTGGATTTGAAAATGCCGCAAATTTTTAGGATAGGTTCCTATTGGATTTATTTCTGGACCAACGAAAGTGATCCATTAGAGCCGATTCATGTACATATTGCAGAAGGAAAGCCAACTGCCAATGCTACAAAAGTATGGATTACCAGTACAGGAAAATGTTTGCTGTGCCATAACAAGTCACAAATCCCTAATGTAGCACTGAGAAACATGATGCGAATTATCGAAGCCAGAAGCGATGAAGTGATTCAAAAGTGGAAAGCGTATTTTGGAAAAGTTATGTTTTATTGTTAAAGTTTTGTTTGGTACATCAAAAAACCGCCGTGCGCCGGCGGTTTTTTGATGCCCTGGTGCAACAAGTTTTTAATAACTTGCTGTATCACGCAGGGCAGATTTTCAGCTGCAAGGCGGAGGAGTGCAGGCGTAGCAGAGCTACGTCAAGCGAACGACAACGCAGCAGATGGAAATCTGAACAAGTGAGGCAGTAAGGTATTTAAAATCTGTTGCACTAGATCATATCCTCAAATATCTCCTCCACAGGAATCTCAAAATCATCATAGAGGGAGACTTTGAGGGAGAGTTTCTGTTCCGCTTTTTCCTTTTCGGTGAGCATTTTCCACTCCACCGGCTCATAGGCGTGGTAGATCTCGTCCAGCAGGAAGGCGTTGTCCACGAGATGGTAGACCTCGACGGATTTATCCTTGGGGTTTGCCAGCCAGTATTCCCTGACACCGAATTTCTCGTAGGTCTCCTTTTTCTCCGTGCGGTCAACCTTTGCCGTGGAGGGCGACAATATCTCTATGACCAGGTCCGGTGCGCCGTAGATGCCGTCGGGCTTGATCTTGTCCTTGTCGCAGACAATGATGACATCCGGGATGTAGTGGGTGTTCTCGTCAAAATAGACATCGACTTCGCCGAACACCTTGCATTTCTTGCCGCGAAGATAGTTTGCAATAATTCTCATGAAATTGCAGGATATCCGGCTGTGGTTGATGGATGGCTGGGTCATGAGCCGCTCCCTGTTGTTGATGTGCTCATATCTTGGCTTTTCCAGACGTTCGTTGCATATCATTTGAGGTCGCCCCTTTCTTCTCGATGCGCTGTTCCGTCTTGGCCGACGGCCGTGCGGTTCCGATGATACCTTTATTGTAGCATTCATGTGTCAACACAGCAAGGAGCGGTTTTTGGTGGTGTACTTTTCAGTGCCCCTTTTTCGTCATTCAGGGGCGAATTTCTGCTATTCGGGAAATGTTTCTCGCCTTCCCTGCGGGAGAGGATGTATACTCATGCCAAAGAGGTGCACTGATTTATGAGGTAATGTTGTGATTCTTTGGGAGGTGGAAGGAATGGCAGGGCAAGCAGCTGCCTCATCGTCTTTCTTCAAGAAGTGTGGGCTGCCATTGGCAGTCCTGGCAATGGTGGCGATTTTCATGGCGCCGACGCCGGCGGACCTGACAACGGCGGGACACCGCATGCTGGGCATTCTCGTTTTCGCGGTCATCATCTGGATCACGGAAACGGTGACATACCCGGTCAGCGCATCCATCATCGCCACATTGATGATTCTGTGTCTGGGGCTGTCGCCGGATCCCCAGGATACATCGAAGCTTCTGGGCACGTCCGCTGCGCTCAAGACAGCCTTTGCGGGCATTAGTGCCAGCGGGACCGTGCTGGTGGGAGCGGCGCTCTTCCTGGCGGCGGCCATGATGCATACGGGGCTTGACAAGCGCATCGCCCTTTTCGTCCTCTCCAAGGTGGGGGCAAAGACGAATCGCATCTTGGCAGGCATGATTTTCGTCGGATTTGTTCTTGCCTTCTTTGTGCCGAGCACCACGGCGCGGGTGGGCTGTATCGTTCCTATCGTTCTTGGCATCATCGCGGCATTCAAGATGGAGAAGACCAGCCGTTTCGCAGCGCTCCTGATGATTGCCACGGTGCACGCCGCCAGCATCTGGAATATCGGCATCAAGACGGCTGCTGCCCAGAACATGGTGGCTCTGGGCTTCATCGACAAGCAGCTGGGAGCGAACATCACCTGGAGCGAGTGGTTCATCGCGGCTGCCCCGTATGCGGCCATCATGTCGGTGATCCTGTACTTCGTCTGCTGGAAACTGCTGAAGCCGGAAACCATGGAAGTGGAGGGCGGCGATGCCACCGTGAAGGAAGCGCGGAAGGAACTGGGCCCCATGAAGGCCTCGGAGAAGAAGCTCATGCTGATTTCCATCGGGCTTCTGTTCCTCTGGGTGACGGAAAAGACCCTTCACCCGCTGGACACCACCACCTCCACGGTCCTTGCCATCACCTTGATGTTCCTGCCGGGCATCGGCATCATGACCTGGAGGGAGGCCCAGGCACACATTTCCTGGGGCACCCTGGTTCTCTTCGGCATCGGCATCAGCATGGGCTCGGCCTTGCTTTCCACGGAGGCGGCATCATGGCTTGCCCATCAGCTTTCCGAGGGATTTGGCCTTGCCGGAATGAGCGTCTTCATGGTCTTTGCCATCCTGGCCCTGTTCCTCATCGTCGTTCACATCGGCTTTGCCAGCGCCACGGCCGTGGCATCTTCCATGATTCCCATCATGATTGCCGTGCTGCAGGGCCTGGACAATCCAATGCTCAACATCGTAGGCATCACCATGGTGCTGCAGTTCGTCGTCAGTTTCGGCTTCATCCTGCCGGTGAACTCGCCCCAGGGCATCCTGGCCTTTGCCACGGATACCTTCACGGCCATGGACTGCATCAAGATCGGCCTGCCCATCACCATCATCGGCTATTTGCTTTTGCTGGTCTTCGCACAGACTTATTGGAAGGTGCTGGGGATATTCTGATTTGTGTATGGAAAATGGAGGAGAGAAGATGAAAGGCGTAATTACCATCAAGGAGCCGCGCTGCAAGGGCTGCGGCATCTGCGCGGCCTTCTGCCCAAAGAAGGTCCTGGCCGTCAGCGAGCTGGGCAAGATCCAGGTTCAGAATGCGGACGCATGCATTGCATGCGGGCAGTGTGAGATGCGCTGCCCGGACTATGCCATATTTGTAGACAAAGAGGAGGCATCAGCATGACAGCAGCAAGACTTATGCAGGGCAACGAGGCCTGCGCCGAGGGCGCCATTGCAGCGGGGGTGCGCTTCTTTGGCGGTTACCCCATCACCCCGTCCACGGAGATTGCCGAGGGCATGGCGCAGCTCCTTCCGAAATGCGGCGGCAAGTTCATTCAGATGGAGGACGAGATTGCCAGCATGGGCGTGGTTCTCGGGGCATCCCTGGCGGGCAGGAAGGTCCTGACGGCCTCTTCCGGTCCGGGCATTTCCCTGAAGCAGGAGCTCATCGGCTACGCCGCCTGCGCGGAGATTCCAGCCGTCATCGTGAACGTCCAGCGTGTGGGCCCCTCCACGGGGCAGCCCACGGCTCCTTCCCAGGGGGATGTCATGCAGGCGCGCTGGGGCACCCACGGCGACCATCCCATGATCGCCCTTTCCCCCTGGACCGTGAGGGAGGCCTTCGATGCTGCCGTCATGGCGGTGAACTATGCCGAGCGGTTCCGCACCCCGGTTATCCTGCTGATGGACGAGATTGTGGGACACCTCCGGGAGAAGGTCGTTCTGCCGGAAACCGGGGAGATCGAGATATACCCCCGCCGCAAGCCGGGGAAGACTCGCGCTGAGGGCTACCAGCCCTACACGCCGGACGAGGATCTCGTGCCCAATGTGGCGGACTTCGGCCAGGGCTATCATATCCACGTCACGGGACTCATCCACGACGAGACGGGATTCCCCATCGGAAGCCCGAAAATCACCGCCGAGGCCATTGACCGTATGCACCAGAAGATCGAGCGTGTGCGGGACGAGATTACCCACACGGAGGAGTTCTTCATGGAGGATGCGGAATACGCCGTCATCGCCTTTGGCGGCACGGCCCGCACCGCCTACGAGGCAGTGAAGAACGCCCGCGCCAGGGGGCAGAAGGTGGGAATGCTCCGCCTCATGACGGTGTGGCCTTTCGCAGACAAGGCTGTGAAGGCCCTTGCGGCAAAGGTCAGGGGCATCCTGGTGGCGGAGCTCAACTACGGCCAGATTGTCCACGAAGTGGAACGAGCCGTGGCGGGGGCCTGCCCGGTAGAACTTTGCGCCAAGTACAACATGGAAATCTTCGAGCCGGAGGAAATCGAGAAAGGCATCGATGGGCTCGTTGCGGGAGGGAATAAATAATGGAAAGAAGTTTTGAGGCTTATTTTCGCCAGAACCGCCTGCCGCACCTCTGGTGCCCCGGCTGCGGCAACGGCATCGTCATGAAGGCCATCGTTCAGGCCATCGAGAAGGAAGGGCTCACCCAGGACAACACCGTCATCGTGTCCGGCATCGGCTGCTCCTCCCGTGCTTCCGGCTACATGGACTTTGACACCCTGCACACGGCTCATGGCCGCGCCATTCCCTTTGCCACGGGTGTGAAGCTTGCCAATCCTGAGCTGAATGTGGTGGTCATCACCGGGGATGGTGACTGCACCGCCATCGGGGGCAACCACTTCATCCACGGCTGTCGCAGGAATGTGGACCTCACGGTGGTGCTCTTCGACAACAATATCTACGGCATGACAGGAGGCCAGGCGTCCCCCATGACACCCACGGGCAAGAAGGCCACGACAGCCCCCTATGGCTCCGTGGATCGTCCCTTCAATGCCTGTGCCCTGGCAGGGGCGGCGGGAGCGACCTATGTGGCGCGTTCCACGGCCTTCCATGTGAAGCATCTCACGGACATGATCTCCGGCGGGCTCAGGAACAAGGGCTTCTCCTTTATCGAGGCCATGGTGCAGTGCCCCACGGCTTACGGACGCAAGAACAAGATGGGGGACCCCGCTAAGATGATGGCATGGATGCGGGACAACGCCGTCATGAAAGCCGCCTGGGACAAGCTTCCGGAGGGGGAGAAGCAGGGGGAGAAGTTCCCCATCGGCGTCTTCAAGCAGGAGGAAGGCGTGGCTTATGATGTGGCCTATGAGAAGGTCATCGAGATTGCGGGAGGTGCCAGGAAATGAGAAAAGAGATGCGTTTGTCCGGCTCCGGCGGTCAGGGCGTGATCACAGCGGCCATCATCTTCGCGGAGGCCGCCGTGCAGGAGGGCAAGGAGGCTGTGCAATCCCAGTCCTACGGGCCGGAGGCCAGGGGTGGTGCCTCCAAGTCCGAGGTCATCGTGGATGAAAGCCCCATCTACCATCCCCATGTAAAAACGCCCGACCTGGTGCTTGCCATGACACAGAAGGCTGCGGAGAAGTACTACGGCGACCTGAAGGAAGACGGCGTTCTGGTGCTGGACGAGGACCTCGTGCCGGAGCCGCCAAAGTTCCCTCATGTTATCAAGATTCCCATCACCAGGCTGGCGGTGGAGAAGGTGGGGAAGACCCTTTTCGCCAACATCGTGGCTCTGGGGGCTTTGGTGCGGATCACGGGAACCGTAAAGTTCGAGACCATCAAGGACTCCGTGGCCAAACGTGTGCCTCCCCATACGGTGGAGCAGAACATGAAGGCCCTGCAGGTGGGCTGGGAGGCAGCGGAAGAGGTCTTGAAAGCGGCTGTGTGAGGATAGGTTTGGTAAGGGAGGAAGCCGGCGGGCTTCCTCCCTTGCCTTATCTTGAAAAATAGGGAATCAAAGGGTAGAATGGGAGAAGGTGCAAAGAAGGAAGGGGGAGGAAAGATGCTTCGTGCAGTGATTGTTGATGATGAGAAGCCTATTTGTGATGATATTGAATACTTGCTGGAGGCTCATCCTGATATTACGGTGGCAGCCAAGTTCCAGCAAAGCCAGCCCGCCCTGGCCTATCTGCAGCAGAATCCCTGCGACCTTTTGCTGCTGGACATAAAGATGCCGGGCATGAGCGGCCTGGAATTTGCCGAATGTCTGGCCACGCTGAAGATCAATGTCATGATTATCTTCGTCACTGCCTATGAGGAATATGCCCTGCCTGCCTTTGAGACCTCGGCGGTGGCCTATCTCACCAAGCCCCTCAGCCAGGCCAGGCTTACCAAGGCTCTGCTGAAGGTCCGTTCCCTCTTTTCCTTGGGAGAGAAAAATGGCGGGGAGCATGCCCATGCGGAAACAGCTCACCACTACCGGCCCATCAGCGTGCAGAAGGGGGATGTCCTGGTGCCTGTGCAGCAACAGGATATCCTGATGGCCTATGTCAGGGACAAGCTGGTGTTCCTGCGTACAAAGGAGGGGGATTTTCAGCTGTCCATGACCTTGTCGGAGTTGATGGAACTGCTGGATCCCAATCTGTTCCTGCGGGTGCATCGCCAGTATATCGTGAACATAGGGGCCATAGCCAAGGTCATTCCCTGGTTCCACGGTTCCTATGTGCTGAGCCTCAAGGGGGAGGCGGGAGAGGAAATCCCCGTGAGCCGCAAGCACATGTCGGAGGTGCGGGAGGCACTGGGCATAAAATAGGAGGAGAGATCATGGCACTGTTGTTCAGTCTGCTGGGAAATGTCTGCTTCGCGGCGGTGGTGGCTTACCTTTTGGGGCGCAATCCCAAGGCCATGGCCATGGCGATGCAGCCTGTGACATGGAGGTCCTGGACCGTGTTCACGGTGGTTTTTTCCTTGCTCTCCATCATCTCCTCCTATTATGGCACCCATATTGAGGGAGCCCTGGCCAGCACCAGGATTGTGGGAACCCTGATGGGAGGCATTATTGGCGGGCCATGGGTGGGGTTCAGTGTCGGCCTCGTGGGAGCCCTTCACCGCTACAGTCTGGGGGGCTTCACCGCAGCCTCCTGTGCTGCCGCCACCCTGCTGATGGGCATCATGGCGGGGCTGCTTCGCCAAAAGATCGGCTTTCACCGCCTGGACTGGCGCATGGCTTCCGGTATTGCCCTGATGGCGGAGATCATCCAGAAGGGCTTTACACTGGCTTTCGCCAAGCCCTTTGAGGCGGCCTGGGCCTTTGAGAAGGCGGCGGCCCTGCCTACCACCTTTGTGACCATTGTGGGCACCAGCCTCTTTGTGCTGATCCTGAAGGACATGCAGCTGCAGGCGGAGCTCAGCGGGGCCCGGTCTGCCCATCTGGCCCTTTCCGTGGCGGACCAGACACTTAAATGGCTGCGGGACGGCCTTTCCCAGGACAGCGCAAAGAAAGTGGCGGAAATCATCTATCGCCTGACTCAGGCGGATGCCGTCTCCATCACGGACGACAGGAAGATCCTTGCCTTTATTGGCCTGGGCAGCGACCATCACCGGCCCGGAGGGGTCATCCTTTCGGGGGTTACCACGGAGGCACTGGCAGAGGGAGAGATCGTGGTTTTCCGGGACGGGGCTCATTGTCCGGAGCCTGGATGTCCCCTGGCCTGTGGGATAGTGGCACCCTTTGTTCCCAGGGACAAGGCGGTGGGCACTTTAAAGCTCTACCGTGCCCACAATAGCAACTTGACTGTGGCGGATATCCAGTTGGTGAAGGATTTGGCCAAACTCCTTTCCAGGCAACTGGCCCTTCATGAGCTTGACCAGCAGCAGGCCCTTGTGGAGCAGGCGGAAATGCGGGCGCTGCGGGCACAGATCAACCCTCATTTCCTGTTCAACACCCTCTCCAATGTCATGTCCTTTTGCCGGACTTCCCCGGACACCGCACGGACTCTTTTGGAGAAACTGTCGGAAATGCTCCATTTCAGCTTCGCCAAGCATGAGGACAAGGTGACGGTGGAAGAGGAGTTCTCCAGTGTGGAGGCCTATATTGAGATCCTGAAGGTCCGTTTCGGCTCCCGGCTGTCGGTGCATATTGAAGTGGATGAGGGGGCAGGCAACTGTCTTCTTCCCACTTTTTCCCTGCAGCCCATCGTGGAAAATGCCCTGCTCCATGGCCTTTTTCCCAAGCCGGAGGATTGCCGGCTGGAGGTAAGCATCAAGCAGGCAGAGGGGCAGCTGGTGGTGCGGGTTGCCGACAACGGAGTGGGCATGACGGAAGAGGATTGCAGGAAGCTGCTGCAGGAAAGCTCCGGGGGCATCGGCCTTTCCAATGTGCGACAGCGCATCGCCAATCTGTATTCCGGCAGGGGCAGTCTGGAGCTTTCCTCCCGTCAGGGAGAGGGCACGGAGGTGGTATGCAGGATACCTCTGGAAAAAAGAAATTCGATGCCTTGACTTTTTCTTGAGGTTGTCATATAATGAATGCGGAATCAGGAGAGAGCCAGAACGAGAGGAATGAAAGTCCTTTCTTCCCTTATGGTTGTTGGGGTTGGATAGTTTTGGAGTGCCTGTTTCAGAGAATATTCCAACTACATACAGTATACATGGTAACCACACTTAAGGAAATCATGGTTTTCTCCGATAATACTATTGAAAACACGGAACAAGAAAATGACCGTGAATTGCATGATTGCTAGTGGCTGAGGATGGCCATACCATCAATGTTATGCGATGAATAGTAGAAGGAGCGATTATCATGAAGGTACAAATTTATTCGCAGTGGATGGAAGATGTTTATATTCCTGTTCGCGTGAAGCAGTTCACCAAGGCGGCTAAACTTGTTGGAAGCTCCAGCTTTGTTGATTACGCCGCTGACCACGACATGCTGAGTGTTGTTGCAAAGGGCGGGGCATGCTCGGAGCGCGAGGCAGTCGCGGAATGGCTTGACAACCGTGTTGTTGAGACCGTGGTGAAAAGTGTGGCATAATTGTATATTGCATAAAGGCATTATGGGATGCCATGATGCCTTACTATGGAGAAGAGAGCGTAAGAGCGCTCTCTTTTTCTTATTGTTTTATGGGAGGGTGATACTATGGGATTGACGGATACCCCCAGGGCGAACCGTCTGCATATCGGTTTGCTTGGGCGGCGCAACAGCGGCAAGTCTTCCTTGCTGAATGCTTTGACGGGACAGTCGGTCTCCACGGTTTCCGATGTGGCGGGGACGACGACGGATCCGGTGTACAAGGCCATGGAATTTCATGGCATCGGGCCCGTGGTGTTCGTGGATACGGCGGGTTTTGATGATGTGGGGGAATTGGGTGAGCTGCGCGTGGGAAAGACGCAGGATGCCGCAAAAGCCGTGGATATTGCCCTGGTATTGTTCGATGACGGGGATATGGCGGAGGAGCTTTCGTGGATGGAACGGCTGCGGCAGGCAAAAACCGCAGTGATTCCCGTCATCAGCCGGACGGATGAGCGCGATGAGGGCGGAAAGGCTTTGGCAAAGTCCGTGCAGGAAGCCACAGGGATTATGCCTGTGCTGGTGAGTGCAAAAGAGCGCATCGGGCTCGATGATCTGCGGGGAGAGCTCATCCGGCAGCTTCCGGAGGATTACGAGAGCGCGAGCATCACGGGGGATCTCTGCTCCGGCGGGGACCTGGTGCTCCTGGTGATGCCGCAGGATATCCAGGCCCCGAAGGGGCGGCTGATCCTGCCGCAGGTGCAGACTATACGGGAACTTCTGGACAAGAAATGCATGGTCATGAGCTGTACGACGGATATGCTGGAAGAGACCCTTGCGGCTCTGGGAAGGCCGCCGCATCTCATCATCACGGATTCCCAGGCATTCCGTGCGGTCCATGAAAAGAAGCCAAAGGAGAGCATTCTGACGTCCTTTTCTGTCCTGTTTGCCCATTACAAGGGGGATATCCACTACTTCATGGAGTCGGCGGCGAAGCTTCCGGCCTTGTCGAAGGATGCCCGTATCCTGATTGCGGAGGCGTGCACCCATCGCCCGCTCACCGAGGATATCGGGCGGGTAAAGCTGCCGCGCCTTTTGAAGAAGCGCTTGGGGGATGGGCTGCGGATTGAGTTCGTGAGTGGAAGGGATTTTCCTGAAGACCTTTCCGGCTATGATATGGTGATCCATTGCGGCTCCTGCATGTTCAACCGGCGCTATGTGCTGAATCGTGTGGAACAGTGCCGCAGGCAGGGCATGCCCATGACGAATTATGGTGTGGCGATTGCCGGCCTGCTGGGCATCCTGGATGACGTAGCTTATCCAAAGAAACCTTGAAATGGTTGCCTAAATCATTGTCTTACGGTAAAATGTAGTTAAAAGATGTTAAAAGATCCGGCGATGAGGGGTGGAGGTTATGGATATGGGAAGACAATGGTATAGATTGGCATGCATTCTGGCAGTTGTCCTCTGCCTGACGGTATGCCAGCATTCGGCGGTAAATGCTGCCGATAATTGGTACTGGCTGGGGTCCGACGCAAAATATGGGAAGTTTTTTGATCCGGTTTCCGTTGTTGTGACGAAAAAGGTCAAGACGGAACGCGGTTTCGTGGCGACGGAAATCGAGGCATGGACAAAAACGACCTATAGCTATGCTGGTGCGGCAGAGACCATTGAAAACTATAAGATCAAGGACAGCCTGCCGAATCCGGGAAAACTTGCCTACAGCCTGGCGCAGGTCCGCATCAATCCACAGAATCGTACCGTGCAGTATGTTCGTGAGAACTTCTACGATGCGGATGGCAAGGTTATCTGGTCGAAGGCGGAGGACCGTGAGAAAGAGGTCAACTCTCAGGAATTTGATGATGAGTTCTATGCCGCCATTGTGGATGAAGTTTTCCGCCAGGGCGAGATGGCGCGGCGCATGGCGGAGGATCGATGGATCACTCTTTGGCAGTCTGAACAGGGCGGCGTTTCCACTCAAGTGACGGCGGATACGACAACCATGCGGCTCCGCGGCGACAATCTCATCCTCTGGGAATGGGAGGAACAGAAGGATGCTGCAGGAGGCGTCCTGGAGATCAAGTTCATGAAGAAGTCGGTGAATCTCCCTAATGGGACGGAGCTTTTCGTGTCGGGCAAGTATTGGAGCCCGAAGACCGGCTGGCAGGTCTTGGAGGATGACATGGACGGCAAATACCGCCCCATCGTGGAGACGTCCCCGGAATATAAGGGACTTGTGCGTCTGCGGGCTTTTGCCAAGGGATATTCCACCTGGGTGAATCGCTATCGTATTGATTGATGCGGAGATTCCTGCGAGTCTTTTTGTGAAATATGAAGGCAGCATCCGACCTTGAGGATGCTGCCTGTTTTTGAAAGGTGAAGCCAATGCCGATAAAGATACCGAACAATCTGCCGGCCGCTCATGTGCTGGAGGGTGAGAATATCTTCGTCATGGATGCGGACCGGGCCTACAGCCAGGATATCCGTCCCTTGCGACTGCTTATATTGAACCTCATGCCGATTAAGTCTGTCACGGAGACGCAGCTTCTGAGACTGCTTGGCAATACGCCGCTGCAGGTGGAGGTGGACTTTATCTACACGGAGTCCTATACGCCGTCTCATACTTCCCAGGATTATCTCACGGAGTTCTATGGAACTTTCGCCGAGGTGCGCCACAGGAAGTACGACGGTTTCATCATCACCGGCGCTCCCGTGGAGAATTACGAGTTCGAGGAGGTCGCTTATTGGGATGAGGTTGCGGAAATCATGGAGTGGACCAACACCCATGTATATTCCACCTTCCATATCTGCTGGGGAGCGCAGGCCGGGCTCTACTATCACTATGGCATCCCGAAGTACCATGTGCCGGAGAAGATTTTCGGCGTTTACCGGCATCATCTTTGCGTGGAGCATGAGCGCCTTTTGCGGGGGTTTGACGATGAGTTCTATGTGCCCCATTCCCGCCATACGGAGGAACACAAGGAGGACATCCTGAAGGTTCCGGAGCTTACCATCCTGGCGGAGGCAGAAGGGGATGCGGGGGTGTACATCATCGCCAACCTGGAAAAACGCCAGTTCTTCATCACAGGTCATGCGGAATATGACCCGATGACCTTGAAGCAGGAATATGACAGGGATTTCAAGGCGGGCATGAACCCAAAGATTCCCATCAATTATTATCCCCAGGATGACCCATCGAAGCCCCCGATTGTGCGGTGGCGTTCTGTGGCGCATCTGCTTTTTGCGAATTGGTTGAACTATTACGTCTATCAGGAAACTCCCTATGAGCTGGATGAGCTTTATAGGAGCCGGGATGATTGAGTCAGGAGGAACTTTTATGAAATATTCTATCAAGAAAATCTGTGCAATGGGAATGGTGGCCGGTGCGTTGCTGCTTTCAGGGCAGTCTGCCATTGAGGCGACTCCGACACTTCCGAAGGATACTTTTGAATGGGTTCAGTCAACTGCCCGTGCGGGATATTATTTCAACAAGGAGCAGATGTGCTATGCGGTGGACAAGGAAGGATACATTGACCTCAATCGGCTGATCGTGCCGACCATCAAGGTATATGATCCCGTGCAGATTGAGGATGTGGTGGCAAAGCGCCGCTGGCGGATGATGGATATGGACGGTTATGATATGCTGACGGGGGCAGCGGATTATCTGGAGTTCAATCTTGAGGAAAAGACCGTGCGCATTATAGAGCATAACGATCTGGATGATGGCTGGAATCCCTTGAACGTGGAGAAGAATTATGAGCCGGTGAGCCTGGACTCCTATGGGGAGAAGGACGTGGATGGAAAGTTCTACCGGGCAATCCTCGAATACGCGGCTGAACATCAGGAGGAAATCATAGGGCATACGAAGGGGGAACTTCGGGAGGAAGACAAGAAGAAGCTCGAAGAGGCGAAGAATCCGCTAAAAGATGAGGATAAGAAGGACAAGAAGGATAAGAAAGACAAGAAAGATAAGAAGGACAAGAAGTAACACATTGCATGTGAGGCGGTGGATTGTGCTGGACAGGCTGGTTTTGCGGGCGGAAAGGGAACATCGGCTGGATAAGGAGGATCTCGTGTCCCTGCTTGCCTCGCCGGAGTGCGAGGAGGCATTGGCGGCAGCTGCTGACAGGGTGCGCCATGCCTATGTGGGAGATGGCATCCATCTGCGGGGGCTCATCGAGTTCTCCAATATCTGCCGCCAGAACTGCATGTACTGCGGCCTGCGCCGGGACAACCGAAGGCTGGAGCGCTATCGGCTGTCCGGAGAGGAAATCGTCATGCTGGCGGAGAAGGCCAAGGGCTATGGTTACCGGACGGTGGTCCTGCAGTCCGGAGAGGATCCGTATTTCAATGTGGAGAGGATGGCAGGGATTCTTAGAGAAATCAAGAAGCTGGACATGGCCATCACCCTTTCCATTGGGGAACGCTCCTATGAGGAATACAAGGCATTTCGCGAGGCAGGGGCAGATCGCTATCTGCTTCGCATAGAAACGACGAATGAAGCACTCTATGAGAAACTGGATCCGGGCATGAGCTACAAAAATCGCGTGCGTTGCCTGCAGGACTTGAAGCGTTTGGGATATGAGGTCGGGACGGGAACTTTGGTAGGCCTTCCCGGGCAAAGCCTGGAATCCATTGCAGAGGATATCCTCTTTTATCAGGAAATGGATGTGGACATGCTGGGCATCGGTCCGCTCATTCCCAATGGGGATACGCCCCTTGGGGATGAGGAAGCGGGGGATTTTCACCTCACGCGGCGCATGGTTTCCCTGCTCCGGTTGCTTCTGCCCGAGGCGAACATTCCGGCAACCACGGCGGTGGAGACCATGGTGAAGGGAGGCAGGGAAATCATCCTTGCCTCCGGGGCAAACGTGGTCATGCCCAATGTGACGGAAGGGGAATACCGCAGGAAATACGCCTTGTATCCAGGCAAGATATGCGTTTCGGATACCCCTGCGGACTGTCGGGGCTGCATGGAAGGGCGCATCCGTGCCATGGGACGATATGTTGCGAAGGGCAAAGGATTCCGGGCCAGAACACTTCCACAATAGGCATTCGGTTGAAATCAGAGGGATTCGGAGGCTCTGCCAATACATAACGATAACTTTTGGAAGTAAAGAAAATTTTCCTTGAAAAACCAATAAAGTGTGATATGATATACAAAAGTTATTTTTTTCACGAATCTATTGGGGAGGAAACTATCATGGCAAACAGCAGGCCGCATATCGTGATTGTGGGAGCAGGTTTTGGCGGCATCAAGGCTGCCAAGCTCTTCGCCAGGGAGAATGTGGAGGTCATGTTGGTGGACCGCCATAACTTCCATTTGTTCCAGCCGCTTCTTTACCAGATTTCCACGGCAATCCTGGACCCGGCGGAGATTGCCTACCCCATCCGGGCGTTTTTCCGGGAGAACAAGAATGTGGATCTCTTCATGGCGAAGGCCCAGGGCGTGGACCAGGCGAGGCAGGTGCTGCTGACGAACCATGGAGAGATTCCCTATGACTATCTGATCCTGGCGGCAGGGGCCACGACGAACTACTTTGGCATGGAGTCCGTGGAGAAGTATTCCTATGGCATGAAGACCATACAGGAGGCACTGCACATCCGCAATCATGTCCTTCATATGTTCGAGCGTGCCAACAAGCATCAGGATGACGAGGCGACACGCCGCCGCATGCTGACCTTCGTGGTGGTGGGCGGAGGCCCCACGGGCATCGAGGAGGCCGGTGCCATATGCGAGCTCATCGAGATACAGAAGAAGGAATACCACAACATCGACTTCAACGAGGTCAGCATCAAGCTCATCGAGGCGACGCCGACCGTGCTGCCCATGATGTCCCAGCGGCTCCGCGACCATACCGTGGAAGTCCTTCGGGGGAAGGGGGTTGAGGTTTCCCTTTCCACCCAGGTGGTTGGCTATGACGGCAAGACACTGAACCTCAAGGACGGGCGGTCCATTCCCACACAAACGGTCATCTGGGCCGCCGGTGTCAAGGCAGTGCCCTTTATCGCAAATTGCGGTGCGGAGGTGGATCGCGCCGGGCGCATCATCGTGGAGGAGAACCTTCTTGCCAAGGGATCCGACCGGGTCTTTGTCATCGGCGACTGTGCGAGTTTCTGCCATGGAACGGAGCGCCCGCTTCCCACGGTGGCGCCTGTGGCCTACCAGGAGGCGGAGGTTGCCTGCAGGAATATCCTCAAACTCATCAAGGGCGATAAGAATCTCGAATCCTTCCATTATAAAGATATGGGCGCCATGGCGACCATTGGGCGCGGCGAGGCCGTGGTCAACAAGACCAGCATGAATCCGGAACTGACGGGGTTCCTCGCATGGTGTGCATGGATGTTCATCCATCTCTATCGCTTGGCGGGAACCCACATGAAGCTCACCATCTCCCTCAAATGGATGTGGAATCTCCTTTCGGGAACACGGCTTGGCCGTATTGTGACGAATATTGAAGTGGAATGAATTTCTTTTGTTGGGCACTCCATCGAGGTCGATGGGGTGCCTTTCTCGTTTCTTTTTAGAAATTTGAGGAAAAAAGTTTTATTTTAGCAGGGATTTTCTATGTGGATAGCGAAGAATTAATCTAATAAGGGAAAATGGCTTTTAAAAATCATATAGAGAGAAGCAGGTGAGCTTTGTGGAGAAAGTCAAGGTAATGATAGTAGATGATTCGAAGATCAGCCGTGCCATGATCCGGGGGCATCTGGCCAAGACGAACTTCGAGGTATGCGCCGAGGCGAAGACCGCAGCAGAAGCGGTAGCCTTGTACGGGGAGACGCATCCCAGCATCATCACGATGGACATGAATCTTCCCGATGCCGATGGCATTGAGTGCAGCAGGCGCATCCATGCCATTGATTCCGATGTGAAGATCATCATGATCAGTGCGATGAAGGATGCCAGCCTGGTGGCCACGGGCCGGGAAGTGGGCATCAGTGCCTTCTTGCAGAAGCCCATCAGCACCAACGACCTGATTGATACGATGATGGTGCTTTGCCAGAGCAAGGTGGGAAAGATTGCCGTTCTCAGGGAGTCCTATGCCAAGGCCTTCGTGCGCGCTTTACAGCAGGGCATTTTCAGCATGATCGGGGTGCACAGCGAGGTCAGCCTGGAACTGGATGACCGCCGTTACCTCGACGTGAGCGGCATCGCCGTCATCGTGGGTCTCACGGGCTTTCCTGTGGGGCGTGCCATTGTCTACATGGACGTGGATACCATGAACAAGTTCTCTTCGATTATGTTGAATATCGACGATCCGAAGGATCTGGACGAGGATGATGCCAGCGACACGGTGGAGGAAGCTGTGAATATCATCGTGGGACGCGGTGTGTCGAATATCAATGATGTGTTCAAGGACAAGGAAATGCGCATCACTCCGCCGGGCACGATCAGCGGCACGAATATCCGCATCGCGAGCCCGAAACTTACGACTTTCAAGATTACGGCAGATACAAGGATTGGCAAGATTTATCTGAACGTTGGATTTGCGGAAGGGGAATGATAAGATGGATGCGAAATTAGTAAATCCTTTCGTTGATGCATTTACATCTGTCATGCCGCAGATGGGGTTTCCGGAGCCAAAGCGCGCGAAACTCTACGTCAGGGAAAGGAATGCCGTCAGCCGGGGAGTTTCTGTCATTGTCGGTTTCACCAAGCAGATTCGCGGCAATGTCGTTTACAATATGTCGGAGGACACGGCAAAGTATATTGCCTCGACGATGATGATGGGGATGCCCATCAATGAGTTTGATGCCATGGCACAGAGTGCCATCTCGGAGATGTCGAACATGCTCACGGCAAATGCTGCAACGAATCTTACGGGCATGGGCCTTGAGGTGGATATTTCCACGCCAAGCCTGACCATTGGGGCGAATTTCCAGGTCAAGATCAGCGATTCCCAGTATCTCACGGTTGAGATGGATCTGGGGGGGCAGATCGTGGAACTGGATATCGCCGTTGATCAGAAGTAGGACGGAAAAGCGGACAATTCGATCGGAACATAAAATAGAAGGTTTTGCCTCTGGCAAAACCTTCTATTTTGCGTTATACTAGGGAGTGTTTGGAAGTATGTCTGTTAGGAGGATTCGACTTGGATATCAAGGAGACATTGGAAAAGGCCATTGAGGAGGCGGCGAGGTCTGCCATGGCGGATGGCGTGTTCCCGGAGGGGGAGCTCGCGAAGATTGCGCTGGAGGTTCCGCCGCAGAAGGAGTTTGGCGACTTTGCCACGAATTTTGCCATGCAGTCGGCGAAGGTGTTCCGCATGACCCCCCGAAAGATTGCCGAGGAGCTGGCGAAGCGCATGGAGGGGGACTGGCTGGAGCGCACGGAGGTTGCAGGCCCGGGGTTCCTCAACTTCTATTTGAAATCCAATGTGCTCTATGATTCCTTCCGGAAGATCTTCGAGGCGGGGGCGGAATACGGCCAGCTTCCCGCCAAGGATACAGAACGGATACAGGTGGAGTACGTGAGCGCCAATCCCACGGGGCTTCTGCATGTGGGGCACGGGCGCGGCGCAGCTGTGGGGAGCGCCCTGGTGAACCTGTTGCGGGCAGCCGGCTATCCTGTGGAGAGCGAGTATTACATCAATGATGCAGGGAACCAGATGGACAATCTTGCCATGTCCGTGAATGCCCGCTATCTGGAACTTCTGGGGAAGACCGTGGAATTCCCGGAGAATGGGTATCATGGCGCGGACATCATCGACACGGCAAAGCGCATCCTCAAGAAGGACGGGGACAAGTATCTCGGGCTGGAGGAAAAGGAGCGTCTTGCCATCTTCAAGGACCTTGCCTATCAGGAGAAGCTGGCGGCTCTGAAGGAGGATCTGGAAGCCTTCCATGTGACCTTCGACAAGTGGTTCAGCGAGCGCACCCTGCATCCCGATGCAATCCATGAGGCCGTCGAGGTATTGAAGAAAAACGGCAATATCTATGAGGAGGGCGGAGCCCTTTGGCTGAAATCCACGGCCTATGGGGACGACAAGGACCGGGTGGTCATCCGGGAGAATGGTGTGCCCACCTATCTGGCCGCGGATATTGCCTACCATCGCAACAAGTTCGAGCGGGGCTTCGGCAAGCTCATCAATATCTGGGGCGCGGACCATCACGGCTATGTCTGCAGGGTGAAGGCGGCCATGTCGGCTCTGGGCTATGATGCCTCCCATCTGGAGGTCTTGCTCCTTCAGATGGTCAGCCTCTATCGCGGCGGAGAACTCGTCAAGATGTCGAAGCGCACGGGAGAGAGCGTCACATTGAACGAGCTCATGGAGGAAGTGGGCACTGATGCTGCCAGGTATTTCTTCCTCATGCGTTCCCTGGACAGCCAGCTGGATTTCGATCTGGATCTTGCGAAGAAACAGTCCAACGAGAATCCCGTCTACTATATCCAATACGCCCATGCCCGCATCTGCAGCATCCATCGGCAGGCAGAGGAAGTGGGTCTTGCCCTTGGGGAGCATCCTCAGATGGAATTGCTCACGGATGAGACGGAGATTGCCCTCATCAAGAAGATCGAGGAATACACGGAGGAAGTGGACCGGGCAGCGGCAGAGTATGCGCCCCAGCGCATTGCAAGATATGCCTATGACCTTGCCAGCCTGTTCCACAGCTTCTACAATAAATGCCGCATCATGGGCGTGGAGCCGTCTCTTGCCGAGGCGCGGCTTGCCCTTGTCGATGTCGCGGCCCATGTCATCCGCCATTCCCTTGGAATCCTTGGGGTGTCGGCACCGAATAAGATGTAGCATAGAAAGGGGTTTTTCTCTTGGATTTCGTCACCAGTTCTGAAGCAGATGTCGCATACTATATATTGAGCCAGAAAGGACAGGCGATGTACTACAAGGATCTTGTCCTGGAGGTCATCGAGAAGAAGCACAAGCCTGTCCAGTCGCTTTCCGCAGCAATCTCTGAGGTATACACGCATATCAATATGGACAGCAGGTTCCATTATGAGGGAGAGGGGCAATGGGGCCTCATAGAGTGGGCTCCTCCCGAGGTTAAGCGCACCCACACTTCTTCCCGTTCCACGGCTGCCGGCAGCAAGGGTTCTTCCAAGGCCAGCCGCCGCAAGGAGAAATTATTCGAGAGCATTCAGGAATAGCAGGAGGAAATATAGATGGCAAAGTATATTTTCGTTACCGGCGGTGTGGTGTCTTCTCTGGGGAAAGGCATTACGGCGGCATCCTTGGGCCGCTTGCTCAGGAATCGGGGAATCAAGGTCACGATTCAGAAGTTCGATCCCTATATCAATATTGACCCCGGCACCATGAGTCCCTATCAGCACGGCGAGGTCTTTGTCACGGAGGACGGAGCAGAGACAGACCTGGACCTGGGACATTACGAGCGCTTTATTGACATCAATCTCACGAAGAACTCCAATATCACGACGGGCAAGGTATACTGGTCCGTGCTTTCCAAGGAACGGAAGGGAGACTATCTCGGCAGTACGGTGCAGGTCATCCCCCATATCACCAATGAGATCAAGCAGCGTGTCTATGATGTGGCTGCAGCCGACGGTGCAGACGTGGTCATCACGGAAATCGGCGGCACCGTGGGTGACATCGAGAGCCAGCCCTTTCTTGAGGCCATACGACAGGTCAAGAAAGAGGTGGGGAAGAACGATGTCCTCTACATCCACGTCACTTTGCTTCCTTATATATCTGCGGCAGGAGAGCTCAAGACGAAGCCTACCCAGCACAGCGTCAAGGAACTCCGGGCCATCGGCATCCAGCCGGACATCCTCGTCTGCCGCACGGAGAAGACCATCTCCAAGGAGATGAAGGAAAAGATTGCCCTGTTCTGCGACGTGGACGCGAATGCCGTCATCGAGAACCGCACGGCACCAAGCATCTACGAGGTTCCCCTCATGATGCAGCAGGAGGGGCTGGACAGGATCGTGCTTTCCAAGCTCGACATGAACTATGGCCCGGCGAACATGGAAAGCTGGGAGAAGATGGTCTACAAGATCTATCATCCGGCAACCAAGGTAAAGATTGCTGTGGTGGGCAAGTATGTGGAACTTCCCGATGCCTATATCTCCGTTACGGAGGCGCTTCACCATGCGGGGATTGCCAATGATGCCGCTGTGAAGATCCAGTGGGTGAACTCGGAGAAGATCGAGGCCTCCGATGTGGATCTCGATGAGGTCTTCGTTGGCTGCAAGGGAATCCTCGTTCCCGGAGGCTTCGGGGACCGCGGTGTGGAAGGCAAGATCAGGGCCATCCAGTATGCCAGGGAGAACAATATCCCGTTCTTGGGGCTTTGTCTTGGCATGCAGTGCGCCGTCATCGAGTTTGCCCGCCATGTCTGCGGTATGACGGATGCCCATAGCACGGAGTTCAATGCGGAGACGAAACATCCTGTCATCGCCCTCATGGATTCCCAGCTCGGCGTGGTCCAGAAGGGCGGGACGATGCGCCTCGGGGCGTATCCCTGCAAGATCGTTCCTGGTACCCATACCATGGAATGCTACGGGCAGGATGAGATTGCGGAGCGCCACCGCCACCGCTATGAGTTCAACAACGAGTACCGGGAGCGGCTGGCGGAGAAGGGCATGGTCATTGCGGGTACCCTTCCCGATGACAGTCTTGTGGAAATCGTGGAGATCAAGGATCATCCCTGGTTCGTGGCCTCCCAGTTCCATCCGGAACTGAAATCCCGTCCCACCCATCCCCATCCCTTGTTCCATGGGTTTGTGGCGGCAGCGTTGGAGAAGAAGTAAATTTGTTTGAGGAGGAGAGTCATTATGAAGGTTTTGGCAGCAGATGGTATTTCGACAAAGGGTATCGAGCTTCTGGAGAAGGAGTTCGAAGTGGTAGTGAAGGAGAAGATTTCCCATGAGGAGCTTCTTTCCATCATTCCGGAGTTTGATGCGCTGATGGTCCGCTCGGCTTCCAAGGTCACGGCGGATGTCATCGAGCGTGCGGAGAAACTCAAGATCATCGGCAGGGCCGGCGTCGGCGTGGACAACATCGACATTCCTGCGGCAACCGCACGAGGCATCATCGTCATCAACTCCCCCGGCGGCAACACCATCGCAGCCACGGAGCATACCATGGCCATGATGCTCGCCATGTCCCGCCATATCCCCATTGCCAACGAGACCTTGCAGAAGGGCGAATGGAACCGCAAGAAATATGTGGGCGTGGAACTTCGCGGAAAGACTCTCGGCGTTGTCGGAATGGGGCGTATCGGAAGCGGCGTTGCAAAGAGGGCCCTGGCCTTTGACATGAATGTCATCGCCTATGATCCCTATATCAATGAGGAGCGTGCGAAGTCCCTTGGTGTCAAGGTGGGTTCCCTGGATGATGTGATTGCGGAGGCAGACTTCATCACGGTGCATATGCCTTTGACTCCTGAGACCAAGGGCATGATCTCCATGGAGCAGATGAAGAAGATGAAGAAGGGCGTGCGCCTTGTGAACTGCGCCCGCGGAGGCATCATCGACGAGGCGGATCTGGCCCAGGCGGTGAAGGATGGCATCGTGGCAGGCGCGGCAATCGACGTGTTCACCAGTGAGCCGATTCCTGCGGATCATCCTCTGCTGGGCATTCCCGGCATCATCCTCACGCCTCATCTCGGCGCATCGACGGTGGAGGCGCAGATTGGGGTTTCCGTGGACGTGTCGGAGGGCATCCTTGCGGCACTCAAGGGCGAGCCTGTGTCCACGGCGGTCAATATGGCGCCTGTTTCCCCGCAGGTCATGAAGGTCATCGGGCCCTATCTCAATCTGGCGGAGCGCATCGGAGGAACGGTCTGCTCCCTCGCAGAAGGCCCCATCAAGAGCGTGGAAATCACCTACAACGGGGAAATCACCGAGGTCAACACAGGGCTTCTCTCCACGGCTGTCATCAAGGGCATGCTGAACCCCATCATGGAGAGCGAGGTAAATTACGTCAATGCGCCGGGCTTTGCCAAGGAGCGCAACATCAAGATCACGGAGACGAAGAACAAGGAAGCGGAGAACTTTGCAAATCTCATCACGGTAAAGGTAAAGGCAAAGGACAAGGAAGTGTCCGTGCAGGGGACGCTCTTTGGCGATGAGGGCCGCATCGTCCGCATCAACAAGTTCCGCGTGGACGTGGATCCCCATGCCCGCATCCTCATCTGCCCGCACATCAACCGCCCCGGCATCATCGGCACGGTCGGTTCCATCATGGGGGCAGCCAACATCAACATCTCTGGCATGCAGGTGGGCAAGGCCGATGTGGAGGGAACGAACCTCATGGTGCTGACCATTGACGACGACATTCCGGCGGACATCCTGGCAAAGGTCAAGGAAGTCGATGGGATCTTCGATGCGAAGCTCGTCAATTTCTATGCAATCTGATATTTCCTGAAAAGAGCCCCGGCAGAACACAGCGAACCATCGCGGTGCCCCTGCCGGGGTTTTCGTATAGAGTATTGACTTATATCCTCTGGGCGATGGAATAGCCGTCGCGCCCGTCCTTCTTGACGCAGTAGAGGGCATGGTCAGCGGCGCGGAAGAGCGTGTCGTAGTCCTCGCCATGCTCTGGGAAGAGGGCGATGCCGATGCTGGCGCTGACTCCCGGCAGGTCTTCGCTGTGGGGAATCTCACGGGTGGCCTTGTTGATGCGTTCTGCAATGTGTGCCACATCGTCGGGGCGCACGTTCCGCAGGAGGACGATGAACTCGTCCCCGCCAAAGCGCCCGGCCTTGTCTTCCTCCCGCAGGATGCTTCTCAGGATGGTGGCGTATTCCTTCAGGACGGTGTCCCCGTACTGATGCCCTCCGATGTCGTTGGCTTCCTTGAAATGGTCGAGATCCGTGATGACGAGGGCATGACAGCGGCCTTTTCCAGGGGGGACGAGGAAGAGGGTCTTTGCCTCTCGCTGGATGCCGTCCTTGTTGAGCAGGCCGGTCAGGGGATCGGTCTCTGCCATCTGTTTGTAGCTGTCGCGGTCGTCGTTGGCGATCTGTATGGACTCGATGGCATCCAGCAGGACGAGGTTCCGGTCTTCCAGTTTTCTTTGCTCCTGCTTGATCTGTCTGTTGTGGTGGTAGAAGAAGGTGAGCAGTGCCAGGAGGAGAAGGATCATGCCGAAGGCAAGCCCGCATTGCAGTGGATAGTAATGGAGGATATGGGAGAAGGTGAGCTGCGGCGTCTCATTCATGGTATGGTGCAGGATGATCTGCTCGACTTTCTGGGGATGCAGCCGCAGGATGGCCTTGTCCAACAGGCCCTGCAGGTCTCGTGAGTGATGCGGGGCGATGGCGAGGCTCATGGGAATCTTGAGGGAGGCGGTGGGGACGACGGAGAGTTCCGGATAGGGAATGAGGGGGCGCTCCATCTGCAACTGGAGATTGTCGATGATGGCTGCATCTGCCTTTTCCTTCACAAGGGTGTTCAGGGCGGTTATGGTAGTGGGCTGGACGATGATCTGCGTTTTTGGCAGCATTTTTTCCACGAAGTGGCGGAAGGACGGGTACATCGTGGGAATCACGAGATGTGAGATATCCTGCCAGTCCGGCCGGTTGGGCGCGACGAAGCTGAATTTCTCGACGTAGAGGGGGGCAGTGAAGGTGAAATCACGGGTTTCCCGTGCGTTGGTATAGATATCCAGCATGAGATCGGCACGGCCGTCCCGCAGCATTTCCTGTGCCTCGTCATAGGAATGGGTGTAGACGGTCTGGAAGGGAATGCCGGAATCCTTTTCAAGGGCAGCGAGTATGTCCAGATAGATGCCGGTCATCTCCTGGCTTTCCTTGTCATAGTGGATATAGGGGCGATGCTCGCCGAACAGGACAATCTTGAGCGGAGCCATTTCCCGGATGGCTTTTGTTTCCTCCGGGGTGAAATGGGTGGTCTCGCTTTCCAGCTGGCTGTGCAGAAAATCGTATTGGTGGGAGTGGAACAGGGAATTCTCGTTCAGCAGGATGATTGCTGCGTCATCGATGGCCCGGAGCCGTTCCTGGGATGTGGCGAGCGCCGCGATATGGACGGGGCAGGTGTCCAGGGAGAGCAGATAATGCGCGTTGTGGCGTACGTTGGTTGCGGTATCCAGGACGAGGTCGATTTCGTGGGAGGCCAGGGCAGCCATCATGGACTCCGTCGTGAGGTAGTAGTGGCAGTCAAGCGTCAGGTTGTTGTCCTTCTGGAAGGCTTCCAGTGCATTATTGGCCTGCCGGTTTTCAAGCAGGCCGATGGAGGCGCCCTGCAAGGTGCTAAGGTCGTTTGGGTTGAAAGTGTTGTCATCGGGACGGGTGAAAAGGCCGATGACATCCAGGCCAAATTGGCTGTTTGTATAACTGATCCGGGACAGACGGTTCTCATTTCTTTCAGTAGGCATGAGCAGGTCGATTTTCCCCGATTCCAGCATGGGGAAAGCCTCTTCCGAGGAAAGGTAGACGGGCCGGTAGTCCCAGCCGGTGTATTTTGTCAGCTCATCGATGAATATCGTATAGTACTGCCGGTTGGCAAAGATATCCGGCGTGGTTGGCTGTGGCAGGATGCAGCCGATGCGGATGATGGGGCGCATGCCGTCTTCGGCAGCGGATGTTTCCGGCATGGCAAGACAGGCCAGGAGGCAGGTCAGGCAGAGAAACAGGCAGAAAAATCGTCTCATGGGAGGTCCTCCTTGGCTGGCAGAAAACGCGAAATTTCAAGAGAAGTCTTACTATTATTATAACGTATTGTTCAGATTTTGCCAAAGACAAAATACGGGCAATACGTTATAATAATAGGGTATGTATGTTCGAGAAGGGGGGATGGGAATGGCTGCGGTGCCAAAGCTTAACACGATGCAATTTGATGAGGAGACACCCTTTGAAGTGGTGGCTCCCTTTGAGCCCATGGGGGACCAGCCCCGGGCGATTGCGGATCTGGCGGCGGGAATCGGGAACGGTCAGGAGGCGCAGGTGCTTCTGGGGGCCACGGGAACGGGCAAGACCTATACCATCGCAAAGGTCATCGAAAAGGTGCAGAAGCCGACACTGGTCATCGCCCACAACAAGACACTGGCGGCACAACTTGCCAGTGAGTTCAAGGCTTTTTTTCCGCACAATTACGTGGGGTATTTCGTGAGCTATTACGATTACTACCAGCCGGAGGCCTATGTTGCCTCCACGGACACCTATATCGAGAAGGATGCCTCCATCAATGACGAGATCGATGAATTGCGCCATTCGGCAACCTGTTCCCTGTTCGAGCGGCGGGATGTGATCGTTGTTGCCAGCGTGTCCTGCATCTATGGCCTCGGCTCTCCGGAGAGCTACCACGAGATGGTGCTTTCCTTGCATAAAGGGCAGGAGGCGGACCGGGACTGGATTCTGCGGAAGCTGGTGACCATGCAGTACGAGCGCAATGACATTGCCTTTGAGCGCGGCAGGTTCCGGGTGCGCGGCGATGTCATAGAGGTGTTTCCTGCGGGATACAATCATCGGGCGGTCCGGATCGAGCTTTTCGGCGATGAGGTGGAGCGAATCCTGGAATTTGATGTGACCACGGGAGAGATTTACGGCGAGCGCATCCATTCTATGATCTTTCCGGCCTCCCATTACGTGACGGCGGATGAGGACATGAAGATCGCCATGGGGACGATACGGGAGGAACTGGAGGAGCAGCTCAGGCTCTTTCGGGAACAGGGGAAGCTCCTGGAGGCGCAGCGGCTGGAACAGCGGACGAACTACGATCTGGAAATGATGCAGGAGATGGGGTACTGTTCCGGCATTGAGAACTATTCCCGCCATCTCACCCACAGGAAGGCGGGGGAGGCGCCCTATACCCTTTTGGATTATTTCCCGGAGGACTTTCTCATCGTCATGGACGAGTCCCATGTCACGCTTCCGCAGCTCCACGCCATGTATGCCGGGGACAGGAGCCGCAAGATATCCCTTGTGGACAACGGGTTCCGCCTGCCCTCGGCCTTTGACAACCGCCCGCTGACCTTTGAGGAGTTTTCCGAGCGGATCAATCAGATCATCTATGTTTCCGCCACGCCGGGGAAGTATGAACTGGGTCAGGCCCAGCAGGTGGCGCAGCAGGTCATCCGTCCCACGGGGCTTCTTGACCCGGAGGTGGAGGTGCGGCCTCTGGAGGGGCAGATTGACGATCTGCTGGGAGAGATTCGCCTTCGGATTGAACGGGATGAGCGCGTTCTTGTGACGACACTGACGAAGAAAATGGCGGAGAATCTCACGGATTACCTGAAGGAAATGGGCATCAAGGTGCGTTATCTCCATTCGGATATCGCCACCATCGAGCGGGCGGAGATCATCCATGATCTGCGCGCAGGGGAGTTTGATGTTCTCGTGGGAATCAACCTTTTGCGCGAGGGGCTGGACATGCCGGAGGTCTCCCTGATCGCCATCCTCGATGCGGACAAGGAGGGCTTTCTCCGCTCGGACACCTCTCTCATCCAGACCATCGGGCGGGCGGCGCGGAATGCCAACGGCCATGTGATCATGTACGCAGACCGTGTGACGGATTCCATGCAGCGCGCCATGGACGAGACACAGCGGCGCCGCACGGTGCAGGAGGATTACAACAAGGCCCATGGCATTGTGCCGAAGACCGTCGAGAAGCCCATCGTCCAGCTCATCGAGACGACACTGGTGGCGGAGACGGCAGCAAGCTATGGCGAGGATGGGAAGAAGAAAAAGAAGAAGCTGACGAAGAAGGAAAAGGAAAAGGTCCTGAAGGGCTTGATCCGCGAGATGCAGCAGGCCTCGAGAGCGCTGGAGTTCGAGCGGGCGGCGGAGCTCAGGGACATGATTATCGAGCTGGAGGGCAGCATGCCCGCCAGTGCAAAGAAGAAGCAAGGAAGATAGCTCATGGAAAATACGATCAAGATCAAGGGGGCGCGTGCCCACAACCTGAAGAATATCCATGTGGAGATACCCCGGGACAAGCTGGTGGTGGTGACGGGACTTTCGGGCTCCGGGAAATCCTCTCTGGCCTTTGACACCATCTATGCAGAGGGGCAGAGACGCTATGTGGAGTCCCTGTCCTCCTATGCACGCCAGTTCCTGGGACAGATGGACAAGCCGGACGTGGACAATATCGAGGGGCTTTCCCCCGCCATTTCCATCGACCAGAAGACCACGAGCCACAACCCGCGCTCCACGGTGGGGACGGTCACGGAAATCTACGATTATCTGCGCCTCATGTTCGCCCGGGCGGGACGCCCCCATTGCCCGAAATGCGGAAAGCCCATCACCCAGCAGACCGTGGACCAGATGATCGACAAATTGATGGAATTGCCGGAGCGGACGAAACTGCTCATCCTGGCGCAGGTCATACGCGGGAAAAAGGGCGAGCACAAGAAACTCCTGGAGCACATCCGCAAGGAAGGCTATGTGCGGGCGCGGATCGACGGGGAAGTCTACGATGTGAACGAGGATATTCCGCTGGAGAAGAACAAGAAGCATACCATCGAGGTGGTCATCGACCGTCTGGTGGTGCGGGAAGGCATGGAGAAGCGGCTGGCGGATTCCCTGGAAACCGCCCTGAAGATGGGGGAAGGCGTCGTCTATGTGCAGGTGGTGGACGGCGAACTTTTGATGTTCAGCGAGAACTTTGCCTGCGTGGACTGCGGCATCAGTCTGCCGGAAATCACGCCCCGCATGTTCTCCTTCAACAATCCCTATGGGGCCTGTCCTGAATGCACGGGGCTTGGCAGCCACATGGAATTCGACGAGGAACTGGTTCTTCCTGACCATGAGCTTTCCCTGGGGGAGGGGGTGTTCGCGCCCCTTTCAAAAAATCCTCATTCCTATGCCATGTGTGCCATGACGGCACTCCTGGAAAAGCATGGCTATACGGTGGACACGCCCTGGAAGGACATCGACTGGAAAACCCAGGAGCTTCTTCTGCATGGCTCCCGGGAGGAACGGGTTTCCTTCTATTACACCAACATGTTCGGGGAGTACAAGGAGTACAATGTGCCCTTCGAGGGCGTCATGACCATGCTGTCCCGCCGTTACGAGGAAACGGATTCCGATGAGATGCGGGAGTCCTATGAGAATTACATGACAAACATTCCCTGCAAGTCCTGCCATGGCGCACGTCTCAAGCCCGAAACCCTTTCCGTGACGGTGGGGGGGAAGAACATCTATGAGGTCACGCAGATGACCATCCGGGATTGTGACGCGTTTTTCCAGAACCTTGAGCTTACGCCAAGGGAGCAGAAGATTGCGGCGCAGATCCTGAAGGAGATCCATGCGAGATTGAGCTTCCTGCTGAACGTGGGACTGGACTATCTCACACTGTCGCGGGCGGCGGGAACCCTGTCGGGGGGCGAGGCCCAGCGCATCCGGCTGGCGACACAGATCGGCTCCGGACTCATGGGTGTCCTTTACATCCTCGATGAGCCCAGCATCGGCCTGCACCAGCGGGACAACAACCGCTTGCTGGGCACCCTCAAGCATCTCAGGGATCTTGGAAATACGCTCATCGTGGTGGAGCATGACGAGGACACCATGTATGCCGCGGACCACATCATCGACATCGGTCCGGGAGCAGGTGCCAATGGCGGCTATGTGGTGGCGCAGGGGACTGTGCGGGAAATCATGGAGGCAAAGGACTCCGTCACAGGGGCCTACCTTTCCCGAAAGAAGTTCATCCCCGTGCCGAAGGAACGGCGCAAGGGAAATGGGCGGCGGATCGAGGTGGTGGGGGCACAGGAAAACAACCTCAAGAACATCAACGTGAGATTCCCTTTGGGTACGCTGACACTGGTGACCGGGGTTTCCGGCTCTGGAAAGAGCACCCTGGTCAACGAGATCCTCTACAAGGGGATTGCTTCCCGCCTTTATCATGCCAAGGGAAAGCCCGGGAAGCACAAGCGCATCCAGGGGCTGGAGAACATCGACAAGATCATCAATATCGACCAGCAGCCCATCGGGCGCACGCCGCGCTCGAACCCGGCCACCTACACCGGGGTATTCGACAGCATACGGGAGCTGTTCAGCCAGACCATTGAGGCGAAGACCAGAGGCTATCGGGCAGGCAGGTTCAGCTTCAATGTCAAGGGTGGGCGCTGCGAGGCATGCAAGGGGGACGGCATCCTGAAGATCGAGATGCACTTCCTGCCGGATGTCTATGTGCCCTGCGAGGTCTGCAAGGGGGCGCGCTACAATCGCGAGACACTGGAGGTCAAGTACAAGGGAAAGACGATTTCCGATGTGCTGGACATGACCATTGACGAGGCGGTGGAGTTCTTCCAGAATGTGCCGAAGGTGGCGCGGAAACTGCAGGTGATACAAGATGTGGGCCTGGGGTACATCAAGCTGGGTCAGCCGGCAACAACCCTTTCAGGCGGCGAGGCGCAGCGGGTGAAGCTGGCGACGGAACTCTCCCGCCGTTCCACCGGCAAGACCCTCTATATCCTGGACGAGCCCACCACAGGGCTGCATACGGCGGATATCCATAAATTGCTTGGCATCCTGCAGCGCCTTGTGGATGGCGGCGATACCGTGGTGGTCATCGAGCATAACCTCGATGTCATCAAGACCGCCGACCACATCATTGACCTTGGTCCCGAGGGAGGCGACCAGGGCGGGACCATCGTTGCCGAGGGCACGCCGGAGGATATCGTGAAGGTGGAAGCTTCCTATACGGGAAAATTCTTGAAGCCGGTGCTGGAAGAGAACGGGGATTGAAACGATGTAATAACATTATGACGTCCTGTCCTGGCAGCTGTCTTCCTCGGATGTGCTTGGGCGTAAGGCAAACGCTGCCCCGCTTCGGCAGGATTTTCCTGCTGAGTGGCGAAATCATAGTAAAGGAAAAGGGGGAAGGGTTATGCAAATCGCAATTGGGAATACACTTCCATTTTCAAGTTTTATGGCACAAGCAAAACAGATTTTTGCAGAGGTGCAAACCAAAGGGCCGAGGATTATCACAGAGGAAGGGCACCCCTCCTGTGTACTGTTGTCCCATGCGGAGTACGAAAGGATCATGGATGAGCTGGCTGATGCGGAACTCAATCGTATGGCGGCGGAACGTTTGGCAAAACCAAGAACGGCGGAGGAATACATTTCCCAAGAGGAAATTGACAAAGAATTTGGCTTTACGGAAGAAAACCTAAAGGGATGGGAAGAGGTTGAGATTGGATGACGGCATGGAAAACCATCTACCTGCCGGAAGCGAGAGAGGATCTTCGCAGACTGGATGGCAGCACAAGGCTCATGGTACGAAAGGCAATCCAGAAAGTGCTGCAAAATCCATTGCCGCAGTCTGAAGGTGGTTATGGCGTTTCTTTGGGAAATAAGCAAGGGAGCCATCTCGCGGGTTGTTTGAAAATCAAGCTCCTTCGCATTGGAATCCGTGTCGTCTATCGTCTTCGGTATACAGAGCATGGCATGGAAATTGTTGTGATTGGTGCAAGAGCAGATTCTGAGGTTTACCAGGTAGCGGAAGATCGGCTGCATCGACAGGTGATAGAGAAACGAAATTCCAACCGAACAGACAAGAAGGAATAACGCTCATTTGCACGGCGTGGAATAGGCGCAGGGCTGTGGCTCTGCGCTATTTTTGCAATATTTGCAGGAGTAGCAGGGCTGATGATAGAATTATATCTTTTGTAGGTATCCTTTCGATGGGAGGAATACAAATGAAGGCAATCATTCATGCCAATGTTGTCGTTCCTGATGCGCAGGGAGATTTTGCGGTCAGGGACGATTGCTTTATAAAGTACGATGCAAAAATCCGGCAGGTGCTTCCCATGACGGAATGGGACGGGAGTGCGGATGAGGTGATGGATGCGGCGGGGCGGTATGTTTCGCCGGGGTTTCTCAATGTCCATGTCCATGGCTGCGGGGGGAAGGATGCGATGGATGAGGACGAGGAGGCTCTTCCGGTCATGCGCCGCATGCAGGCGCAGATGGGGGTGACAGGGTTCCTGCCCACCACCATGACCTATGACCTGCCCCGCATCCATCGCGCCTTTGAACGCATCCGCCGTGCCATGGCGAAACAGCAGGAAGACGGGGCGCGGGTGCTGGGGTGCCATATGGAGGGACCCTACATCAGCGCGGCGCATCGTGGCGCACAGGCAGAGGTGAATATCCGAAGGGCGGATTATGGAGATATCGAGGGATTTGAGGATGTGGTGAAGATCATCACCCTTGCCCCGGAAGAACTGCCGGATGGGGATTTCGCCAAACAGTGTCGAAGTGCGGGCATTGTACTTTCCATCGGGCATACCTCGGCGGACTATGAACAGGCGATGGAGGCGGTGCGAAACCGCAGGATGGGGCATTTCACACATCTCTTCAATGCCATGACGGGATTCCATCATCGGAACCCCGGGGTGGTTGGCGCGGCACTCGACACGGAGGCCAATTGCGAACTCATTGCGGACAATATCCATTCCCACCCTATGGCCCAGCGTCTTGTCTATCGCGCCAAGCAGGGGCGCCATATCATCCTCGTCACCGATTCCATGCGCGCCTGCGGCATGGGGGATGGTCCCTCGGAACTCGGCGGGCAGAAGGTATGGGTGACGGGGGAGCGTGCGGTCCTGGAAGACGGCACCATTGCGGGAAGCGTGCTCCGAATGAACCTTGGGATTGCCATCTTTCGGGAAAATACCGCTGCTCCTTTGCCGCGTGTCATCGAGATGGTGACGCGCACACCGGCTAAGGAACTTGGCGTCTATGGGGAATTTGGGTCCATTGAGGCGGGGAAGCAGGCGGATTTCGCTGTCTTCGATGAAAATCTGGATATTTTCGCCACCATCGTTTCGGGCAATCTCGTATATCGGGCATGAGGGCAGGGATATTCCCGGCTCTCTATTTTTGGGTGCGCCCGGCGGCGCACGTTTCTAACCGGTGAAAGTCCGGAATCTGCCTGGTAGCGGGAAAGATATAGTAAGGAAATATGTTAAAAAAATTAAAATGGAGTACATATTTTATATAATACATGGTATAATATAACCACGGAAGGAGGATTGTACCATGTTAGCCAAAGATGTGCTTCGTGTTCTCGGAATCACACGGCCAACACTTACCAAATATGTAAAGACCGGCATCATCCGGG
>CADCIX010000005.1 GCA_902801565.1 uncultured Veillonellaceae bacterium | reverse complement strand
AGGTGATTTTATGGGGCAAATGCCTATTATTCGTGTCAATAGGCAAATAATGAGCCATTAACAGCAGATTTCATATGTACAGAAACATGCATGATTGTGGCTAAATGCTTTGTACGAATCTCTGATAATATTTCTTCATTAGACCATGAAGATGGTAATGCCTCCTCAAGAGACTTATCTGAAAAAATTGCGTTATCTTTCCCATATAAATCCCTTAAATGATTAGCTTGTAATTGGTCATTTTCATGATGATAACTAACAAAAACTTTATGCTTCATTCTCTTTCTTCCTCCAGCTATTTCCCGCATTGAAAAATTCTCCATATATTATCATTTGGGCATTTAATTCTTCAAACGCATTACATAATTCTTGGTATTTAAAATACTTTTGTTGAAACTCATGTATTGTAATGCCATTATACTCAGAGTCTACATTAGCCTTATACCAATGCCTATAGTCAGACTGATAATTAGTAAGAAATTCATTTAAACAAATAATCATTTCCTTCAACTTTACATAGCATTGATTATCATCAGCATTATCAAATTTCTCAAAGTCACCCATACATTCTCGTAAGAATTTATATATTTCATAATACGATTGAAGTACGTCATCTATATTATCTTTCTCTTTATCAAAAAAGAATAATGTTCGTTTCGAATCCAAAAATTGCTTAACCTTATTTTTGACTTCTTTGTCTGTTTCTTTTACTTCAATAGTCAAACCAAGTATACTAATCTTATTTAAACATATTTTGGCATGATTTATCTTTAAAAACAAACCTACAAATCCAAAAACAACTAAAACTATATGATCACTTATTAATGAATATATAAGTTTTGAGTTGCTATGCAATGGTTCCAAACTACATAATAATTCTATAAATGTTGTCAAATCGCATTTATAAATAACAATCAAAGTAATAATCAACGATATAAAAACAATTACACTCATCATCTTCAGCTATCACCTAAACACGTAATTTAAATCATTCTCCTCCACAGGTTTCAAGCTATATATACCATATCTTTCCATTAAAGGTATATCTTCAGTAATATTTTCCTTTAAAAAAATTTTAAGTCCCTCAACATCATGTATACATTTTTGAATCTGTAAAAAAGAAGGCATTGAAATAGAATCCACTATTTTCACGGATGCGATAGACAACTTTTTCGAATCTCCATAACCAATTTCATATGGAACCCACCATGAATTTATGGTAGATGGTGAAATAATGCACAGCATCTTATCCGATACTTCAATCGCTCTTTTTATGATTTCTGTAATTATTTCGTCTTCTTCTTCTTGAGTTGCATTCTGCAAACCTGGATCATATTTATCTAAATATATATTTTGCTTTAAGACTTCCGTAATATAACGTCCTATTATCACTGCCTCATCTTCATCACATTTTTTATGTGAAATGAATACACATTGCTTTTTTACGCAATTAACCGACTCTGCTATTGCACGTTTCTCTTCCAAAACACTATTATAAGCAGAATAATTTTCTGCCAAATTAATTCCTGTGTTCATTCTTGTCCCTCCTAATAGAAACTTGTAACCCACGTAAAACAAGAGAAATTATTTCATTTATATTTTTAGAATAAAACAACCTATCATTTTCTTCTTTACTTAAACCATTGTTTAATACCTCCCATGATGTCAATGTTTCTTCAAGTTCAGGATATCTGAAATCATATCCTTGTCCACTTATGCATTTTACTGCCTCACCTGTTGCGCCACCAAACGCACCAACTAGGTATATTGGCGTTATTGCTTCCTTTTTAAGTGCTAAAAAAAGTTCCTCTAAAACACCAGGATATTTACCTGAATAGCCTTCAAGTTTACCACCTACTATAACTCTTGCATACATATCTTCTGTCATTTTCATTCGCATCCTGCTCAAATCTCCTGCATGTGTCCCATCTTCACTTCCTTCCACTCTTATTATATGTACATCAGGACGCATCTTTTCTTCATCATCTTGATCAAATTGCTCACTAAGATAATATGCTAAATAATTACAAAGATGTTTTTTATTTTCATTATTACTATCAAGATTATATTTATGAAATACATTCATAAGAGCAACAGTAAAATTTTTATTTATATTATAATTTATATCTCCCCCATATATTACGCTTGCATTATAACATATCAAATATCTTGC
The DNA here is from genome assembly GCA_902801565.1 of uncultured Veillonellaceae bacterium. Lineage (GTDB taxonomy): Bacteria > Bacillota > Negativicutes > Selenomonadales > Selenomonadaceae > UBA3796. The sequence goes on along the minus strand of CADCIX010000005.1, from coordinate 77,846 downwards.
CAATTCTATAGACAGAGCCCTTAGATGGTTTATATTTAATCCATCTAATTTATTATCATTTCCATCAGATATTGAAATAGCAATTTTCCTATCGCCTAAATCTAAATCTTCGCATGCAGCCAGCATTCTAACAGGTGTTATAAACTTACCTCTATATGATGATTTATCTTTTAAAACGGCAGATGATAAAAAACGTTTTATCACCTCATACTCCGTTTTTCCTATGGGGGGTTCTGGATAAACTTTCACATAATTATGATCAATATCGGACAAAGTCAGCAATTCTGGTGCATTCTTTACAGCTGCAAAAATCAAGTTTCCCTTGTTAAGATAAAATTGTTTTACAAAAGAATCAACCACTCGCATATGTGATTCTTTTTCTAACACAATCTCTAAAGCTTTATCAACAATCTGCTGAGCAAAATCTGCACTATTATAATCCAACTTAATGTGACGAGCATTTCCGATATATGGAAAGATTCTTTGTTCTCCATCGCATATACAATCAACAACAAGTAAAGGTATATCATATTGCTTCGCAATAATGACCTCCTTTCGACAATATTCACTATCTGAGTATTTGTCTGTTTGAATCACTAATAAAATATTAGATGAATTTATATTATCATTTATAACCTGTTCAAATTGCAAACCAGGTGGAATGTCTCTAGAATCAAAAAAATCGTCAACCCCTGATGTTTCATTTTTAATATAAGCTTCTACCTTCTTTGCTAATTTTTCGCCCAAATCATCCTTTTTGGTATGGCTTAAAAAAATCTTAACTTTAAAATTTCTAGCCTGCTTGCTATATGTATTTTGACACACAGTATCACATAACATACGGCAAACTTCATTAATTACTTTTCTGTTTATTATCCTAATAGCATAATCATAATCAATTGAATTATTATCGCTATAAGCCCTTATAAAGTTTATTTTTTTTAGGCAATTGAACTCACATATCGTCTTTTCTTTAAATGCAACAGGAAACACTTTAATCTTATCAGAAACATGCACCATTATTTCCTGAAAATATTTGTCCCACACACTGTGATTACCCGATAAATACATAGTTTTATCAATTAAAATTACAATTGCTATTTTTTCAGCATTATAAAAATCAATTTTCAGCTGATTTTCTGACAAATTTCCACCATCAGCATAATATACAGGAACTTGACTCCTCACTGTATCTATTTCTTTGTTTCCTCTATATATATGTTCGTAGATACTCTCTGCAATTTCCTGCCCATATTCAAACTCAGGACTTTTTATAACATAAACAGCCAACGGTTCCTTTATAATTGCAGAGTTCATTCCAGCCCACCTCCATAAAATATTAGGAAAACTTCCTCAATCTACATTGTCACAACACAGCTTATATTCACCACAATATATATCACTATTTCTTTATAGTATCTCTTCTATAATACCTATATTTGTTAAAATCTTCTTCACTTAACTTTGGTGCTAATTCATCCAACGGAGCCGATATCATCTCTCCCGACTCCAATTTCTTGCTTGTAGTCTTAAATGCAGGCCCCTGAGAAGAATCCTCTATCAGTTCACACAAAGAATATCCAGGCTGAGACAAGAAACCATCCAACTTTTCATCCAGGTCCTTTACATTCTCCATCCTTGTGTAAGGGATTCCGTATGCTGCTGCAATTTTCTCCCAGTCAGGACAATCCAACCCCGACTCTGGTGTACAACCGGTCAGCCTGCCATCAAAATAATTTGTCTGCGTCCGAACGATGCCCATATAACCATGATTATTGTATATCATGATTTTGACAGGAATCTTGTTCAGCACTATGGTCTGCAACTCCTGTATATTCATCTGTATGCTGCCATCACCCGTAAGGCAAACAACTTTATGCCCTGCAGCTACCGCAGCCCCCATAGCTGCAGGCAAGTCATAGCCCATAGTACCGCAGTTACGATTACCAAAGAGCCTCTGCCCATCTTTTTCTACGCCATAATGGAGCGCAAAAGCACTTCCAGAGCTGTTGCCCGTCACTACAATGCCCTTTTCATCCAAAACAGTCATAAGACGTTGAATCATACGGTAGGGATTGATTCCCTGGGAATGCTCCTTAATCTCATTCAACAGGGAAAATCTATCTCTCAGGGTGTCAGCATAAGATACCCATGTCTCGACCTTCTGCCATGGTGCCGTGACAAGTTCATCCATTGCAGTCAACAATACTTTCAAATCCGCCTTCACAGGCAAGTCTATCTTCAATGTATGCTTTCTTAACTCGTTAGAATCAACATCTACTACAATCTTATATGCCTGCGGCGCAAATGCTTCATAATTGAAGCCTATTTGATTTAACGACAAACGACAACCCAGAGACAATATCACGTCAGCATTTTGCACAAGAAAATTTCCTGTCCGACCACCAACTACTCCGAAATTCTGATAATAGCATGGATGCCCTATAGGCAAGACATCTGCCACACAAGTGGGAGATACCACCGGTATATTAAGCTTATCTACCACTTCTCTGAATACAGAATATGCACCTGCTCTGCGAATGGAAGCACCAGCAAGAATCAATGGAGCTTTTGCCGCTTTCAACTTTGACAAAATCCATTCTGCTTGCACACTATAATCCGTATAGTCCACAGGTACTTCATAACCTATCAGATTATCTGTTTCTATACTTGCTCCCTGAACATTCAGCGGCACATCCACCCAAACAGGTCCTCTCCTTCCGTGGGTTGCAAGATATAGTGCTTTTTCTAGCACATAACGTATCTCCGTAGGTTCCTTCACCATATACGCAAATTTTGTCATGGGAGATGCAGAACGCAGTATATAGTACTCTTGCTCACCAAACTGCCGTAAATCCAGACCAGAATTCTCTACCGTAGTCGAGTAGCGCACTTGTCCAGATATAACAAACATTGGTACATTATCCTGCCATGCACATAGAACACCCGTAAGAGCATTTGTCCCCCCCGGACCAGTAGTAACACAAACAGCCGCCGGACGCTCATGAATTCTGGCATATCCCTCCGCTGCCATAGCACTGGCCTGCTCATGATGATTATGAATGACTTGCAGTTTCTTGTGCATTCCAAAGGCGTCATTGAGGTGCATCGCCCCGCCGCCAACAACAGTAAACACAGTGTCAATCCCATGGCTCACCAAAAAATCCGCAATATAGTCTGCTACACGCTGTTTCATCTGCTTGCCTCACAATTTCTACAAATCACCTTAATAACACCGCACACTATCCTGAAGCCTAAACATCGGCTTCCATCCAGTATCCAGCCAAATCTTGTCCACCGACGGCTGCAACGAAATATATGGATCTGGATCCTTCCCATAATGTATTATTCCATTCGGGAAAAACTCCCTGCGCAATTCTTCCGTATACTCCTTCAATGACCGATATGCACCATGTGCAATATTATATATTTCTCCATCCCGACCCTTCCTGGCCAATGCAAGCAACGCCTCTGCCGCATCGCGGACATCGAGATAGTCCCAGTTCTGCATACAGGATGTAAGCTTGACTGCATCTCCACACTTCAGTCCATGATACAAGTCAGGCAACATTCTCCCCGATGGTTCATATCGTCCGATTAAGCTGAATATCCTACCCCAAATCCATTCCATGCCCAATTCCTTTGCACGGAGCCTTGTGAGATCACATGCCGCAACCTTCGAAATCCCATAAGCTGTAACAGGTCTTAGGGGCAATGTTTCCACTGTCATCTGCTCCGGTGGCACAACGCCATATTCCGCCTGGGAGCCTGTGGCAATAAAGCGGCAGCATCCCAAATCATGGGCTATTTCCACCATCTCAACAGCATAAGGTATGTTTTTCATTTGCTCCCTGACACTTTTGCCGCCTGTATTCAGCAGATGAAAACATACCGACCGTGCATTTTCGTCCCATCCAGACTGCTTCACCTTCTCCGACAGGACAGCATAATCACTGGCATCGCATGCAATCAAGCAACATCCCGGTATATCCTCAATTCTTGCATTATGGGGGGAACCCGGTCTCACAACAGCAAACACCTTGATTTTTTCCTCCAGCAACCGTCCCACAAGATTGGCTCCTGTGAACCCGGCTGCACCGGTTACAAGTGCTTGCTCGATTTTAGCCCCTTCCTTCAATCATCCCACACCTTCCATGGCGCATTTCCCGACTGCCACAACTCCTCCAGGATATGCTTTTCCCTTAAGGTATCCATACACTGCCAAAAACCGGTGTGCAGATAGCTCATGAGATTCCCTTCTTTTGCCATCTGCTCCATGGGCCCGTACTCGAAGGAGGTCTCGTCCCCCTCAATATAATCGAAAACCTTTGGCTCCAGGACCATGTATCCTGCATTGATGAGTGCCCCGTCCTCCGGCCTCTTCTCGCGGAAGGAACGCACGGCATTATCGAAATCCACATCCAGAATTCCTTTTCCGGGATCTCTCCTGACTGCCGTCAATGTCGCAAGTTTGCCATGCCGGCGGTGGAATTCCACCACCTTTCCGATATCCACATCGCAGACACCATCCCCATAGGTCATCAGGAAGGTCTCGTTACCGATATACTTCCGGATGCGCTTGATGCGTCCGCCTGTCATGGTCTCTTCCCCTGTGTCCACCACGGTGACACGCCAAGGCTCCACATGCTTGGAATGGACAATCATCCGATCCTCGTTCTCCTTGGTGAAGTCAAAGGTAATATCCGAGGTATACAGGAAGTAATCCGAGAACCACCGCTTCACCATGTGCTGCTTGTAGCCCGCACAGATGACGAACTCCGTGAAGCCGTAGTGCCCATATTCCTTCATGATATGCCATAGAATCGGCATGCCTCCGATCTCAATCATCGGCTTGGGCCGGAACCCGGATTCCTCGGAAATCCGGGTTCCCAATCCGCCGGCCAGCAAAACAACCTTCATTGCACCTCAACTCCACCCTTCCCGCAAAAACATTTTCCACCGAAAGCATTCTATCGGAAATACAAATGAAAATTGCAATGCCTGTGCAGCGTATTATGTCCCTGCTCAATAAACTTCCATGTCTTGAGATAGTCACCTTCTACACGTATGGTATCCTGTTGCAAAAACTCTATAAATTTTGTTGGATTCTCATAGAATTTTTCAGCAAATTCCTCTGCAAGTTGCGCTTTTTGAAAATCAGGGGTATTTCGACTATTATGCAGTACATGTTCCAAATTGCATGAAAAATAGTAGGTCCGATATGGATATTCTTCCCCATACTTGTTTTTCAGGCTGTTCAACCCATATAACTTGCGGATAATGCTTCCTTTTCTTCGGTTGCGTTCCTTCATTTTCTCCACATACTTTGTTTGAATGCAATCATCCTGGTATTGCGTTTTATCCACGACCGCTTCAACAATATCATCATCTTCCACGAATGCCCCATCCATGTCCATCAACTGCACCACCAGCTTGATATCAGAATGCCAAAATCCCTCTTTTGCACATTTTCCCTCAATCTGATCGATCAATCGTTGTTCAATATTTTCTGTATTTGAGTCCATATCCGATGTAAGATCCGTTCCAACGATTTGAAAGGAAATGCTTTCGTCATCAGAAACCAAATCCTCCAAGATTCCTGCCAAGGAACGCTCGTCCCACTTCCCTTCCACGATAAACAATATTACCTTCCTTGTTTGCATCATCATTTCTCCTCACAACGATTGGCTCTGCGCAGTGCTCTTTGCAACTTGTAGACATTAACTGCCTTGTACAGCTGCTCGTCCTGCCCACCCAATTGGATACTCCGATAAAAATTGCTTCTCAAGTTGTTATTGTTTCCCTCATTGTTCAATCGAACATAGCGATTGGAAGGATTTGCCGTTGTAAAAACGACCTCTGTTTCCTTCAACATTTCCAGTGGTCTTGAGTTGTGTGACGTGAAAATGAATTGGCCTCTGGCTCCCAAACTCAACGCATGAACCATATCTCCCAAAAGATACTCAAAAATTCCCGCATCAAATTCGTCAATTGCAACACATGCTGTCTCGTCGTTGTAAACCTGAATCAATGCATTCAGAACGGAAATAATCTTCTTTATTCCGTCAGACTCACACCGAATAGGAAATTCCTGTTTTCCCCGCCTTGCCAACAATTCAATGCGGTATCCCTTCGACCCATCATCCCGCATCTGTTCCCCATACGTTTTTAGCACCAACGTACATTCAGGAACAATTTGGGGCAAAATATGATTCATCTGCTGGATTAGCTGCTCTGTCAGATGATACACTTCACCCGGTATGGTTGAAGGTTCATCTAGCGGTATTCCTATGTGCCCTTTGCTCATCACATTTCGCTCTACAAGCTTGAATGCAAAGGGCTGAACCATTCGTGCATTGATATAGCCGCTATATACATTGTTGATTACGCTGAGGTTTCTTTCTGCAAACAGCTTCAACTGGATGAGTATTCTTCTGTATTCATTGCCCTGCCTCTTAAGTTTCCTGTTGACAAAAAGCATTCCCCTTCTGCAAAAGATAAATGATGTATGTCGTGTCCGCGCCAATTCCTGTATTACTTTCTTTTCAACGATGTCTTTTAGTGTATCCTTCTCTATAGATGCCTCCGATAGCGTTTCACGCTCATTGCACTTAAATGTCCATATCTCCTGCCCCTTTTTCCCCCATTCACCTGTATCCTCATGAAATGGCATGAAATACAATTGCTCTTCTTCTATGAATGCACCCGCTTTTTCCTTCCTTATTACGAACTCATAGGATACAATCTGTTTCCAGTCCTCATGCCGAATGGAGAAAACAAAACACAACCTCGTCCTGTCGCAACCCGATGCAATCATATCTTCCGTATGCGCAGGCATGGCTTTCCCGCTCAACAGTGCTTCCATGACCTGAATGGCATCTATCACTGAAGTCTTCCCTGAGCCATTCTGTCCATAAATCCCGACAATATCTGCTTCTCCTGAAAATATGTTCTTTTCAAAAGCATTTTTAAAAAGGACAATCCCATGGGCAACATTCTTGAAATCCCACAATTCAATCTGCTGAATCCTGACAATTGCCTCCATTTTTCCTCCTGCCCTTTTTCCATCCCTTGATCCAAGACACTAGATTTTAAGATTTCACTTTCGCCCGCAGCAGTTCTTGTACTTCTTCCCGCTGCCGCAGGGGCAGGGATCGTTCCTGCCGACTTTTTTCCCGTCATTCGTCGTGGGTTTCTTCTTCGCCTCGGCAGCGCTCACATCGCTGCCGTGGGAGGCCGTGGCACTGCTCAAATGGTCCTGGAGCTGGGACTTCTGCTTCTCGATGGCCTGAAGCTTCTGCTGCTCCGTGGCCTGGGGCGCCTTCGGCTCTTCCCCGTCCTCACCCTCGGCAGGAGCCGTCTGCTGCGGCATCACGATGCTCACATGGTACATGAGGGTGGCGATCTGATCCATGATGGCATGCTCCATCTCCTCGAACATGTCAAGGGCCTCGATCTTATACTCCACCAAGGGATTTCTCTGTCCATAGGCGCGGAGGTTGATACCCTCCCGAAGCATGTCCATGTGGTCGAGATGCTCCATCCACTTATTGTCCACCACGCGGAGCATGACCACTTTCTCCAGTTCCCGCATGTTCTCCTCGCCGAAGAGGAGCTCCCTCTGGCGATATCCATCCTCTGCCACGCCCTCCAGACATTCCTTGAGGTCGTCGCGGCTCATGGCCTCCAGGTCCGCCTTCTTGAGCCTTCCCTGCGGCGCATAGATCTTCTCCGCATCCTCAATGAGCCCATCCAGTGTCCATTCCTCGGGATAGAGCTTCTCATTGGCGTACTGGTTCATCTCCTCCTTGACGATGTGCTTCACCATGCCCATGATGTTCTCCCGGAGGTTTTCGCCCAAAAGGATCTTGCGGCGCTCCCCGTACATGACCTCGCGCTGCTGGTTCATGACATCGTCGTATTCCAGCACGTGCTTGCGGATGTCAAAATTCCGCGCCTCCACCTTCTTCTGGGCATGCTCGATGGAACGGGTGATGAGCTTGTGCTCGATGGGCTCGTCCTCCTCCATGCCCAGCTTGTCCATCATGGTGGCAATATTGTCCGAGGCGAAAAGCCGCAGGAGATCGTCCTCCAGGGACAGGAAGAACCGGGATGCTCCGGGATCCCCCTGACGTCCGGAACGCCCGCGGAGCTGGTTGTCGATGCGGCGGGACTCATGCCGCTCTGTGCCGACAATGAAGAGGCCGCCCAATTCCTCGACACCCTCCCCGAGCTTGATATCCGTGCCGCGGCCCGCCATGTTGGTGGCAATGGTGACCGCGCCCTTCTGTCCCGCATCCGCCACGATTTCCGCTTCCTTCTCGTGGAACTTCGCATTGAGGACATTGTGGGGAATGCCATGCTTCTTCAAGATCGCACTGAGTTCCTCCGACTGGGTGATGGATGTGGTACCGATGAGCACCGGCTGGCCCTTGGCATGGATTTCCGCCACGGCATTTCCCACAGCCTTGTACTTCGCCCGCTTCGTCTTGAAGATGACATCGGGATGGTCAATTCGCTGCACCGGCTTGTTCGTGGGCACCACCACCACGGGCAGCTTGTAGATCTTGAGGAACTCGTCCTCCTCGGTCTTCGCCGTGCCCGTCATGCCCGCCAGCTTCGTGTACATGCGGAAATAGTTCTGGAAGGTGATGGTGGCAAGGGTCTGTGACTCCCTCTGGATCTTCACGCCCTCCTTCGCCTCGATGGCCTGGTGCAGCCCGTCGGAATAGCGTCGCCCTTCCATCAGACGTCCCGTGAACTCATCGACGATGATGATCTCGTCGCCGCGCACCACATAGTCCCTGTCACGCTTCATCAAGGCCTTGGCGCGAAGCGCCGCCGTGAAGCAATGGGAGAGCTCGATGTTCTCCGGCGCATAGAGATTCGTGATATTGAGCATCCGCTCGATCTTCGGGATGACATTGTCATTGGGCGCCACGGTCTTCTGCTTCTCGTCCACCGTGTAGTCCTTGCCCTCCTGAAGACCGGCAACCGCCCTCGCCATGACACCATACATCTCCGTGGACTTCGCGCCGGGACCGGAGATGATGAGCGGTGTCCTCGCCTCGTCGATCAGGATGGAGTCCACCTCGTCCACAATGGCAAAGTTCAGTTCCCGCTGCACCATCTGGTCGGCATAGATGACCATGTTGTCCCGCAGGTAATCGAAGCCGAACTCGTTGTTCGTACCGAAGGTGACATCGCAGCCATAGGCAAACTTCCGCTCGGGAAAGTCCATGTCATGGGCAATGAGCCCCACGGAAAGGCCGAGGAAACGGTAGAGCCGCCCCATCCACTCGCTGTCGCGCCGTGCCAGATAGTCATTGACCGTGACCATATGGACGCCCTTGCCCGTCAGTGCATTGAGATAAACCGGCAAGGTCGCCACCAGTGTCTTGCCCTCACCTGTGCGCATCTCTGCAATCTTGCCCTGATGGAGGCAGATGCCGCCCATGAGCTGGACATCGAAATGGCGCATGCCAAGCACCCGCCTGGATGCCTCCCGGGCCACCGCAAAGGCCTCCGGCAGGATATCATCCAAAGTCTCGCCGGCCGCCAGCCGTTCCTTGAACTTCACGGTGGAGCCCGCCAGCTTGTCATCCGTCAAGGACTGCATCTGCGGCTCCAGGGCATTGATCTGCTCCACCACCGGGCGCAAGCGCGCAATCTCCTTGTCGTTATTGTCTCCCAAAAATCTCTTGATGAATCCCAGCAAACGTGACCACTCCTCAAAATGTTTCCTATATTTATTATCGTTTTATCACACTATTTCCTTAAATTTTATCAGAGGACCGACAATAAGTCAAAAGATTACGCCGTTTGTCAAACCAGTCCACAGAACCCTATGCAAATGGGGCTGCAACGGCAGCCCCAGCAAATATGACATATTCACGAATCAAGCATCCGACTCGATGAGCCCGTAATCGCCATCGGCACGGCGATAGACCACATTGACAGACTCCGTCTCCGAATCGCGGAACATGAAGAAATTGTGATTCAAAAGATTCATCTGCATGATGGCTTCCTGTGTATCCATAGGCTTCACCACAAACTTCTTCGTCTTCACCACCGTATATTCTTCTCCCTCATCCCTCTCCGGAATGGGACCCTGCTGCACGGCCTCGGCCTTGAACCCGCCCTGGCGGAAACGACGCTCCAGCTTCGTCTTCTGCTTGCGGATCTGGCGCTCCAGCTTCTCCACCACCAAATCGATGGACGTGTACATGTCCATCGTGGCTTCCTCGCCACGGAGCAGGACACCGCCCGGAACGGGAACCGTGACCTCAACAATATGGCGGCCCTTGGAAACCGTCAGGAGCACGGTGATCTCATCGACCTTCTCGAAATACTTCTCAATCTTCCCGACGCGCTTCTCCACATACTCGCGAAGCGAGGGAGTGATCTCGATATTCTTGCCACGTACAGTGAATGTTGCCATATGACACATCCCCTTTCTTGATTTGCGCTATATTTATTCTATTCTTCATCTGAAAGAAAATCCCTTCTTTTCTTTCAGATGAACAGCAGAAAAATTTCCCGCTTTTTCAACACGCTAAAAGAACAAAACCGGCCTGCTTGCGCAGACCGGGAGCTTGTCCATATCGATTATGCCGTTTTGACCACATTGGCCGCCTGAGGACCGCGAGCACCTTCCACGATCTCGAACTCGACGCCCTGACCCTCTGTCAGTGTCTTGAAGCCCTCATCCTGGATAGCAGAGAAATGAACGAACACATCGTCGCCGTCTTCCCTCTCGATAAAGCCATAACCCTTCTCGGCACTGAACCATTTAACCTTGCCTGTCATTCGAAACTCCTCCTAGAACTTAAATACCTCTGGCCGACAAAACAACCATAGACCACATTATAGCCATAAAGATATATTTTGTCAACCTCCGAAAAATTTATTATTGCCTACAGCACCTTCGACAGGAAAAGTTTCGTCCGCTCCTCCCCGGGGTGCTCGAAGACCTCCTTTGGGGTCCCCTGCTCGATGATGCGACCCTCGTCCACGAACAGCAGACGGTCCCCCACCTCGCGGGCAAAACCCATCTCATGGGTAACCACCACCATGGTCATGCCGGACTCTGCAAGATTCCGCATGACATCCAGCACCTCACCCACCATCTCCGGGTCCAGAGCCGAGGTGGGCTCGTCAAAGAGCATGACCTTCGGGCGCATGGCAAGGGCCCTCGCAATGGCGACGCGCTGCTGCTGTCCGCCGGAAAGCTGCTCCGGATAAGCATCCGCCTTGTCCGCCAGTCCCACCTTTCCCAAGAGCTCATGGGCCAACGTCTCCGCCTCATTTCTTGCCATCTTCCGCACCTTCTGGGGCGCAAGGGTGATATTGTCCAGCACGGTCATGTGCGGAAATAGGTTGAACCTCTGGAACACCATGCCCACCTCGGTGCGGACCTTGTTGATGTTCGCCTCCCCGGAGAGCTCGATGCCGTCCACGGTGATCTTCCCCTCCGTCGGCTCCTCCAGATAGTTCATGCAGCGCAGCAAGGTGCTCTTGCCCGAGCCGGAGGGCCCGATGATGACCACCACCTCCTGCGCCGCGATGCTGAGGTCGATGCCCTTCAGGATATGCGCCTCGCCAAAGGACTTGTGCAGATTCTCAATTTCTATCATCGATCTTATACCTCTTTTCCAGATAAGCCACAAAGCGGGAGATGGTGAGTGTCATGGCGAGATAGATGATCGCCACGCAGAACCATATCTCCAGTGCCCCATAGGTGCGGGCGATGATGAGCTGCCCACGGCGGGTCAGTTCCTCGAAGCCGATGACCGACACCAGGGAGGAATCCTTCAAAAGCGCGATAAACTCATTGCCAAGGGGCGGAATCACCCGCTTGAAGGCCTGGGGCACGATGATGTAGCGCATGGTCTGCCCCCAGGTCATGCCCAGGGAACGTCCCGCCTCCATCTGCCCCGCGTCAATGGACTGGATGCCCGCACGGAAGATCTCCGCCACATATGCGCCGCTGTTGACGCCACATGCCGCGATTGCCGCCACGAAGGGATCCATGCGCTGCCCCGTGATCACCGGGATGGCGAAATAGATCAGGAAAATCTGCACCAGAAGCGGCGTTCCCCGAAAGAAATCCACATACACTGCTGCCAGGAAGCGGATGGGACGAAAGGAGGAAATGCGGGCAATGCCCACGAAGAGACCGATCACGACGCCCACTGCCACCGACAGCACCGTGATCTTGATGGTAACCCCCGCTCCCAGCAGGAGCAAGGGCAAGGAATTGATGACCAGATCGAGATTAAACTCCATAGATTTCACCCTGTTTGCAAAAAATATTTCAACCTATTGTAACATCATTGCCAAATTTTTTCCATAAAAAAACCGCGCTCCTATCGAACGCGGTCAAATACAATCCTATTGCTTCTTGGAAACACCGCCGAACCACTTGTCGTAAATCTTCTGGTACTCGCCGTTCTCCTTGAGCTTCTTGAGAGCCCCATTGACCTTCTCCTGCAGCTCCTTGTTGTCCTTGTTCATGGCAATGCCATAGTCCTCTGCCGTCAAAAGATCCTGCAGCCCCTTTACGCCCGTGGCGCCGCTCTTCGTGATGTAATAGTCATTGACAGGCCGGTCATTGACCACCACATCCACGCCTCCGGTCTTGAGCTCCATGAAGCAGTCCGGCGGAGTATTGAACTCCTTGATCTCGACACCATCAATCTTCCGCACCGCCGCCGCACTGGTAGTGCCAAGCTGGACGGCAACCTTTTTCCCCTTGAGGTCCTGGAAGGTATGGATGTCGTTATTGTCCTCCCGCACGATCATCGAAAGCCCGGACTGATAATAGGGATCGCTGAACAGCACCTTTGCCTTGCGCTCCTCGTTGATGGTCACGCCGGAGATGATGACATCGATGTTCTTTGCCTCCAGGGCAGGAATCAATCCGTCAAAGCCGATGTTCTGGATCTCCACCTCATAGCCGAGTTCCTTGCCCACGGCGCGGATGAGATCCATGTCAAAGCCCTGATAGTCCTTCTGCGTCTCATCCTGGAACTCGAAGGGCGCAAAATCGATGGAGGAACCCACCTTGAGCACCTTGCTGCCGGAACCGGAACTTGCCGGCGCCGCACTATTGCCGCCACAGCCGGCCATTGCCATGACCGCAAAGGCAAGCACCGCACAAAGAGCAAAAATCCGTTTCATAAACATTCCCTCTTTCTCTCTTGAATTCACATAAACAAAGCCCGGAATCGCTCCGGGCCGTTTCGCAAAAATCTTCCTCAGAACTCCGTCTTCTTCTTGTTGAAGCAATCGCGGCAATATACCGGACGATCGTTCTTTGGCTCAAAGGGGACTTCCGTCTCCTTGCCGCACTCTGCGCAAACCACCTTGAACATCTGGCGCGGTTCCCCGCCATCGCGGCTGCGGCGGCGCTTGTCGCGGCAATCCCGGCACCTGGCCGGCTCATTCTCGAATCCCTTCTCGGCATAGAATTCCTGCTCACCTGCACTGAAGATGAATTCCTTGCCACAATCCTTGCATACCAGTGTCTTGTCTTCGAAAGCCATGAAACAATCCCCTTTGACATAAAATACTAATACCCCAATCCACCAAACCATGTTCGGCTTCACCAAAGTACCTATGCCTTAGTATACCCAAATTTCACAAAAAAATCAAGCAATTTCTGGGCCAGCTTTCATTTTTTGTATTTTGTATTCTTTCTTTAGCCTTTCACTCGCTGCCCATTGACAGACGCTCCAGCAACCGGCACAGTTCCCCGCCATCGGACACGGCATAATCCGCCGCCGATGCCGCGTGCTCCGTCAGCGGATGGATTCCTCCATAGGCAATTGCCACATCCGCCGCCCGGAACATGGGAATATCATTGAAGCTATCCCCCACGGCAATCACCTTTCCGCCCTTTTCCTGCAAGGTGCGCACAACTCCGGCCTTGTCCAGTATTTCCTCCAGCACAAGGCCGCCGTCCGCATCCCTCGAACTCACGGAGGAATAGCACCGGCATCCCAACTTCCCGATCATGGGCTCGATCCACACATCGAGATTTCCCGTCACGATGGCACAGGATTCCCTGTTCCTTCGGATGAATCCGCTGATATCCTCATCCAGCCGCACACCATCCATGATTTCCCGGATGCGGGCAACGGGAATTTCCCGCAGGAGCCGGAAACGATGGGAGAAGGACTCCGCAAAGGGGATGCGCCCCTCCAGGGTCAGCCTCGTCAGCCGCTCCATTTCCTCCACCAGATCCAGTTCCCTGGCAAGCAGCGGCAAAGTCTCCTCGCAGGTCACCGTCCCATCCAGATCAAACGCAAACCACTTCTGCAACGCTTCACCTCACTGCTCCCTGTCTCGCTCTGCATTCCCCGCACAAAAGCGCTTCCAGATCTCCCGGTACTTTCCCTCCAGCTCCCTCATGTAGGCCTTGCCATCCATGAGCCGCGACTTCAGGAGATGCTCCCGGAGCGCGTTCCTGTACTTCTGGATGAGTTCCTTGTTCGAGGCAAGCTGGACGATCTTCTTCACGTACTCCATCTGGTTCTCCGCTATCAGTTCCCCGAGATCCGCACTCTGGAGAATGCTCGCGCCGAAGCGCGCCCCATGGCTCCGCCCCCGCATGGTCACCACGGGAACCCCCATGAACAGGGACTCGCAGGTGGTGAGCCCTCCCGTATAGGGCTGCGTGTCCAAAGAGATGTCAATGTCCCCGTATTGCTCCAGATAATCCGGGCTGTAGGGGCGAAGCTCCACCCGCCCCATGGGGAAGTGCAGGCGCATGAGGCGCTCCCGCACCATCTTCTGCCCCGACGGGATGCTGCACACCTTCCCCTTGATGACGATGCGCGAATCCCGCACCCGATCCATCGCTCCACGCCAGAGGCAGATCATGTCATCCGTGACCTTGGAAAAGTTGTTGAAACAGCCAAAGGTCACACAGCCGGTCACCATCACGGGAGACTCCTTCGCCACCGGCGGCATCTCCCGCACCGCTCCCGGGTCATAGCAAAGATGGCACCCGGCAAGACGCATGGGCTCCTCCGTAAAGCCCTCATTGCGGGCGAGGGGCATGCAGATTTCATCGGAGAGCACATAATCCATCACCCCCAGCCCCGTGGTGTTCATGTAGCCGATGCCTGTCACCTGCACGGGAGCCGGACGATAGGCCATGATGTCGAGGCAGTTGTTCTGGGAATGGCCCGACAAGTCCACCAGAATATCGATGTGGTCCTCGGCGATCATCCGGGCCGCCGTCCGCGCAGAGCGGCCACGGATATCCCTCCATTTCACGGGGAACCGCTGGAACCGCTTCGTCACCGCGTCACCATTCCCGCGGGAATAGCAATAGACCGTAAAATTCTTCTCGTCGAAATCACGGAGAAGCGGCGCCACAAAATATGCCACGGCATGCAGACGGAAATCCGGCGAAAGATAGCCGATGCGAAGCCGCTTGTCCGGTGACCGCTTGACCTCCTGGTGGCTGTAGGGCGTGACCCCCGGCAAAAGCGTAGCATAACGCTCCGCAATCCGCCTGGAAGCTTCCGGCGACGTGGGACGGTAATTCATCATGAAAAGGTACTTGCTGTAGAGAGATGCCCTTCGCTCCGCATCCTCCGAAAGTTCGCTTGCCTCCTTGAGGGCCTCTGCCGCCTTCTCCGGATCCGCCGCAAGATAGAAGGCATCCGCCAGCCAACCCTGGGCCTTGGCAATGATATGACGATAGATTTTCTCCTCCGCCGCCTGGTTCGCCCGAAGAAGCTTCTCATCCTCCGGGATTCCCTTCCCCATATGAAGGCGGACATCCAGCTCTTTACGAAGCCTTTCCACCCGGGCCTGCCTCTGCAGGGCATCCTCGATCACTGCCCGGAGCATGGGAATCTCCTCATCCAGCCGGAATTCCTGCCCCGCAACACCGGCCAGCACGAGCCGCGCCCGAAGATGACGCTCATCCATCCCCAAGGCATCACGGGCCAGCATATCCGCCTCGTCGAAACTCCCGCTGTAAAGAGCCGCCTCCGCCATCACCGCGGGCCCGTCCGGCAGATTCCCGTCCATATCGAAAAGTTCCCTGGCACAGGCCCGCATCCCCCTGGGATCCCCCTCGGATGCAAACTTGTCTGCCAGCAAAAGCCAATTCAAACGCTCATCCATATTCAATACCCAAAAATCTCCCGAATGTCAATTTCCAGATCCTGATAGAGGCTCACCTTCAGGCTCAGCTTGACCTCAGCCCTTTCCTCTTCCGGCATTTGCGCGAGATATTCCTCCGGATGGTCACGGTAGACATCATCCACCTGATATTTCCCGTCCACCAAATGATAGACCACGATGGACTTGTCCCAGGGATTGACAATCCAGTATTCCCTTACGCCAAATCTCTCATAGGTATCCTTCTTGATACCCAGGTCCCGCTTCTGCGTACCCGCGGAAAGTATCTCCACCACCAGATCCGGCGCACCCTCCACGTGGAATTCCTTGATCTTGCTTTTGTCGCAGACAATGATCAAGTCGGGGATAAAGTGGGACTTGTCCTCAAAATAGACATCCTCTTCCAAAAACAGCTCGCAACGCTTGCCCTTCAAATAGGCATAGATAATTCCCGCCAGATTTCTCTGTATCCTCCTGTGGTTCGTGGCCGCCGGACTCATCATGACGGTCTTGCCATCAATGATCTCGTACTGCCCATACTCCTGCTCATATGCTTTTGCTTCAGCCATTTCCATCCCCTCCTTCGCATATGCTCACCAACTCCAGCAGCATGTCCCGTTCCTCACCCCGCGTACTTTCTCCAAGAGCCGCCCGCAAGACATCCCGTACCAGATCTCTGCGCCCGGGCGAATGGGCAATCAGAGCTTCATAGAACTGCCGATGATGGAACACCGATTGCTTCGCAAAGGCCGCAAGATAATCTGGGAACATCCCGACCCCGTCATAGATCGTCCAAAGTGCCCCGCACTCCTTTTTTGCATCAATATCGTACTCGATGCGGTGCAGGATACGGGAGAGTTTCTTCCGCTCCTCCGCCGTATACATGGATTTCAGCAGAGCCATCTCCGGCATGGAACGGGCCGCTCGCACCAGCCAGAACTCCACCTCCAGATCCCCCTGGGTATTGTCGAACCCGGCCTCCTCCAATCGCCGGATGAGTTCGGGATCTCCCTTCCGCCGCTGGGATGCCACTCGGACCTCTTTGTAGAAGCAGGCGTACATCAGCCGCTCAAACTCCTGCTTCGCATAGAGGCGCGACACCACATTGTAGTAATGCCCCTCCATGAGATTCTCCAGCACCGACCAATGGCGGATGTTGCGGAAACTCGTAAGCCAGGCCCCCGTCTGCTTGAGGAACATGCCAAGCCCCGATGCAATATCCTGCGGGTTCCCCACATGTTCCAGAGTCAGATCCCCGATGATGTAGTCAAAGAACTCCCTTGGAAAGGGCAGCGGCGTCTCCCGATAGTCCAAAATCAACCATTCCACCCGAAGCCCCCGGAACTCTTCCTTCTCCCGCAGCTCCGGCTCAGCTGCCGCCGCATAGAGCTCCGCCACGGGAAACATCTCCCTGAGCTTCCGCAGATACCCGACACTCTCCACCACGAGAATCCTCAAGGGAAGCTCCCCCGGTGCAAGAAAGTTCAAAAGCTCCGGTTTGATCTTCTCCGCCACGCCTCACACCTCCGGATGGAGTTCCGTTCCATACTCCTTGAGGAACGCCTTCTGGTATCCCTTGTACTCCTGCGCCAGAGGCTTTTCTTTCGGGCAGTGGATGCACCAGAAATCCTCACTCTGGTTCGGCACCACCACCCGGCGCCCGCGCCGTCTCATCTCCATGCACATGGAAGTATCATAGAGATGCCACCCCGTAAAGAGATCCTCCCGCCAGGGAATATCATACTGGGTCGCAAGGAACAACCCGTCCACGGCCTCCAGCTCCATATACTTCCCCTCTGGCTGACGGCACTGGGAATCCACCACACTCTCCGGCTCACAGGCATGGAGCACCCTGCCATAGGTGCGGAGCCCATCCCACCAGACCCCGCTTCTGGGAAGGGAACGACAGCCGATGACCCCAACAAGCCCAATCGTCTCATCCGAGAAAAGCTCCAACAGATCCCTCACGAGATCCTTATTCACCACCAGAGTATCCTGATGCAGATACACCTTGTATTTCGCATCGGATTCCCGCATCCCCTGATTGTACCCCGAGCACATGGAGGAAGCCCCCCGCACAGGCAGATACTCCGCCCTCATCCCATCCAGAAGCCGCAGATGTTTCAGGTACAGAAGACACTCACTATACCAATCCTCATCATTGACGCAAGTAATAAAACAAACCTTCCCCGCATCCAACCCCATGCCAAAACCTCCAACAGCAAACAGAAAAACTGCTTGTTATATTATAACGTATTGTTCAAATTTTGCCAAAGGCAAAATCTTCCTCGTACCTTTTCCATACCGCCTCATAAGCATCTTCCAAATCCTTCATGTACATCTTCTGGTTCATGACAGCGCTTCCTGCCAATCGGTCACGCAAACTTCCATGGATCTTCCGCAAGCGCTCCCTGTCCCTTGCCAGCCCCACCGCACAAGCAACATATTCCTCCACCGTGCCGCCGCAAAGCTCCTCCAGACCGATGTTCGCAAGGATGCTCAGCCCGAAACGCTCATGGTTGCTGCTGCCCGCCAAAGTGATGACGGGAACCCCCATATAGAGGGCATCGCAGGTGGTCCCCCCGCCGGGATAGGGGAACGTGTCCAATGCAATATCCATGCGCCGGTATTCCTTGAGGTAATCCAGTGTAAAACCTTCCATAATGACACGAGAAACATCGATACCGGCCTTCCTCATGCGTTCCATTTCCAATTCCTTCCGCTGAGGAGCCTCGAACAAGCCACTTTTCAGGAACAGCTTTGCATCCGGGATTTCCACCAGGATCTTCCTCCATACCAGAAGAACATCCTCCCCCACCTTGTTCATATCGTTCATGCTGCCGAAGGTAATGCAGCCAACTTGTTCAAAAGGCATTGAAGAACTGATATTCGGTGCTTCCTTCATCGGTGTGTAGCAGAAATGGCTATGGGGAAGCCGCAGCAGCTTCTCGACAAAAAAGGCATCCTCCCCTTCCGTTGCTGTATGCTTGTCCACAAGGAAATAATCCACCGCAGGAAGCCCTGTAGTGGAGAAATACCCTATTCCACAAATCTGTACGGGAGCCGGACGAAAGGCCATGATTTCCAAGGAATTGTCCCCCGTATGCCCGTTGAGCTCCACAAGGATATCCACCTCATCCTCATAAATGAGACGCGCAATCTCCTCCGGCTCCCTTCCCAAAACATACCTCCAGACGTCCGCCGACTTTTCCATCATCCGGCTGACATCGTTCTCCACGCACTTCGCATACCCATATACCTCAAACCGGCTTCTGTCCGCCGCTGCAAAAAACGCCTGGCTGAAATATGCCAGAACATTCTCCCGGAAGTCCGGCGATATATAGCCGATACGCAATTTGGAATGCTGCCTCCTGCGCTTATGGGAAAAAGGCCGTACATCTTTCAGGAACTCCCGAAAACGGCATTCTTCCCGATACATGAATTCCCTGGATCCGGACACATACTGCAGCTTGAACAGGTATTTGCTGTACTGCGCCATACGTTCTCTGACTGATCCACTGTTCCTGTTTTCGCTGGCGAGCTTGTATTCCTTGGCAGACTCCAACACATTTCCCAAATGGGAATAAATCTCTGCCAGAAGCTGGCATTCCGCCCCTCCCCAAGGATAATCCAGGCCACCTCCTGTCTTCACCTCCTTGCAGAGTTCTTCTGCCTCCTTCCATTTTGCCTGCAAAAAACATACCTTCGCCCGCAAAAATTTCCCTAAAAGGCAATTCTCCGGCAAAAGTCCGATGACCCGAAGAGTTCTCCCCAATTCCTCGGCATCTAAATAAAGGACGCATAGCTGCTTCACCGTATCCAGCGATTGCATTTTCCCCTCCAGAAGCATATCGGCAACCGCCAAGGTCTGTTTCGTATCTCCCTCCTCTATGAATCTGTTCATCAGCAAAACAAGGTTTTTCATTGCCTGGGAAGATGGAGGTTTTTGTTGGGAAAGGAACTTCCTCCAGAGCATTTGATATCCATCTTCCACATCTCTCATATATCCCTTGCCATCCATGAGGGCGGATTTTCCCATCATGCCCCGCAAGTTCTGCCGAAGCACCGTCAAAAGCTCCGAATCTCCCGCCAGCATGACCGCCCGTTGCACATATTCCTCCATCGTGGCGGCACACAGTTCCCCAAGCCCCAGGTTTTGCAAAACACTCCATCCGAGACGGCCTCTGCAGCTTTCCCCTTTCAATGTCACCACCGGAACGCCCATATAAAGGGCATCGCATATTGCATACCCATCAGAGCATGGAAAACTGTCCAGAACAATGTCCACATCGCGGAAGTCCATCCCCCCATCCTTTTCTGCCCCCGAAAACTCTATCCGGGCAGTATCCATACCCGTGTCCGCAATGCGCTGAAGAAACTCTTTCTGCTCATGCTTGCTGCAAGAATGCTTTGTTCCCAGCATCATATGGGACCCAGGTACGGCTTCCATGATCCTTGCCAAGACGTTCATGGCATCGTCGCCCATCTCCCTGAAGTCATGGAAACAGCCAAAGACAATATGCTCCCTCTGCCGAAAAGGCACTTCGCCCAAAGAGGCATTTCCATGAATCGGCACATAGCAGATATGGCTTCTGGGAAGAACGAGCATTTTCTCTTCCGAATTCCCATCCCCCAGAAAACCATCTCCGAGAAAACAATCCACACCGGAAGTATCTTCGACCATCATGCCTGCAATCTGTATGGGGGCCGGCCCAAGGCCAAGGATGTCCTTGCAGTTCCCTTCCCCCGAAAGGCATACAAGGATATCCACCTCGTCCTCGTAAATCCTCCTTGCTGCTTTCTCTACCGTGAAATGGCTGATGTCACGCCACCCATCCGCCATATTCATGAGCTGAAAGGTTACGCCATCCCCCTCGCCACACATATAGACCACAGTCTGGAATCTTTCCCTGTCGCAGTCATGCAAAAAAGCGTACAGGAACTGCATCATCCTGTCCTTCTTAAAATACGGCGACAGATATCCCACGCGAATCTTCCCCTGGTCTTCCGCTCTCCAGCGATGATAAAACTTCGGATTCCTGCCCTTATCCTTTCCCATGCTCTTCCTCGTACCTTTTCCATACCGCCTCATAAGCATCTTCCAAATCCCTCATGTACATCTTCTGGTTCATGACAGCGCTGCCTGCCAGACGGTCACGCAGACTTTCATGAATCTCCCGCAAGCGCACCTTGTCCCTTGCCAGCCCCACCGCACGGGCAACGTATTCCTCCACCGTCCTGCCGCAAAGCTCCTCCAGGCCGATGTTCGCAAGGATGCTCAACCCGAAACGCTCATGGTTGCTGCTGCCCGCCAAAGTGATGACGGGAACCCCCATATAGAGGGCATCGCAGGTAGTCCCCCCGCCGGGATAGGGGAAGGTGTCCAGCGCGATGTCCATGCGCCGATACTCCTTGAGGTAATCCCCCGAAAACCCCTCCATCATGACACGGGAGCTGTCAATTCCGGCCTTTTCCAGCCGCCTTCTCTCCCGTTCCCTCCTCGCCGGGTCGTCCAACAGCCCATGCTTCAGGAACAGACGCGCCTCCGGGATTTCCTTCATGAGTTTCCCCCATGCCTCCAGGACGCCATCACTCATCTTGTTCACATTGTTCATACTGCCAAAGGTAATAAAGCCATTCCTCTCGCAGGGCATCTCAGAAGAGATGTCGGGGACATCAACCACCTGGGTATAGCAAAAATGGCTGTGGGGCAGACGAAGCAGCTTTTCGGAAAAAAAGGCATCCTCCCCCTCGGGGGCCGTATGCTCATCCACCAGAAAATAGTCCACTGTGGGAAGCCCTGTGGTAGAGAAATACCCAATGCCGCAAAGCTGCACGGGGGCCGGATGCAAGGCCATAACCGTCAGGGCATTGTTCGCCGTATGGCCGGAAATGTCCACAAGGATGTCAATCTCATCCTCATAAATCATCCGGGCAGCCTGCCTCGTTCCGCAATCCCGGATATTACTCCAGACATCCGCCCGCTGTGCCATCCTGCAGCTGATATCGTCCTCCCTGCATTTCGCATAGGCATATACCTCGAAACGTTCCCGATTGGCGGCATCAAAAAACGCCTGGCTGAAACAGGCCACCACATGCCGACGGAAATCCGGGGAGATATAGCCGATGCGCAGTTTTCCATGCCGTCTCCGACCGGCATGGGAGAAAGGCTGCACATCCTTCACGTAGTCGCGATAACGGCACGCCTCCCGATACATGAATTCCGGTGCCTGCTCCGTGAAATGGAGCATCAGAAGATAGTTGCTGTACTGCTCCATCCGTTCCTCTATGGTGAGATTGGGCGGGCAGGAACTGGCAAGGCGATACTCCTCTGCCGATTTCAGCATCTCCCCGCAGAGCTTGTACACATCCCCCAGGACATGATGCTCCGCCCCACGCAGAGGATGATCCAGTCCTCCTGTTCTTGCCACTTCCATGCAAAGAGCCTCTGCATCTTCCCACTTTTTCTGCAAATAGCACATCTTTCCCAGCAGAAACTTTCCCAAAGGCAAATCCTTTGGCATGAGATCCAGCGCCCTGACGGAATGCTCTATGTCCTCCTCGTCGATATAGATGGCGCAAAGCTTTTTTATGACCTCCAGTGCTTCGGGCCTTGTTTCGAGAATCCTGTCCGCAACCGCCAGTGCCTGCTTTGTCTCCCCCATATCCCGCAGCTCGTCAAAAATGGAGACAAGCCGCCTTGCCTCCTGTTTAGATGGCACGGTCTGGCCGGCCACGAAATGCTCCCATACCATTTCATAGCCTTGTTCCACCGCCTCCATGTAGTCCTTTCGATTCATCAGCGGGGAGTTCTCCATCATGCCGCGCAGGTTCTGCCGAAGCGCCGCAAGGAGTTCCCCGTCCCCTGCCAACATGACGGCACGCTCCGCATACTCCTCTTCCGTCCGGGCGCACAATTCCCCCAGTCCGGCATTCTGCAGGATATCCCAGCCGAAGCGTTCCCCATGGCTTTTGCCTTTCAGCGTCACCACGGGAATCCCCATATAAAGGGCATCGCAAATTTTTCCGGCATTGGAACAAGAAAACGCATCCAATGCAATATCGATTTCATGGTAGATTTTCCAATATCCCTGTCCGGCATCGCGAAGTTCCACCCTCTCCGTGTCGATCCCCATGGCCCTGATGCGTTTCATAGCATCCCGCCCGTCGTCATTCACATCGGCTGTCAGCAGCAGGCGGGAATCCGGCACCGCATCCATGATGCCTGCCCAGGCCTTCAGTGTCGCTTTTTTCAATTCCGAAACATCGCAAAGACTTCCAAAAGTGACAAATCCATTCCGGCGGCAGGGGGCTTCCTCCACAAGGAAGTCCCCATAGAAAGGCATGTAGCAAAAGATGCTTTGGGGCAGGACTAGAAGTTCCTCTGCGAATTTGCTTTCTGCCGCCCCATCGTCCAAAAAGGCATCGCCGAGAAAATAATCCACAGCAGAGCTCCCTGTGGATTCCGGATAGCCAATGCCTGCCATCTGCACGGGAGCCGGTTTTCGGGCGAGAATGGGAAGATACCTGTTCCCGGCATTCCCTGAAAAATCCACGAGAATATCAATCCCGTCCTCATAGATCTGCCTCGCCGCCTCCTCTGCCGTGCATTGGCTGATATCCCGCCAGCCATCCGCCAACCCCATAAGATGGCCGGTCACCTTGTCCTCCTTTCCTCCCATATATGCGAAAACCTCAAACCGCTCCCCATTGCAGCCGCTCAAAAAGGCATAGAGGAGCCGCATGTTCACATGGTCACAAAAATGATGGGACAGATAGCCGATTCGAATTTTTCCTTGATGTTCTTTTCGCCAGCGATGATAGAATTTCTGCTGTTTTCCGCTCTTTTTCATTTCCCTTCCTCGTATTTTCTCCATATCTCCTCATAAGCGGCCTCAAGATCCTTCATGTAAAGCTGCTGGTTCATGACATGGCTCTTTTCCATTCGTTCACGAAGGCTTACATGTAATTCCCGCAACCTCTCTTCGTTTCTTGCCAATCGCACTGCGCACTCAACGTATCCTTCCACTGTCCGTGCACAAAGCTCTTCATCAAGGCCAAGATTTGCAAGAATGCTTAAACCGAACCGCTCATGGTTGCTGTTCCCCGCTAGGGAAACAACAGGAACTCCCATGTAGAGCGCATCGCATGTTGTTCCTCCTCCGGGATAGGGAAAAGTGTCCAGAGCAATGTCGATGCAGCCGTATTTTTTGAGATGGTGAGATGTAAATCCTTCCATTGTGACACGAGAGGAGGCTATGCCAACTTCTTCCAGACGCTTCATCTCTCGCTCGTATCTTGTCGGGTCATCCAAATAGCCATATTTCAGGAACAAATGAGCATCCGGAAGTTCTGCCATGATCTTCCCCCATGCTGCCACCACATCATCACTGATCTTGTTGACATTGTTCATGCTGCCAAAGGTGATAAATCCATTCTTTTCCAATGGCAATGCCGAATCGATTTCCGGGACATCCCAGATTGGCGTGTAGCAAAAGTGGCTGTGGGGAAGCCTCAGCAGTTTCTCCACGAAGAAGGCCTCCTCCCCCTCCATGGCAGTATGCTCATCTACAAGAAAGTAATCCATGGAAGGAAGCCCCGTTGTCGAGAAATATCCAACGCCACAGATTTGAATCAGGGCAGGATGGAAAGGTATAACGGACAAGGCATTGTCTGCCGTATGGCCTGCAAGCTCCACCAGAATGTCAATCTCGTCCTTTTGGATAAGCCGCGCAGTCTCTTCCGCGCTACAATTCAAGACATTCCTCCAGCCATCCGTCATCCCACGCAATCTTTGGCTGAAATCATCTTCTTTGCATTTTGCATATCCATAAATTTCAAACCTTTCCCTGTCCGCAGCAAAAAAGAATGCCTGAATGAAACAAGCCACCACATGTTGCCGAAAATCCGGAGAAAGATAGCCAATGCGCAGTTTTTTCCGACGAGACCGACGACGATGGGAAAAAGGCGCAATCCCTTCAAAAAAATCACCAAATCGGGCAGACTCCCGATACAAAAAATCAGGTGACTGCGATGTATATTGGAGGGACAAAAGATAACTGCTGTAAGAAATCAATCTTTCCTTTCTGTCTTCTACATTTCCGAATTCACTGGCAAGCCGATAACATTTCGCAGTCTTCTGCGCATCACCCAAACACTCGTATATTTTTGCCAGGAGATGGGGAGCCGCGCTCCCCCATGGATACGGTACCCCCCCTTGTTCGAGCAGTTCCTCGCAAAGCTGTTTTGCCTTTGCCCAGTTTTTCTTCGCAAAGCACGTCCGCGCACGCAGATACTTTCCATAGATCGTGTCACCTGAAAAAAGCGGAACAGCCATCTCGAGGCTTTCCTCTGTCCCCTTTGTCAAATAAATGGCGAACAGTTTCAATTTCGTCTTCATGGACTGGGGTTTTGCCGCTATAATCCGCTCTGCAACCGCAAAGACCTGCCCTCTCTCGCCCGCCTCAATCAGTTCATCCATAACAGCCACAAGGTTCTCCACATCTTGTGTGGAAGGTATCCTCTGGGAGGAAACAAACTGTTCCCACGCCATTTGGCAGCCCTGTTCCAGTGACTCCATATAGTTTTTTCCATCCATCAAAGGAGATTTCTCTATTATACCGCGAAGGTTTTGCCGAAGCGCTGCAAGAAGCTCCTTGTCCCTTGCCAGCATGACCGCCCGTCTCACATATTCCTCTCCAGTATTTGCGCTCAAATCTCCCAATCCTGCATTCTTGAGAACACTCCATCCAAAACGGTCCCTGTGAGATGCCCCATTCCATGCTACCACCGGAACCCCCATGTAAAGAGCATCGCAAAAAAGACCGCCATTCCAGCAGGAACCTGCATCCAAGACAATATCGATACCTGAAAAATCCACCAGAAAGGACTCCGGCATGTCACGTACTTCCACCCGCGCAAGGTCAATGCCCGCCGCCTCCATTTGCCGGATTGTTTTCCTCCTTTGTTTTTCACTCCCGCTATCCTCTGCCCAAAATACCAGGCGCGCCTCCTGTACCTGCCCCAAAATCTCTGCCCATGCGGACAGGACAGCTCCCTTGATTTTCGCCAAGGAACCAATACCGGCGAAGGTGACAGTCTCCCCGAGATAACAAGCCGGTTTCACTACAGCCCCACTTCGACAGGCAGGGGTATAGCAGAGATGGCTTTGGGGCAAAATCAGTAATTCCTCCCGAAATGCCTTCTCCGTCTCATCGTCATCCAGGAAAACATCCCCCAGAAAATAATCCACAAAGGGGGATTTCGTCGATTCGCAATATCCAATCCCCGCAATCTGTATGGGCGCCGGTTTGCGTTCCAAAATCGGGATTGCCCTGCCTCCTGCATTTCCTGAAATATCCACGAGAATGTCGATCCTGTCCTCATAGATGCGCCTCGCTGCCTCATCCGCTGTGCAGCTGCCGATATTCCTCCATCCCTGCACCCGGTCTTCCAGATAACCGCTCACCTCATCTTCCTTGCCGTACATATAGACAAAGGCCTCAAACTTCGCCTTGTCATAGTTGCACAAAAAAACAATGCCAAGCTGCATCATCCCATGGAAACAGAAATACGGGGAAAGGTACCCAATGCGAATCTTCTTCTGGTCTGCATTTCTCCAAGAATGATAAAATGTATGCTTCTTTTTCATAGCGATTCCTCATATTTTCTCCATATATTCTCATAAGCAGACTCAAGATCTTTCATGTACAGCTTCTGATCCATGATAGCACTTTTTTTCATACGGTCGCGAAGATCTTTGCGCAACTGCCGCAAGCGATCCTGATTCTTCGCCAGATTCACTGCAATGTCAATATATTCTTCAAATGTCTCCGCGCAGAGATCCTCTAGGTCAACATTCGAAAGAAAGCTCGCCCCAAATCTTTCATGATGGCTGTTTCCCACAAGCGTAACGACAGGAACCCCCATATAGAGCGCATCACAGGTCGTCCCTCCTCCCGGATAGGGAAAGGTATCCAAAGCGATATCGATGCGGTTGTATTCCTTAAGATAATTCTTCGTCGCCCCCTCCATAATGACGCGGGAGGGATCTATGCCGGCCTGCCGCAATCGTTCTATCTCAATTTCCCACCTCAAGGAATCTTTCAGTAAGTCAGCATTCTTCAGCAGCAATCGTGACTTCGGGCACCGTTCCAAAATCCCCGCCCACACTCTGATGACATCCTCATTGGCCTTGTTCATCTGGTTCATGCTGCCAAAGGTGACAAAGCCATTCCTCTCGCAAGGCAAGTCTGTCCGAACTTCCGCATCATCAAGAACCGGCTCATAACAGAAATGGCTATGGGGAAGCCGCAACAATTTCTCAGAGAAGAATTTCTCCTCCCCAGTGGGCGCAGTATATCGGTCCACGATAAAATAGTCCACCTGAGGAAGCCCCGTGGTCGCAAAATACCCTATGCCGCAAAGCTGCACCGGAGCAGGACGCAATGCCATAACCGCCATTGAATTGTTTGCAGTGTGTCCCGCAAGTTCCACGAGAATGTCAATCTGGTCATCATAGATAAGCTGTGCCACCTCCATATCATTGCATTGTGCAACATTCCTCCACACGTCCGATTTCTTCTCCAATTCCCGGCTAAAGAGATTTTCCGCACAATTCGCATACCCATATATCTTGAACCGCTCCCTGTCTGCAGCTCCAAAAAACGCCTGAACAAAGCAAATCATCACATGCCGACAAAAATCCGGGGAGATATAGCCGATACGAAGTCTCTTGTGATGGTTTCGATGACTGTGGGAAAAACCTTTGACATCCTTGAAGAACTCATGAAATCGACAAGCCTCCTGGTACATGAATTCCGGCAATTGCGATGTGAAATGAAGACTGAGCAGGTAACTGCTGAACGAAAGTCGCTTCCTATTCTCAACGCCTTCATTCTTGGGCTCGCTGGCCATCCGATAACATTTCGCAGCCTTTTTCACATCCCCCAGGCTTTCACAAGTCTTGGCCAAGAGATATGGGGCTGTACTCCCCCAAGGATGGGGCATGCCCCCTTGTGCCATCAATACCTGCAACAGGTGCTTTGCCTCCGTCCACTTCTTCTGCACGAAATATATCTGTGCACGCAACAACCTCCCATAAGGACTGTCCTTTGGAAAAAGAGGCACCACTTTCTCAAGACTTTCCTTGTCCTCCCTTCCCAAGTAAAGAGAGAACAATTTTAGCTTAATCTCCATGTCCTTTGGTTTTGCTGCCAGAATCATCTCTGCAATCCCAAAAGCCTGTTCTCTCGCCCCCGTATCAATCAGTTCATCCATAACAGCCACAAGGTGTTCCTGTTCCTGTGGGGACGGAAGCTTCTTGGAGGAAACAAGCTGTTCCCATGTCATCTGAAATCCTTGCTCCAAGGATTCCATATAACCTTTTTCGTCCATCAGAGGAGATTTCTCCATCATACCACGAAGATTCTGCCGAAGCATTGCAAGAAGTTCCCTGTCCCTTGCCAGCACAACAGCCCGCCCCACATATTCTGTTCCGTTGCCTGCGCACAGATCCCCCAGACCGGCATTCTCGAGAATGCACTTCCCCAGACGTTCCCGATGTGTCTCCCCACTCCATGCTACCACGGGAACGCCCATGTAAAGGGCATCGCAAAAGATGCAGTCATTCCATCGGGTCCCTGCATCCAGAACGATATCGATCCCCGTGAAATCCACCAGGAAAGATTCCGGCACATCACGCATTTCCAATCGCGCAAGGTCAATACCTGCCGCCTTCATTTGACGGAGCACCCTTCTCTGCAGTTTTTCGTTCCCGCTGTCCTCCGTCAGAAACACCAGCCGGGCATCCCGCACCTGTTTCAGAATCTCTGCCCATGCGGACAAGACATGTTCCTTGATTTCTGCCAAGGAACAGATGCCTGCAAAGGTGACGGGTTTCCCCAAAGGTTCGGCAGCTCCCACCACAGACCCGCTTCGACAGGCAGGGGTATAGCAGAGATGGCTTTGAGGCAGAATCAGCAATTCCTCCCGAAATGCCTTCTCCGTCTCATCATCATCCACAAAAGCATCCCCCAGAAAGTAATCCACAGCAGGGCATTTCGTCGATTCGCAGTACCCAATCCCTGCTATCTGTACGGGAGCCGGTTTGCGTTCCAGAATCGGGATGGCCCTGCCTCCCTCATTTCCCGAAACATCCACGAGAACGTCAATCCTGTCCTCGTAGATACGCTTTGCCGCCTCATCTGCCGTGCAGTTGCCGATATATCTCCATCCCTGCACCCGGCCTTCCAGAAAACCGCTTACCTCATCCTCCTTGCCGTACATATAGACAAAGACCTCAAACTTCTCCTTGTCATAGTTGCTCAAGAAAACAATGCCAAGCTGCATCATCCCATGAAAATAAAAATATGGGGAAAGATATCCTATGCGAATCTTCTTCTGGTCTGCATTCCTCCAGGCATGATAAAACGTACGCTTCTTTTTCATGGCCCATCCTCCCATCCTGTCTGTTATATACTTCTCCAAGGCACAAAAAAAACCTCCCCCGAAGGGGAGTGTTTTCAATATTTCCGATTGAAGAAATTGCCTGCTGAGCCGAAACTTGAGGTAAGGTCATAGGCCTTCACTGCACTGGTATTATGCCGTGACTTGTTGAGCCATGTCCGTGCCTTGTAGATGACCTGCATGTCGATGGGCTTGATCTCCTCCACCAAATCCGCGAACTCCTTGGTTTTTCGGAAGGTATGGGGAGGCAGTGCCTTCATCTTGTCCACCAGGGCGCAACGCTGGTCCACGATTTCCAGAAAGGTATCGATATCCTGTTGATTGATGAACTTCAGCAGTTCCTTCGACAGAACGAGATATTTGCGCCAAAGTGCTGCCGCCTGTTCGTTCACATCTGCATTCTCATGCATAGTTGCCCGCCGGTCCTTTCATCGCCCTTGCCTTCTTCATGGCCTGCACCCAGGCATCCCGAAGCTCCGTGATGATCCCTTTCGCCTCTTCGATCTTGCTTACATCGCTCTTCATGTTTCCCTCTACCAGCCGGTCATAAACATAGTTGTACAGAGGAAGCAACTGATGGGAGATCTCGTAGTCCATATTGAGTGTCACCCGGAACTCCGAAATGATGTTCTCTGCTTTCTGTATGGATGTGTTGGCCTGCTCATAATCCTTTTTCTCCAAGGCCTCCATGCCCTCCGACATGAACTTCAGGCAACCGTTGTAAAGCATGAGGGTCAATGCCTCCGGGGTTGCCGTCATGATCTGCTGCCGCTTATAGGCCTCTGCCGCATTTACCATTTCATTGCCTCCTATGCACAGGATCCGATTTCATCAGCCATTGTTGAATGAGACGTAGTTCAAGGTCATCGCCAGCCTCTGCAGGGCGACCTCCATGGCATCGTATTTCTTGTAGAGCAACGATTCGAAGGCGCTCATCTTCGTCTTGAAATCGCTCATCTTGTTCTGCCATTCCATGATCTTGGTGCCAAGGGTGCTGCCGTCATCCGCCTCTGTGGAGGTACCGGCATAGGACTTGATGCTCTTCATGCCGTCATTGATGACATCCCCCAAACGCTGTGCCACGCCGCTGGCTTTGTAATCATATTTTTTCGTCTTCTCATCATAGGCACCCAGCTTGCCGAAAACCTCATAGACACTGTTCGGCTCTTCATTGAGCACGGCCTTGAGCTTGTCCTCGTCCAGCTCGATATGCCCTTGGTCCGTCGATGTACGGATTCCGATATTGAAAGCGGAATTGTACTTCCCGGACACACCCTCCACCGGTGTGGAAAGAGCCTCGCGCATCTTGCTGATGATGTCGCCGATATACTTGTCGTGATAGAGCAGACCGGACTTTGCCTTCTCGTTCCACTTCTCCACCTGCTCCTTCGTCATGGCCTCTTCCTGGGATTTCGTCAGCACATCATAGTCTGAATACTTCGTCTCCGTGTACTTCTCCTGAAGCTCGTCCAGCATGGAGTTGTAATCCTCCACGAACTGCTTCACGCGGTCAACGATGGCATCCGTGTCCTGTGTCACCGTCACCGTGGCAGCCGAGGAGGTCTTGTCAAGCAAGGTATAGGTAACGCCGGCCACGGTAATCCTGTTGTCCGTGATGTTCGTGTACTCACGTCCATCCACGGTAATCTTGCCGTTGGAGCCGCTGATTGCGGAAGTTTCCCCATTCGAGAAGTAACCGCCGTCTACCGACACCGTGTCACCGGACTTCATGTTGGAGGTAACCCCCAGCTGATTGAGAAGCGTTGCTGCCCCGTCATCCTCCGCTGTCAGAACGACCTTGCTTTCCACGCCGATTTCACTGTTGACAATGCTGAACTTTCCATTTTCATAGGATGCCTGGACATTGAGCCCACTGTCATTGATTTTGGACACCAGAGCATCCAAATCTTTCCCATCTGCAAGATCCCCGTAAGTAAGACTGATGGTTGTTTTTAATTCCCCATCCCCCACCTTGAAGGAAAATGCCTTCGCATCCCTTTCGACAAGAGCGAGACTTCCGTCTGCCTTTGTAACGGCCAAACTCGTATTGGAACTCCCGATGGGATTGTCTGCCTCGGAAGCAGACCACGTATTTCCACCGTCCATCGAAGTCTGATACGTGACAGCACCCGTACTCGCATCCGTCGTCTCCTTGACCATGGCTCCGACGGACTTATTCTCATTGAGCAGGGAATAGGTGACCACCCCGTTCTCGTCATCTGTTTCCACCTCCATTCCCGCATAGGTGGTTCCCGAAAGGGTAGGCGCCGCTGCAATCTTCTGGAACATGACATCCTTGAGGGCATTGCTCTCCGATGCGTCCGCATTGGCGCGCGAAACCGTCCCCGAAAGAGTGGCACTGCTCCCCAGCGGATTCAGTTCCCCGTTCCTCGACTCCCCAAGATGCAGATTGTTGAACAGGTTCGCTGTCGCAGAGTTCCCCATGGTCAGGGATATCGTATTTTCCGACCCGCCCTTGCTGTTATAAAGACTGAAGGAATCGTTTACGGAATCATAGGATGCCGTGACATTGAGGCCCAGGTTCTTGATGCTGGAGGCAAGGTCGTTGAATGTCTTCCCGTTGGCAAGATCATCATAAGTGAACTTGATGGTTCTGGCCTCCTCCTTCAACTCAGATTTCCCGTCATTCACCACAAGCTGGAAAGCAACATCGCTCCCATTTACGGTTTTCCCATCGACTTCATAAGTAGTTATTTTGTTTCCCGCTTCGCCCTCAGCATCCTCTGATGAAACCTCTTTGAATGTCTCAAACATGCTGTCCTTGAGCTCAATGCTACCAGACGAAGCACCTGTAACTGTACGCGTAATGCCTTTCGTGGACATGAGATAGGCATTGGAGGACAGCTCATTCACCTCCACCTTATGGCTCATGGCAACCGCCGAGCCGTTGGCGGACACGGTAAATGCGCTGCTGTTGTTCGACGTTGCCGCCATGGCATTCATCTTGGACTGCAGCTTGTAATCCGTCAGCTTGTTCATGCCGAAATTCGTCAGATCCGTGTAGACCGTGGAGTATGCTTCCTTCTGCCAGGACATCTTGGTTTCCGTCTTGTACATCTTGTCGTACTGGCTCTGCTTCGACATCATGCCGACCTTGACCATGGACTCGATGTCCAGCCCGGAGCCGGAAAGCCCATAAATACCATTGACACCCATTTTGCTCACTCCTTTGCGTGCTTACGCGTTCTTGTCAAGAAACGCGCCAATCCATTCCCTGGCTTTCTTGATATTTTCAATCATCTCTTCCGGAGGCAATTCCTTGATGACCTCTTCCGTCTTCTTGTTGATCATGCTCACGGACATCATATTGACTTCCTTATGATATTTAAAAGCAATATCGCAGTTGATCTTTTCCATGAGTTCATTGAGCTCATCGGTGATAAGGCTCACGGACTTCTCGTCCAGGCGGGGCTCCTCCCCATTCACCTTCTGTTGGTCCGCAGAATCTATAGGTGCCAGTCCGCCATTGGCATTCCACTCATCCTGCATCCGCTCTATTTCCGTTACAGCCGAAGCAGACTGTGGCTGCGTATTTTCCGCCTTGCTAGCGGATGAGGCAGCCTTGTCCGCTGCACCGATCACAATGGCACCGGCCATGACATCTTGTACTTTTCCAATCATTTTCCATCCCTCCATAGAATGCACGTGGTCTTTATATATCCATATATTCCTTGACCTGGATTGCTCCCTTTATACCCTCACGGCAGTTTCGGCAAGACAGCACTGAGATCGATGCTGCCCGCCGGCACAACGGCCGCCTTCTTGTTCTCCTCCTGAATTGCCCGATAGATCTCGCCCCGATAAATCTTTACGGATCTCGGCGCATCAATGGCAATTCGGACATTATCCCCCTGCACCTCCACCACATTGATGACAATATCGTCCCCGATCATGATCTGCTGGCGCGGTTTTCTGGTAAGTACAAGCATCAAGCATCCTCCTTCGTTTTCTGGAACAGCGGGTGCCTGGTATTATAACGGCTCTTGTCCAGCACGACCTGTTTCGCCTGCATATTCACCTTGTTGATCACAAGGGGTGCCATAAGATTTGCTGTCATTGCCTTCACATCGCCCCCGGGTACCGTGAGAATGACATAGATCAGAAGATTTTCCTGCTGCCTGGTGCCGATCCTGGACAGCGACTCATCGTCAATCTCGAACTCGTATTCCGGGAAAAATACGAATGGTATCGTCAAGAGAAATGCCAAATCCGGTGTTGCAAGGGATTGCAGGAACACATAGGGGCTCGTCTCATCATAGGGAATGATGACGAACTCATGCTCCTCCTCAAAGGCGGGAATCCCCTGCGCAAAATGGACCACCTTGTCATCCTCGATCTCGATTTCGCCAAACCTTACCGTATTGACTTTCCTCATCGATATACCTCCATATCATGAAATTACGCGTAGGTATCATACTTGCCCCAGGTGACCCAGCGCCGGATATCCCCCTCCTGCTGCAGATAGGTCTCCGCCTTGCCGGGGGTAAACTCGCCCCTCGCCCTGTCCTTCGGCGCATCAATGCGGGTGGTGTAATGCCCCGGATCCGGCTTTCCCGTGACCTTCCCCGGCGTGATGTGCACCTTGGGATCCGGTATGGACTGCACATCCATGTACCGCTGCTTGGAAATGCGGGAGGAAATCTCCTGCTTCACCTGTTCGACCACCACATTCCTGCCGGGACGCGCCCCATTGTTCACCATGGTCTGGGCCATCGCATTGCGGTGCGCCATGCCCTGGCGCAAGTCCTGCAGTCCCTTCTGCCCGTACTCCTTGGCAAAGTCTCCATTGTTCGTATAGCCATAGGAATGGCGGCTGGGATAACTGTCCATTTCAATGGTCGGCTGGGTTGCCCCCATATTGGAGCGGGGAGCCTGGTAATCCCCATGGAGCTCCGCCTTGGAGGTATGCATCTCCAACTGTGCCTTCTGTGTGCGAATCCCGATTCTCGGCAACGTCTGGCGTATGTTCAGCCGTGCAATCTCCATACCGGCTCCCCCTTTCCATGAAAATGTATCCTTTTTATTATTTTACCATCGAACTCACCGGAACAGCAAGCAGATTCTATGGAATCACGACAGATAGTCTGCAAGGGATGGTGGCAGGATGCGGCCTCCCACAGACAGGGACATATTGTAGATGGTCTGCGCCGCCATGAGCTTTACTGCCAGCTCCGCCACATCCGTAGCACTCACATCATTGAGATCCGAAGTGATGCCTTCATTCTGCTTGTCCAGCATCACGGCAACGCTATCAT
Source organism: uncultured Veillonellaceae bacterium (assembly GCA_902801565.1). Lineage (GTDB taxonomy): Bacteria > Bacillota > Negativicutes > Selenomonadales > Selenomonadaceae > UBA3796. Next base: position 42,960 of record CADCIX010000005.1, on the reverse strand, counting down.
AGACATTCTGCCGGGCGGCCGTGGAGGACTGCGCCCTGACCACCGTCTCATGGGACACATCGGCAACCGTGATGCCGTCCGTGGTCATCCAGTGGTTGTCCCCTGCCTCCATCTTGGCGCAGACCGTGAACATGTTGTTGAGCATCGCAGTACCGGAGGACACATAGCAGAGACGCCCGTTCGACATGATGGTCGTCTGGTTGCCGGAATTCGCATCATCGAAGATATCCGAGCCATTGAGATCCTGACCCGTGGCATTCACCGTATCCGCCGTCTGGTCCACTGTCCCGTTGAGCTTGACCATGGAGATGTACTTGGCATCCCCCTGGTAGGAGACAATAGGCTGCTTGATGGTGGCAAAGGAATCAAAGGTCATCTTGCCGGAAGCCTTCCCCAGTATCTCATACTCGGTCTCCCCTTTGCTTGTATCCAGGCTGATGGTATTGCCGGCCTTGACAATCCTTGCATTTCCTTCCGCATCCTTAATCATAACATCCGCACCCGGCAGGACAGCTGTTTCCCCCGCTGCCATGGAAACCTTCGCGCCCGTGTCATAGGATGTGCTGGAAAGAGTATTGTGATGGATGATCGTGACATTGCCGTCAGCAACAATCTTCGCCGTCTCCCCTGCACTCGTATTGATGCTGATAGGATTTCCTGCGGTTACCGTGCGGACAACAGTTCCATTGGTATCGTATATGTCCACATCCTGGTCTGCAATGGTATCGTCATCGGAGGAAGAACTTACCGAGATCGTATCTCCCGCATTATATGCCGCTGTCTCGGAGGGGTCTCTCACAAGATTCGTCCCGTCCGCGAGAATATTGACGACTTCATTTGCTGACAGGACAATCAATTCTCCCGCCTTGACTGTCCTGGTAGTCCCCGATGAAGTATTCTCCACCTCTACATCCGCGTCCGCCATGGCCTGGTAATAACCCAGATCAGCGACCTGAGTCCCTGCCGAATAGGTCGTGGATGTGGCAAGGGTGGATGTAGAAGATATGGAGACTGCCTTCCCGCTCAAATAAGTCGTCGCCTCAAGGGGAACCCCAACGGTGGTCATTTCCTCATCGGGATCAATCTCGATGGTATTTCCGGGCGCCACCGCCCTGATATCCCCGGTGGAGGAGTTCTTGATCCATACCGTTGTGTCCGCAACGGCGGTTTCTCCCGCCGCCAACCCAATGGATTCCCCGAACTCAATGGTTTTTTTCGTGGTGTTTCCCGATGAATCCGTGATTGTGACTTCGGATTCCGTCCGTATCACCCCGGTGTTCTCGAAATACCCCGCCACCTTCAGAGCATCCGTTGAGAAAAAGGGAATGGTTGCGACCTCATCCCCCTCCGCCACATGGGTCTGCCCATGGGCCACCTTGTCCTTGTAACCCTCCTGGACGAATTCCTTCGTGTAGATTTTGCCGTTCATGGTGTTCAGGTAATAGTCCTGGCCATCCTTTTGCAGCGTCAGCATCTGCGTCAGGCTTCCGGTATCGTCCGCATTCAGATTCTTGGTATCCGTCGGGTTCAAGAAGAAAGCTGACTGCGGGTCATCCAGAGTCTTAGCAAGCCCCCGGTCCTTCTCCTCCACCGACACGAGAAAGGGCTGTGTGAGATCCGACTGGCCCGAGAACACATAGCGATCCCCCTGCTGGGTATTGCCCAGGGAAACGATTTCATAGAGCTTTGCCTTGAATTCCTTGGAAATCGCCACGAGATCCGATTCCCCGTTCGTGTCGTTGGCGGCATCCACGGTCTTTTCCTTCAAGGTCGTATAGATATCCGTCATGTTGACCATGGCAGAATCCGCCGTCTTCATCCAGGAGATTCCGGCATTCACATTGTCCTGGTACTGAAGATTCTCTGTATTGCTGTTCTGGTAGCGAAGATACCTGGAATATTTCACGGAATCATCCGAGGGACGGTGCAGATTGCTGCCGTCGCTCTGCTCCATCAACTTCGCCTGCTCCGCATAGCTGTTGTTGATCTGCCGGAGATAGCGGTCCATCATCAAGCCGCTGGATATTCTCATCATGCCCACCTGGCCTTTCCCATCAAATTATCATCTTCCTACCACGCCCGTGCTGTTGATGAGACGGTCCAGCATCTCATCCATGGTCGTAAGGCACCTGGAACATGCACTGAACCCCTGCTGGAACATGATCATATTCGTGAGTTCCTCATTCCAGTTGACCCCTGCAGTGGTTTCCCGCCATTCGATAATCTGGCTCACCACCTCGTCCTGGGCCTTGACCTTGGCATCCATGGCCTCTGCATTGCTTCCAAGTTCTGTCATTGCCTTGTTGTAGTACGCATTGAGGGAAATCGACCCAATGGCGCGCTTCGCCTCGTTGGCTGCCGCCGTAGCTTCTTTGTCATACTTCGGCGTCTTCGTCATGTCAAGGTTGAACAGTGTCTCCACCAGAACGGAGTTGGCACCGTCGCCTTCATTGTTCTCAACAATCCCGTTCGTCTCCTTGTCACCGCCCGGGGTCTGTGCATAGGGCTTCCCGTCATCCCCCAGCTTATAGCCATAGCCGCTGGCCGCAATCAGAAGCTGGCCATTGGGAGCCGTAAGCTGGGTATTGAGTGCAAGGGTATTGATGATCTCGATTTTCTTCATCGTCACATCTTTCAGTTCCTTAGTGGAATCCGTAGGATCCTTTGCCACAGTGCCCTTGGTCTCATCCAACGCCGCTTCCACGTAATAGTAATTAGGCTCCCCTTCCTTGTAATTCTTGTTCTCTTTCACGGTATAATTATATCCGATGGTATCCAGCGACTCTGTGTACTTCGTGTACTTCAGGCTCTTCGTATCCGCATCCCATACATACTGGGTATTGGAGTCGCCGAAGAAATTGGTTCCCGCCGTCCGTGTCGTATCGATGCCATGCCCCTGCTGGTGCTGCTCGTTGAGGTCGGAAAGCATGAATGCCGCCATATTGGAGAGCTGGTCGATATAGGACTTGTCCTCTTCAATGGCATCCATCTCCGCCTTCAAGGAACCGCTGAGAGGCTGGTAGGCAATCTGCGCCTCCTTGATGAGTATGGAGTAGTCATTGATGCCATAGTCCGCATTTGCGATGGGCGCCGACATCTCCAGTGTCAGATGGTTGATGCCGTTCACCAAGGAAACCCCGTTGGAGACAAGGGAATACATGCCATCGTTGCTCTCGTAGACATTGACGTTGACAAAGCTTGAAATACTGTCCACCAAAAGATCCCGCTGGTCCCTGAGATCATTGGCGGAAGCTCCCGTCGCCTCTGCGCCCATGATGCTCTTGTTGAGCTCCACCATATTCTCCAGCATTTCGTTGACCTTGCCCACATTCATGCGGATATCCTCGTAATTCGCCTCAATCTGCTCCTGAAGCTCCTTCGCTGTGGAATGGATCTTGTCGGCAAAGACCTTCCCATGCTCCAGCACGGAAACCCGGGCACTGGAGTCGCTGGCATAGACGGAAAGCGTCTGCCAGGACTTGAAGAAATCCCCCAAGGCGCTCTCAATGCCCTCCACCGTATCGTTGAAGATTGCCTCCAATTTGTCGTATTCCTTGGCGCGGGCCTCATAGTAAGACTTGGGAGAGTTCTCCGACCAATACTGCCGGTCCGCATAGATATCCCGGGCACGGGTCAGGGAAAGGGCATCCACCCCCGTCCCCACCAGGACATTCCCATAGACAGAGCCGTGCTCCTGAGCGCGGGTTGCCCCAAGGTTCACACTCTGGCGGGAGTACCCGTCCGTATCCGCATTGGTGATATTGTGACCCACGGTCTGCTGGGACAACTGGTTCATATTGATGCCCCGCACCATGGTATTCAAGCCTGCAAAGGTGGACCGCATATTCATCCCTCATCTTTCTGTATCAAACTGTATCCATTACTGTCATTTCTACACATTCGCGTCAAACATCTTGGGACCGCGTCCGGCTCCCGCAGAGGCACCCGGCGGGCCATAGGTGGCCTCCGCCTTTGTCTGGGAAAGGACATTCATATGGTAATCCACGAACTCCTTGCTGTGCCGCAAAAGCTCCTTCGCCGTCACGGACTGCCGGGAAAGCCTCGTCTGCCACGCCCCAAGTTGCGAAAGCAGGCGCATGGCCACATCTCTCTCCACCGAGGCGGGCTGCGCCTGCACAAAGCCAATCATATTCCGTTGTTGCTGCGCCTCCAGAAATCCCCGCTGCTGATCCTCCAGTCCGGAAAGCTCGGAAAACACCGCCTCCATGCGCTTCACGGCATTGCTGAGAGCCTTCCCCTCCGCTTTCTTCCGAAGAACCTCCCTGAGTGCCTCAAACAGCTCGTTGATCCTTGCGCAGACGAGAATCTGCTGGCGAATGAGCCTGATTGCCTCTTCCATTGAAACCCTTCCTATTTCCTCTCATTCATGTTCATGCCCGGAACTCAAAGTTCTTGCGATGGCTGACAACATCCTTGCCGCCCTGGCCATAGGCCGGCTCCACTTTGGCGCCCCCCACCCGGTTCAGCTTCACGTTCACTGCGTTCAGCGCCCCATGGACGAGGATTGAATTGATCTCGTTCTGCCGCACCACAGCCTCCACCTGCTCGCTGAGCTCCTTGTGGACTTTCTCCAGGGATGCCCTCGTCTGCGGGTTCGATACAGCAGAAAAGAGCTCTGCCATCTTCATGTCCGGGCGGAGCTTCTTTTCCAGTCCCGCCAGTTTCGCAAGGACTTTCTTCCTGCGGGCTTCCATTTCAGCGATGCGCGCTGCATGCTGGCTCTCCTTCTTCAGGAGGCCTTCCAGTTCCGCCAGATTGACCGAGACCAGAAGGCGATGCTTCTCCTCTCCGAGAGAGCGCAGCGCACCGTATTCCTTGTTCAGTTGCTGCAAAACCGTCATGAGTTCCTGCCACATAAAACCCTATGCCTCCTGCCTCAGAAACGGTTCGCCAGCATCCGGCTGGCGATGTTCGCCGCCGACACATCATAGTTGCCGCCCTCAATGGCCGCAGTATAGAAATCCACCTTGTCCTGGCGGACATCATCCATGTTCTTGAGTTCCTGGAGCATGCTCCGGAAAGACTGCGCCTCACTGGAAAGATGCACCTCATCCCGGAAAGAAACCTGCTCCTGCGCACGTGGCCGCTTTGCAGAAGATGCCGTGTTCACTGCATACGCTCCCGCCAGGGACTGAATGTTATTGTTGATATACACGATCGTCACCACCTGTTGTGATTGCTGTTGCATTTCATTTTCGATTCTGTTCGAACGAATAGGACTTCCTTTTCCTTCAATCTTTTTATCGAAAAAAAAGACAGGAGACTTAACTCCTGCCCTCTGGTTATTTTCGCCAATTTTCTCGGATTATCTTCGAATATCTCCCGATTCCTGCGTTTTTTGCCTTTTCATCGGGAAATGAGGATTCCTTGCGTCAACGGTTCTTCAGGGAGTACATCCCCTTGCCCTTTGACTGCGGCTTGGGAGCCGCAGCCTTCGCCATCTGCTTTGCGGCCACAGCCTTGGACTGCGTGGCCTGAAGATCATTCCTTATCTTCTCCTGGCAGTTCTGGCACAGCTTTCCGGTAATGATGGGCTCCCCGCACTTCTCGCAGGGATAGGTCATCTTGATGCCGACCTGCTCGAATCTTCCCTCACGGATCAGGCGCTTGATCATCGTCTCATTGGCGCCTGTTTCCTTGACGATTTCCGGGATCTTTGCCCCCTTGTGCTCACGGACGTAGGCTATGACATCACCTTCCTTTTCCAGTTCCTTGTCATAACAATCCGGGCACATCTTCCTTCCAATCTCCGCATAGAGTTTGCCGCAATTGGGACAGTTCTTGATTTTGCCAGCCATTTCAGCAACAGTCCTTTCTGTCATGGGTTGTATACGCCATTCAATACACAGTCTTGAATCTTCAAACAAATCCTAGGATATAGTTTCGCCACAAACAGGAAAATTCCTCTTTATGGATGAAATAAATTTTTCTCACATGCGCTTCACGGGAACCGGCCCGCGGGAAAGTGCAATCGCCCCGGTCCGTGCAATCTCCACGATCTCGTACTCGGAAAGCACCTCGCAAATGGCATCGATCTTCGCCTGGTGCCCCGTGAGCTCAATGACGACATTCTCCTGTGTGATGTCCACGATATTGGCGCGGAAGATATCGACGATGTTCACCAAATCTGCCCGGTCCTTCTTCGTGGCCCGTACCTTGATCATCACGAGCTCCCGCTCGATGGAGGGTGCCTTGCTGAGGTTCACGATCTTGATGACATCGATGAGCTTCGAGAGCTGGTTCACCACCTGGTCCAGCTCGTTCTCCGACTCCACGGAGACCACGATATTGATGCGGGTGACGGAAGGCTCCTCCGTGTATCCCGCCGAGATGCTCTCAATGTTGAAGGCGCGGCGGCTGATGAGCCCCGACACATGGGTCAGAACACCCGGCTTGTTGTCCACCAGCACGGCAAGTAAATATTTTTCCATCATCATGCATCCTCCCCCAGCACCATCTGGTCCAGCCGTTTTCCTCCCGGCACCATGGGAAGGACATTCTCCTCCTGAGGCACGATGCAGTCAATGACCGCCGGGCCCGGCTCCGCAAGGATTTCCGGCAGACGCGTCTCGATTTCCTCTGCCTTCTCCAGACGATAGCCGCGAAGGCCCATGGCCTCGGCAAGCTTCACGAAATCCCGCTTGCCCTTGAGCTCGGAGGCAGAGTAATGGTGGTTGTAGAACAGCCGCTGCCACTGGCCAACCATCCCCAGCAGGTGGTTCTCGAAAATCACGACCTTAACATCGATATCATGGTCGGCAATGGTGGCAAATTCCTGGCAGTTCATCATGATGCTGCCATCCCCTGTGAACAGCACCACCTTCTTGTCCGGACAGCCGATTTTCGCCCCCATGGCGGCAGGAAGTCCGTAGCCCATGGTGCCGAGGCCCCCGGAGGTCAGGAACTGGCGCGGCTTCTTCGCCGCATAGAACTGGGCCGCCCACATCTGGTGCTGCCCCACATCCGTGACGGCAATGGTATTCTCGTCCATCAGGCCGCTGATCTTCCGGATCAATGCCCCGGGCTTGATGGCATCCCCTTCCTGCTGATAGGAAAAGGGATGCTCCGCCGCAACCTCCATGACATGCTTGAGCCAGTCCGCATACTTCGCAGGATAGTCTGCCCCCGATGCCTCCAGCCTCTCCCGCAGGATGGGCAGGGACCAGCGCAGATCCCCCAGAACACGGTAGTCTGCCGAAACGTTCTTGTTGACCTCAGCGGGATCCAGCTCGAAATGCACGATCATCGCCTTCGGGGCAAAATCCGCCACCCGACCCGTCACGCGGTCACTGAACCTCATGCCGATGCAGAGCAGAAGGTCGCATTCCTGAATGGCCATATTCGCCCCATAGGAGCCGTGCATGCCCGCAAAGCCAAGGAAGCCCTTCATGCCTGATGCAACGCATCCAAGCCCCATGATGGTGCTCGTGCTGGGCACTCCCAGACGCTCCACGATGGCGCGAAGTTCCTCCGAAGTGTTGGAGGAAGTTACGCCGCCACCGAAAAACACCAGGGGCTTCTTCGCCCGCCCGATGGCCTCCATGACCCCATCGATTTCAGCGGGATCGCCGGTATAGTCTCCCGTATAGCCCCGCAATTTGACGGTTTCGGGATATGCATAATCGAACTCCGTGTTGAACACGTCCGCCGCCACATCAATGGAAACAGGGCCCGGGCGCCCTGTCCTGGCGATGAAGAATGCCTCCTTGATGACGCGGGGCAGATCCCTCACGTCCTTGACCAGATAATTGTGCTTCGTGATGGGCGTCGTGATGCCGCAGACATCCACCTCCTGAAAGGAGTCCTTGCCGATGGCGGGATTCGCCACCTGCCCCGTGATGCAGACCAGGGGCACGGAATCCATATTCGCCGTCGCAATCCCGGTGATGAGATTTGCCGCGCCGGGCCCCGAGGTGGCAAAGACCACCCCCACCTTCCCCGTGGCGCGGGCATAGCCGTCCGCCGCATGCACGGCCCCCTGCTCATGGCCTGTGAGGATATGGGGGAACTTCATCTTGTACAATTCATCGTAGAGCTTCAGCACAACACCGCCCGGATAGCCGAACACGATATCGACGCCCTCTTTCTTCAGGCTTTCCAAGACAGCCTGGGCACCATTCATCCGCAAACAAAAAACCTCCTCAAGGCAAACACTTCCATACAAAAAATCCAAAGATAACATATTATATCAATTCAGGGAGCGGCTGGCAATCTTTATGTTCGGTCGCTGGCCAAAACCAGCCCAAGTATCCTTGCCGCTCCGGCTCTTTTCAATTCTTCGGCGCACATATGGAAGGTGGTCCCCGTGGTCATGATATCATCCACGAGGAGAATGTCCTTCCCCCTCACCTCCGCGCCCTCCGCCAGGGAAAAGGCATGCTTCAGATTGCTTTTGCGCTCCGCTGCCGAAAGCCCGTACTGTGCCCTCGTGGGCCTTGATCGGCAAAGCAGCCTTTCCATGGGAATCCCCTGCCCCTGCAGCCATTCCTTGAAAATCAGCTCCACCTGATTGAAGCCCCTCTGCCTCTCTTTTTCAGGATGCAAGGGAACGGGAACCGCGACCATGCCCTCGTGGAGCATGCCCATCTCCCCCTGGCAGGCCTGCAAGAAGGTCCGGAGATAAGGAAGATTCTCCTTCCTCCCCTGATACTTCAAGCCGCGTATGAGCATCTGCAATCCCCCGCGGTAGTGGCCCAAGGCCCATGCGCCTCCCTCCAGCAGTTTCGCAAGCTCCACGGAAATGGGAAGGCACTGAACATGGGCCGTCTCTTGCAGACAACTGCTGCACCATGCGCCCCGTGCCTCAACATAGGCATCGCATTTCGGACAATGGGGCGGATACAGGAAATCCACGATTTCATCCAAAAGTTTCATCGTTATTTCAAAAATCAAAGGTGATACGCTTGCGCTTCTTGCTTTCCCATGCCATGACCGCCTGCAGGACGGAACCGGCAACGCAGCGGGCCTTGTCGGTCATTGTGAAGCACTCCTCGCGGCTCATGACGGGATTGACGTCGACGATTTTCTGTCCCTTCTTCACAGGGCATCCGCTGTGCAGGATTCCCCGAAGAACGCCGTCGATCTTCGCCCGGATCCCGATCACCTCTCCATCCTCCCGGCGGATCCTCGCCACAGGCTCATCCCGCCGTATCCGATAGGAAATGTTCTGCAGCCCCTCAAAGGTTCCCTCCTCTGGAGAAAAGAGAATCTGGCCTACGGCACCCGCGGCATCCACCAGGCTGAGCTTCCCCTGGTCGCGGTAGGAATAGCCCTCGTAGATGATCTTTCCCAGATTGTGCCCCCGCATGGTCTCGATGACCGCATCCACATCCCGCCCGGCGCAGAAGCCTGGGCCAAGAGCAAGGGTATGCTCCGCCATATCCCGGGAGGTTCCCTTGTTCTCATGGGCCATGATGCCATCGAGAACCACTTTGGGCTTGAAATAGGGGATGTGCTTCCCCTTGGGGTCCACCATCAGGATGACCTCCCCCGCCTTGAGACGCTTCTCCGCAGTCTTTGGATCATCCTCCCTGCTGCAGGTCACGCGGGCAACCACCTTCTTCCCGTCATAGGCGGCATCGGCAAAGGACACCTCCCGGCGCGTCGAGGTAGGCTGCGCCTTCTCCAGCATCAGCACCCGAAAGCCGGATTTGTGCAGATAAATAGCGGCAGCAGTGGCCAGCTCCCCGCCACCCCGGATGACAACCAATCGCTTCATGTCGTTTCGCTCCATTTCGCTGTGAAATCCATGGAACCATTATAACGCATTGTTCAAATTTTGCCAAAGGCAAAATCTTCCAATTGACGTTTCCCAGAAGTGCTTCAAATTTCGCAAACAAAAAAGACCTCCGTCCCCGAAGGTCTTTTTTGTTGCCTGTTCCGGGTTACCATCCCGGTTTTGCCAGTTATCTGGTACTTATCTATATTATACCGTTGCTATGTCCTGAAGTCAATGCTATAATTCTCATAGCCTCTAAAGGAGGTGAGCCAGTTGTTTGGTTTCTTTATGTCCGTCCTTTCGGGCGTAGTTGCCTGCTACGTATACCATTGGATTGAGGCACAGAGAAGGAAGTATCGTCACAAATAACCGCTTGTGCCGATGCAGAGGGAGGATATAACCGTATACCTCGGAGGCCGCCATAATGGCGGTCTCTTCCATTCCCATCCATCATTTTGTCGCCAAAGAGGCATTCACTGTAGCAACCCCAGGACACCACTGGCATTCTGATTGGCTTGGGACAGCATGCCCTGTGCACCCTGCATGAGAATATTTGCCTTTGTGTACTCCACTATTTCTTTTGCCATATCGGCATCACGAATCACTGATTCCGATGCTATCGTGTTCTCGGACGCAGAAACAAGATTGCTGAAGGTATGGTCCAGTCGGGCCATTTGCGCTCCAATAAGCGTATTGGCATCCGCCATATATTCAATGGCAGTGTCAAGAAATCCCTTCTCCGCCGCACCGCCTCCGCTCCCGGAATTCTTTCCCAGCAATTTATCCCGCATTTCCTTGGTCATGACATTGAAATCCTCCAGTTTCATTTCCCCCGGAGGGTACTCGAATATCTGGTCAAGTGTCATGCGCGGGATCCTGAGATGGATATTCATGCTCGCCTTGTCCGTGTCATGGATGATAATGCCCTCGGACTTCTTGAGAATGGAACGCACCTTGTGCTCGACAACAGTTTCATCAAGGTAAAGATTGATGAACGTCTTTCCCAGATAGTCCATCACGCCATCCATGATCTTTGCCCCTTTTTCCCTGAGCTTTTCCGGATATTGCTGGAGCCTGGGATCGTCTTTCGGATTGAAGGGGCGATCATCGTAAATGGTCAGGATTCCACTGGAAGGGTTTGCCTCAATGTGAATGTAGTGATTGATCTCATCCAGCTGCGTCTCTGCGCTGTTACGGATAGCAACCACAAGGGATGCCGCATCTTCCGCTTCCGATATATCAACAAATATGTTTTTTACATCCGGCACATCCTCAAGCTCCGGTTTGTCCTCCTGCCCCTCTATGACATTGCCGGTAAACGTGAAATTGAACCATTGGTCCGGATCCGATGCACAATAAACCCGAAATCCCTTGCCGTACAAATCGTCCGGCACTTTCAAACCCGGATTGTTCTCAAGATATGTCTTGAAATCCACATCGTAATGACTCAAGACACATCCCTCACTGGCTGTTACATATTGCTGCGTCGATGTGCTGTTGCCCTTGGTTCCAGTGAGTTCATCCGGCACGCGAATCAAAACCCCATCACTGGTGGATGTGGCACGGAGCATCGTCGATGTCAAAAGATCCTTCATGGCCTGGTCGATGGATGTTCCGTTCTTTACCGCCGTGCGCAAAGGTGCCAAATCAATCTGCGTCGCTCCGGAAATTTGTTCCGCCACGCCATAAAAGCGCACGCTCCTGCCATTTAAATCCGTTTTGGAAAATTCATCCGCTTCCATATCCGAGTCCTTGAACTGATATGTAACGTAATTGTAGCCATAATAATACTGTTTTGAACTAAAATACTTGAGTGCCTTGCCCGTCATGTCGTTGATAAGACTGTCGAGTTTGTTCATGTCGGTACTGCCAACGTATGGACCCAGATCAATCTTATATGTCGCGTAAGTAGGATCCCCCGCATCCCTCTTGTTGTCGATATCATTGAGCGTCTTTACCGCCCTGAACTCATAGGTGGCCTTCACTTCCGGCACCTCAGGGATTTCCTGTTCCTTCGAATCATAATAAGTATATGACGTGGATATCCCCTCCGTCACGGAATATTTGCCATTCTCCACCGGAACATTCGCCCGTAAAGGCACCTCCAGTTTCAGTGTTCCCCCGGACATCGTCAGGTTAAGACCCGCCAAGGAAAAAGATCCGCTATAGGATGTGCCCACGCTGTAAACACCCGTAGAGTAACCATTTGTACCCGTAACACGCGACAATTCGGACGAATCCGAGGAAAATTGCAGATACGCCGTGCCGCTCGGACCATGAATGGTTATGCCGGTTCCCGCCGCAACACCGCTGACATTCATTTCCAGCCATGGGGACTTGCCGTCCTGAGGCGTGATGTCCGGCTCATTGTCAGGGTTTGTAATCTTCATTTCCCCACCGCCCAAGGTGTTCGGAGATGGCACCCTTCCTGTGCTGCCGGCCGTATACGTACCAGTCTTTCTTTCCGATACAGTTGTAGTGCCCGCAGGAGAATATTGCTGAATGATTACTTCCCTTGTATCGGCATTGCTGGCCTCAGCACTGACAATGGTGCGATTATTGTTCGTCTCCGCCAAATCGGACAGATACCCATCCTTCGTCTTGAAGGTTATCTTCTCCCCATCACGCTCCGTATCGAAATAAGTGTAGGAAGCCGATTTGATTTTTTCCGCCACCTCCCAGACCTCATTGCATCCACTGATATCAATCATCTTGTAATTGCTGTTCTTCGTGGTGGAATTTTGGTAATTGATTCCAAAGACCGTATTGTTCGCGCTATTGTTGAAGCGGGCATCGGGATCCGTTGTCAGGATATATGTGAGCCTGTTGGACGAGTCGCCTACCACAAAGCCAACACCATCCAACTCCTCCACGCTGCCATAGGAGGAAAGATCCACAATCACGTGGTTCGGCGTCCCGTTTTCCCCGCCGCTGAAATAATTCATATTGTAATTCGAGAATATGGAAAGGCTGTCAATCGATGTCAATCTTCCGGCATGGTAAGGCTCAAAAACGGCAAACGGCCCCTGCACCCCATCGAGTTCCGGAAAATCATCGGGAATGATGTCCAGGGAACTTCCGTCAACATCCTGCGTTCCTCCCGACAGAATTTCCCACTCAACCCTTTGCCCCAAAAGAATCTTCTCAATATGACTCTCATCCCACTCATCGAGAACCTTCTCCCCATAGGTTTCGCTTCCCAGAAGGATGTGCTTTCCGTTGTAGGTCGTATCATAGGCGATTGTCTCTATCTGTTTCAATCCATGGGTGATTTCCTTCTGTATCGTTGCCCTGTCAATATCTGTATTGCTGTCATTGGCGGCATCAAGCACCTTTTCCTTGATTTTCTTCATGATATCCATCTGTTCCTGGATTGCTCCTGCCGCAATCTGCAAGAGGTTCGCCCCTGTTTGCACATTCTGCTTGTCCTGGTCCAAGGCACGAATGCGCACCCTCATTTTCTCTGAAATGGCATACTCGGACGCCCCATCTCCTGCTCCCCGGATCCTCTGCCCGCTGGAAATCCTCGCAAGTTCCTTGCCGACCTGGGTGATGTTTTTGTTGAGCTCTCCCAAGGTCATCATTGACGCTGTGTTATTCAGGACTGTCATCGCCATATCATCAAGCCTCTTTCTATGTGAAAAGATTGGAAGCCATGTTTACTGAAGCAACGCAAGCACAGCAGACAGGTTCTGGTTTGCCTGCGCCAGCATGGATTGTGCCGCCTGTTGCAGGACATTGGACCTCGTATAAGAGGCCATTTCCTTCGCCATATCCGCATCACGGATGACGGATTCCGCACCCTGGGTATTCTCGTTGGCCGTTGTAAGGTTGTCCGCAGTATAGGAAAGCCTGACCTGCAGGGCCCCGATGTTCGTCTGTTCCTCCAAGGCCTTGTCAAGGGCAGCATCGAAGATGTCGATTGCCTTTTCCGCATTCTCCCGCGGATTGACGCTGATGGTGTTCCCCGCCGCATCCCGGAGGCCCAAAGCCTTCGCCCGCATATCGCCAAAGGAGATCATCGTCGTCTGATTCGCCTTCGTGCCGACCTGCAGGTACATCACGCCGGGGGAACCTTCCTCCTTGCTGGTGATGCCTCCAAGCAGGTCCACGTATTCGCTGGGCCAGATGGCAGTCAACCCGCCCACGAAGGTTGTGGAGACAGAGGTCGGCAAGGTCCATTTCGATGTGGGGCCCTCCTCGGGGACAATGCTCTCCGCTGTCTTGGTAACACTGCCTCCCATGTCCGAGCCGGTGGCCGACCCGGTATCGGCATTGTACATCACAATGCCACAATAATCCTTCAGGAAGCGCACCGCATCTGCAGCTGTCCCATTTCCTCCATTATTTGTCACATCAGTGATATATGCCGATGTCAGAGCCGAAGAGTCCGCGAAAAGCCCCCCTGTGGCAGTATTGATCGCAGCATCGTAGGCAGTCATCCCGCCAACGGTGGAATCGTCCAATTCCTTCATGAAATCCTTGATGACCTGAAGCTGCGACTTTCCCGTGCTGGCAGCTCCGTTCTTCGCCATGTAATGGAGCAGGGTATAGCCAATGGCATAGGGTTCCTCCCCCGATTTGTAATTGCCGGAATTCGCCAGCACATTGGCGGTATCTGCTGCCTTGCTCTTTTGTGCATAGTTCAGGATGGAACCCGTGCGCTGATCATCAATCCCATGGACAAGCTCTGCCATGCCCTCCATGACATACAGGGGAAGCGAATCAAAATGTGTAATGTTTGCCGCCATGAGTGCATGGGTGAGTTCATGAGCCAGTGTGCGGTCAAGATAGCCCGCACCTGCCGTTGCCGTCGAGCCATTCACATCCTTGGTGTTGAGCTGCCCATAATAGTCCATGTTGATATGCAGGAGCAGCCCCGTAGTCTCGCCCGTGGCCGTGTTATAGGTATGGGAGACATAGGCCAGCGCATTTCCCCCGTCATTGCCAAACTCCACATTGATGGTGTTCACCGTCGTGCCGCTCTCGTCAAAGCTCATGTCAAAGGACTCGCCCAGAAGGTCCAGGCAACTCTGGAACCACTCGCTGTGAAGGGCTCTCACGATGGCCGCCTCCACGGAATCGTCGCTTTCGTCTGCCATGGGAACCGTATAGCCGGGGATATTGAGGATATACTTTCCGTTATAGGTAATGTAGGCATTCTCGTCCACCTGATCCACAAGGCGGTCGATCTCCTTCTGGATGATGGCACGGTCATCATCCGTGTTCGTATCGTTGGCGGCATTCAGCGCCTTCTCCTTCATCGTCCGCAGGATGTCCACCGTGGATGCCACAGCCCCCTCCGCCGTCCGAAGAAGCTTCTGCCCGTTCTGGACATTCCGCACATCCTGCTCCAGCCCGCGAAGCTGCACCCTCATCTTTTCCGAGATGGAATACCCCGCCGCATCATCCCCGGCGCCGTTCACCCGCATGCCGGTCGATACTTTCTTCAAATCCTTTGCCAGCGCATTCGAATTCTTGTTCAGTTCACCCAGCGCAGACATGGAGGACGAGCTGTACAAAACCGACATTGCCATTCGCGGTCACCACCTTTGATTGTTGTACTTTTATCCTATCGTATATATATCGTATTTCCATGCAAATTTCTTAAGCCATTTCTTAGGTACTGTGGGAATCGCGTTTTGATGACTTATATGTTTGTGCCACAGTAGACGACTGGTTGGCATGTTTCATGTAGTACGCCTCATCCTCCGGCAGATGATCGTAGTCGTAATACCACGGCAAGTGACGTGCCGTCAAATTTCCCGTTGTCCTTGCAGACGCAAGCAACGAATAATGGTATATATTCCGGTACAGGGCAAAGGTCGTGTCCACCGCGCCAAAGAAAACCTCCGGCTCCAATGGAATACGGTAAAACCGGCTCTCCCATTCCTGCACTTTTTCCGCATCATAAAAGGTAATGTCATCTGTCCTCAGCCCCAGGCCCACCTTGTCAAGATACGGATGCCTCACCAATATGTCCACCAAGGATTGGAGCACATTCATCGGGCATTCCTCGCCGGGGAGCACATCGGAATCCGTATAGACATATGGAGATACAATTTGCAAGCGGTTCAGAATGCCGCTGTTCCAAAGGGCTGTATGGCCCAGATTGGCCTCCAGCCGGATCACCTTCGCCTGCCCGCATTGCTCCAATTCCTCATAATACTCAAGCAGCCGGGGATAAGTGGAAGCATTGTCCAGGACATAGACGTTGCGGTATCCGGCCCCCGACAGCCAAGAAACCAATTGCCGCAAGCAATCCATCCTGTCACGGGAATTGATGAAGATGGGAATGCCGTAAATATCAATCCCCTCTCCCAAAGATATGTCATGATGCAGCAATTCCTTCAATTGACCCACGGAAAATATCTCGCGGCAAAAGGATTCGTCCGCATCGGCAAACAGCTTTCGCGCCTCTTCTGCATACCCCAGTTTGCAAAGCGACAGACCGGAGTTGATGAATGCCTCCTGCAAGCTTTTTTTGATGCGGATTGCGTTTTCGTACTTGGCCAATGCCTGCCCGTAATTTCCCAAGCGGTACTCTGTGTTTCCATAATAAAACTGTGTCTCCTCGTCATTGGCACCCAGGCCGTACTCCGAAAAAATGCGTTGGGCCAATGCCAGTTCCCCCAGTTTGTAATACGCAATTCCCTGGTACTTTGAAACTTCCGCATAAAATACCATCCGGTTCGGTTTCAATCTCGATATAGCCCTGTACAGTTCACGCCATCTGTCTATATGCAGGATGGCATCGGAATATTGTCCCGCATGAAAGCATTTGGTCGCTGCAAGCAAAAGAACGGATAACTCGTCAATTCTGTCGCAAAGACCAGGAAAATCGGCATCTTTCATGCGCCAAAGGCATTCGGCCATCTGCTCTGCATCATACGTTTGCTTTTCACATCCATCCCCTGCCAGCTGTTCGTCCAGGAATGCCCTGTCCCGCCCGTTGTTGACGTTGTACACGGAAAGGAGATAGGGGATGACTCTCTCTCTGTCCCCTTCGAAGAGGGAGAGAAACGACTTGAGTATGTAAGGCTTGTAGGGAAATGCCCTGAGTGCCTTCACAATGCTTTCCGTCGCCTTCTCCCGCTCCCCCAACGCAGCACAAGAGACACCATAGAGATAGTGAAGAAAGGGAAGCCTTGTGTCCACGGTGGAATCGTACTTTTTCATGAGTACCTTGTCCCGCATCCGCTCCAACAGCCGCTCCATGGTTTGCACAACCCCTGCATGGTCCTGCCGCTTGGAAAGGAATATCACCTGCTCCGCCAGAAAGTCCGGATGATCCGGCAGTGCCGCCAGAGCCTTGCGAAGAATGCCCTCCTTCGTCTCCTCCGATGCACCCCGCTCGTCCTCCGCAAGCAACCAAAGCCCGTACTGGCGCACGAACATCCGATGTTCCCTTGCCCCCTTGCTCTCCACGAAACGCCTTGCATAATACACCGTCTTGTCATAATCCTTCTTATGGTAGTATGTCGTGGCAAGATAGGGGAAGAGCTCCATGCTCTCGCCGCTACCCCTCATCTCCTCCTGCAGCATGGCAAGATTGCGCTCGGTCTTCCCGGGCATGAGGCGGGGCGAATACCCCGTATGGTAGATCAGGAGGTCGCTTTCCGCAAAGATGCCCTCCTCCGGGGAATCGTAGAAAAGATCCTCGTGGATCCTTCCCCGATAGCGAAGATCCGGCAGCCGCCGGAAAATCCTGCGCTGAAAAATGCGGTCCAGTACCCGGTTCCCGTCATCCGCATCCACGTTCCAAAGGGGACTCTCCACGCCAATGATCTGCCGCTTGTCGTCCACTCCCTCCAGAAAAGGACGCACTTTCCCCCGCGCCTCCTCGCTGAATGCCTCGTCTGCATCGAGGAACAGGATCCAGTCCCCTGTGGCTTTCCCGATAGCAAAGTTCTTCGCTGCCGCAAAATCATTTCGCCATGCAAAATGGAAGACCTTCGCCCCGAAGGACTCCGCAAGGGCAACCGTCTTGTCGGCAGAGCCCGTGTCCACCACAATCATCTCATCCGCAGCAACACGGACACTTTCTGCCCATCGTGGCAGATTCTTCTCCTCGTTTTTCACAATAACACAGGCAGAAATCCTCATCCCTCGCTCACCTCATCGCCGCACCATGCAAGGTACCATTCCATCTCCGGAAGGTCACAGCCCAACTCTCGCGCCTTGGCAAAGCATTCCTTCGCTGTCTCCGTTTCCTTCCCATAGAAAAAGCACAGCCCCACCCGGTACCAGAACTCCCCGGTGACCGCCGGGCTGTCGGCGGGAATGGTCTGGTACAGCGCAAAGGCGTCCTCCCAGGCACCTTTCTTCCCAAGAAGCGCTGCCGTCTCCATGACCACATCCGTGCTGAAATCGGAGGCAAGGAGAACAGCACGGGAGACCACCTCTCTCCGTCCGTATCGAAAAAGCTCCCGACGCAGTGTGCAGAAAGTCTCCAGATGTCTTTCCGTCAAGGTCATATCTCCTCCGTGGAACCGGCGCAGACAGTCGGCAAAGGTCTCCGGAAGCAGGGAAACCATATCCCCCGCATCTGCAAATTCCTGAGCCGAGCAATGGGACAGGGCAAGGGAAAGATCCCGCACTGCAATGGCAACATCGGGAGTCATGTTTTCCCTATGGGAAGCAAGGTAGAATGCACACATCCTCGCCGCATCAAGATATTCCCCCTTGCACATGCGCCACTCGTAGCTTCCCTCCTCTGGATGCGCATAGGTGAGATAGAGCAGATCTCTCGGACGCTTTGAGAAACATTTCACAAGGAATTCCCTGTCCCTTTCCTTGTCGTAGAGCCCATCCAGAACGTGAATAGCTTCTTCCTCCGAATGCAGATAAAGAATATCCAGCAACTTCTCCAAAACCGCCTTGCTCTCCGGCTCCTTCTGGATAGATTTGCCATAGGCCGCAACAGCCTCCTCCGTGCGTCCCTGAAGCGTTCTGAGAAGCCCCAGCATAGCATAGAGTTTCGGGAGTTTCTTGTAGATGGTCGTGAGGTATTTCTTGGCAAGATTGGGATCCTTCGCCTGCCGAATAATCTTCACGAGCTTCGGCTCTACAGCAACATATTCCTCATGATCAAAGTCAAGGTTGACCGACTCCCAGAGAAAGTCCGCATGATCCGGAATAAGAGTTAGTGCCTGATTTACGATGTCCCTGAGTTCCTCATAGGGTGCATTGAGATTTTTCGCTGCACGATACCAAATATCGTATTGCGTGATATAGTCGATCTCCTTGGCAACTACGCCTTTGCTTGCCACAGCAAGTTTCGCATAATGAATAGCCTTCTCATTCTCTCCAAGGCCGAAATAGGTGGTAGACAGATAGTAATAGGATTTCGCACTCTCACCACCGGCAGCCTCTGCTTCTGCCAGAAGAATCTTCAGATTGCGCTCATGCTTCGCACGAAGAACGCTCGTCGAATATCCTGTATGATGGATGACCAGGTCTGCCTCCCTGGTATCGCCAGACATGCCCTCCTTCAGTTTCAGGACTTCATGGATACGCCCCCTATAGCGAAGATGCGGAAGATTGCGGAACAGCCGGAGCTGC
Organism: uncultured Veillonellaceae bacterium; assembly: GCA_902801565.1. GTDB lineage: Bacteria > Bacillota > Negativicutes > Selenomonadales > Selenomonadaceae > UBA3796. The sequence goes on along the minus strand of CADCIX010000005.1, from coordinate 23,657 downwards.
ATCATGGAACCAATGATTGAATCCCCGTCATCCACGTTGATGTTATAAAGGGGTGTCATTAGCCCCACGATGTGTCGATTCCTATCCCACTTCTGGAGAACACCCCGCAGCCGTTTTTGGGACTCCGGAACAAAGTACTCGTCCGCGTCCAGGAATACAATCCAGGAACCGGTGGCCTTGGACAGCGCATAGTTCTTCGCCGCCGAAAAGTCCCCGGTCCAAGGGAAACTGTATACCCTGGCTCCCGCTTCTCTTGCAATTTCCACCGTCATATCTGTCGAACCCGTATCCACAACAATCATTTCATCGACAATATCCTTGACCCCCTCAATCCATCGGGGCAAATTTTTCTCTTCGTTTTTTACAATGACGCAGGCTGAAATTTTGAGCATAAAACCATCCTCTCATCTTATCAAAACACTGTCCTCGCAAAAAAGCCTCCCCTTTCGGGGAGGCTTTCTCTGGAGCAATCCTGGAGATTACTGGAGGAGCGAGAGGACAGCGGAGCTGTTCTGGTTCGCCTGGCTGAGCATGGACTGTGCAGCCTGCAGAAGAACATTGTTCTTCGTGTACTCGGTCATCTCTTTTGCCATGTCGGCATCGCGGATCGTGGACTCGGAAGCCGTCACGTTCTCGCTGGCCGTGGTCAGGTTGGAGCTGGTGTACTCCAAGCGGCTCTGGACAGCACCGATGGTGGTCTGCTGGTCAAGTGCCTTCTGGAGCGCATTGTCCAAAACATTGATGGCCGCATTGGCATTCTCGCGGGTGCCGATGTTCAGCGTGGAGCCGTCGGAACCCTTGAGGCCGAGAGCCTGGGAGCGCATGTCGGTGAGAGCCACACGGATGGTCTGGTTCGCCTTCGTGCCCGTCTGGAGGCTGATGGCATTGTCCTCGGACTTGTTCTGCCCGCGGATAGTCTCGTTGAAGTCATCCAGGGATGCCTGGGCGGACTTCTTCGTGTTGTCGTTCTCATCGGTGATGCGGATGGTGAAACCTGCAATCTGGCCTTCCACGCCACTGTTGGCAGCCGTGACAGTGATGGCGTTATCGCCGCTGGCGGTAGAAATCTTCTTGCCGGATCCGTCAATACCGATATCACTGCCAGAAATCAGCTGCGGCCCAGTGAATTTCTTCAGCTGGTCACTGTGGGCACGCTCAAGATCCGTGGAAGCATCCTTAAGCTTTCCATATGCGTCATTGACATCACCGCCGGCCGTTAGCACATTACCTGCCGAATTGGAGAACGGAGCTACCTGAGTATCAGCCGTTGCCGCCGCACCATCGATCGTGATGGACTGGACAATGGCCGTCGCCGCATCCGCTGTCCCTGCGACGTCAGCATTCGTAAGCTGGGAACGAAGATCATTCACCATATCCTTGATGAATGCCGAACGGCTTTTGTCGCCTGCAGCAGACGTCTGCACCTTGCCATCTGCATCCGTATACTTTACTTCCTTGCTGGTATCGCTGGCCGCATCCTCGAGATCCGTCAACATGGTATTGACGTTCTTGTCATAGGTGGAACGCTTATCCAGATAGGTCTTCTCCTTTTCCAGAGCCGACAATTCGTTGAGGCTGGAATTGTATGTGGAAAGTGCCTCTTTCGCCTTGGCATCTGCGTCCTTCCATGCCTGGAGATTTTCCTTGTAGGTCGCATAGGCTGCCTTGGTCTGTTCGTTCCCATTTGCGATGATCGACTGGATGGCATCGTTATCAAGAGACCCCGGTTCTCCGTCCCATGTATGCTGGGCACTGTTCGCCGGCTCGTTAGCAAGCGCATTCTTGAGCACATCCGTCTGGGATTTCAGTGCCGAATACGCCGTGGTCGCGGCATTCGCCGCAGACTTGAGATCCTTGTAGATTTCGCCGTTTACCGTACCAAGGCTCGTCGCCACTTTCCTCTTCGTACCCAAATCATCCGTCTTGTCAGCAGTGGAAACCTTGAGCGTATAGTTCGGAGGATTAGTGCCCAAGTCATTAGTAGCCGATACAAGCGTAGTGAACTCAAGCCCGCTCGACATACTAGCAGCCGCACCAACAGTCCCCTCGGTGGTAGCTCTGCCAAGAGCCGAACGGAGATAATTCACCGTTGCATCCACGGCAGCCTTGTCGGCGCTGTTTGCAGCCTTCGTGTCCAGTGCAGAGGCAACGCTCTTGTTGTCCGCAGCAGCAAAGGTCTTGGAGTTGGTATCGATATTCTCAGCCTCGGTAAAGATATCCTGCAACGTCTTGTCCCCTACCTGGAAGCTGGTGGAGTAGGTCTTGCCCTGCTGCACATAGGATACCGTGATCTTGTCCGTGGACTGGATCTGGAGATCATCACCGCTGCGGCTCTTGAGCTCCGTCAATTTCGTCGCTGCCGTGGTGTCCGTGGACAGGCTCTGGTTCGTGAGGGACGTGTAGGTAGCATCGCCCGCCTTGTTCTTGGAACCGTCCACAAGGTACTTGCCGTTGTAGGTCATGTTGGCATTGTCGTCAATCTGGTCGATGGACTGATCGAGTTCCTTCTGAACCGTGGCACGGTCAGCATCGGTGTTCGTGTCGTTGGCTGCATTGATGACCTTCTCCTTGAGAGTCTTCAGGATCTCAACGGTGGAGCTGACAGCACCCTCAGCAACCTTCATCATGCTGTTGCCGTTCTGGGTATTGCGGTTGTCCTGGTCGAGGGAGCGGATCTGGACGCGCATGCGCTCGGAGATGGCGTACCCGGAAGCGTCATCGGCTGCGCCGTTGATGCGCATGCCGCTGGAGACCTTCGCGAGGCTCTTCGTGAGAGAAGCCGAGTTCCTGTTCAGCGTGTTCAGAGTGCTGATTGCCGACATGTTGTTCTTTACTACCATTGCCATGATTAATTCCTCCCTGATTCTTTTCAGTTGTTTATTCCTCAACGGCCTTCCATGACCGTCATTGGTTGTATAATAGCAAGCACGCTTTCCTTGCCCTCCGGCTGCTAGCTGGCCCTCGGGGAACTCCGGCCTGCCTGCTGATTATCTGTATCTCTGCCTTATATATCGGCGGTTTTCGGAAAAACTTAAGTGGTTTTTGAAATTTTTTCGATTTTTTTCGTGAACCATATTGGTTTTCCCTATTCTGTTATATATATCGGCAGTTTCTGGAAAAACTTAAGCCTTTTTTGAAATTTTTTGGGCCGACAAATTATTTTTATCAGAATCTTGCCAAGCCTCCAAATCTATGCTATAATTTTAACAAGCAGAGGGGAATGGCCAGCGAGCCACAGGAAAGATCCCTGATGGGAATGTGGCAGCGGCAGCCGAAAGAGGCTCTTCTCTCGTCGTTGAAAGGGTGGGATGTCTATTGATGATTGTCGGACTGGAGACCCTTCGGACTGGCTGATGAGTGCCGCCTGTGGAGTGAGAGGATGTCCATCGAGGCAAGGATGTGAGGTCGGCTCTGCCGGGATTTGTATCTGAGGCTATATGGAATCGTCATGCGCACCGTCATCGGACAGGAAGAAACGAGACACGAGGTTATTCATGTATGGTCATTCACGTGTAAACCGGCTTGCAGCATTGTTGCAAGCCGGTTTATTTTTGTGTCCGCTATTGTCCTTTCCCCAAAACAAGAATCCATTGCACGGCAAGGCAGTCTTCCCAGCCATCCTGCACAACACTTCCCTTCAGGGCATCCAGCACATCCTGCCATGCATCGCAAAGCTTCACCTCACTATGCATCATGTCCTGAATCGCAAACCCCGCCTCCTGCACATAGTCCACAATCTCCTTCCTTGTGAAAAAGCGCAGATGGGTACGGTCGAGAATCCCTTCTTCCTGGTAGTGCCACCGGCCAAGCCGAAGCAAGTCGTGCAAAACCGAGATGTGCATGACATTCGGCACGCTGAGGAGCACCTGCCCATCCGGCTTCAACCAGCCATTCACTTTTTTCAAAACACCTTCTGTATCCCTGAGATGCTCGAGAATGTCCCCCATGATGATGATGTCAAACTTCCCTCTCCATTCGGGATCGTCCCATGTCTCAAGATCCACGTTCAGGACTTGTCCCCAAGTCTTTGCCACCCACGCAGCAGTGCTGTTGAACTCAATGCCGTAAAGCTCTGCCGATGGATTGACCTCCCGCAGCCACATAAGCGTACCCCCGCATGCACAACCGAGATCCAGCACTCGGATTCCCTTTCTGCGGACATCCACTGTGCCCAGCAGTGAATCCCGAATATTCATGCTGTAGCCACAATGGAACCCCCACTTTTCATGAAAGGCTTCTCTTCCAAGCTGCCTTTCCTCCTCGGAAAATGCTTGCCTGTCGCAATGGGCGTATGCCGTCCCGCAAATCCGCAACCGATAACCGGCCAGCAAAAGCCGCAACGAGAAGTCCGATGCCCACATTCCGGGAATCCGCCCGTCCGGTGCCCCCGCCTCCAGCAAGGCACTGCGACGAACCAACAGACAATGGTCATCCAAGTGCATGACACGTTTATTCTCTGCAGCATCACGCTCCTGCCATGTCCCGATCATTTCCTGCAACTCCCGGATGCTCTTGTATGCCTTCCCTGGGAAACACTGCTGGAAGCCATTATGGGAACGGTTCAAAAAAGGCCCTGCAGCACCAACCCCCCGATTATCCTCCAACAGTTGCCGCATCCTGGCAAGGGAATCCCCCACCAGAAAAGTCTCCGCCGAAAGAAAGAGCACGTATTTGCCGCTGATCTCCTCCATGGCCTCTTTGACCGGAAAAATCCGTATGTCTCTCCAAGGAGCCAATTCCATATGGGATACGAGAAAAATCTCGTAGATGTGCTCCCCCATCTGCTGCTGGATCGCCCCTATGGTCGATTCCAAGTCCTCCTCGTAAGATTCATCCTTCACAAACAGCAGGACACTGTACATCACTTTTGCCAATGTTCCACTTCCTTTCCATCCTCATCTCCTGTAATGTTGCTTCCCCACCGACGCACCGGAATCACGAATCCTCATATTCCCTGACGCGCAAGGTGAGCCCCCGCTCCTTGCAGATTTCCCGGCAGCGGGCGATCTCGTCGGCGTTCTCCACCTGGTCCACGACGGTCAGCACCACATGGGGGATGTATTTCTTGCAATGCTCCGCAAAGGCAAGCATGCCCTCGAAGGATGCCATGCCGTATTTCGCCCGGGTGAGCTCCAGATAGCGCTCCGCATTGGAGGCATTGAGGCTGATGGACACCGTGTCCAGGATCCCCTCGAAGTCCGCGGCAATCTCCCGCCCGTATTCCAGCTCCCCAAGGCCGTTGGTATTGAGCCGCGTGGGCATGCCCGGATGCTTCTCCTTCACATAGCGCAGGAGCTCTGTCAGCACCTCCTGCCTCTGGGTCGGCTCCCCGAAGCCGCAGAACACGACCTCCCTGATGTATTCCCAGGGCACCCGGTCAAGCTCCGCCTTGACCTCCTCCGCCGAGGGCTCCTCCTTCAGCCAGAGGGTGGACTCCTCCGCCATCTTCTTCATGGTGCGCAGGCAGAACACGCAGGAGCAGTTGCAGCGGTTCGTGAGGTTCACGTAGAGGTTCCTCCTGCCCTCCGGCTGCACCCGCAGGCTCTCCTCCAGGGGCAGATACTTCCCGCCCTTGTGTGTTGCATATACAATCATTTCCATGCCTCCCGTCTCATGCGGGGCCGTTGTCCAGCAGCCCCCGCATCTTCCAGATGCAGAGCAGATATCTCTCCCAGTTGGGACAGAGGGAGAAGCGCTTCCTCTCCGGCCAGATGACCGTCTCGTACTCCTTGCACAGGCCGTTCATGAGGCGGGTATAGCTCCCCCATCGCTCCAGGAAGATCCTTCTGTCGTAATACTCCGTCGCCAGGTGGAACCACTCGATCCGGCTCAGGAGAATGACATCGTCCTTCTGCCCTTCCTGCGCTTCGTGGCGACGGTAGAGGCTCAGGGGCTCGCGAAAAACGGCGCATTCCCCCTTTTCCAGAAGCTCCAGCCACATGGCCACGTCGGAGATGGCCCGGTAGCCCCGGGATTCCGCCCTCCAGTAGTGGTTCCTGAGATCCCTGCGACGGAAAAGGGCTGCCGAAGGCTCGCCGATGGGATTCACATAGTCCTCCAGCATACAGTTCCCGAGCTCCCTTCCCGTGTACACACCATAAAGGCCGTCAATCTGAAGTTCCTGGGCCCTCTGCCCAAGGTAATTGTCCTCGGCATCAATCATTCCCCTCCGGGATGTCACCAGAACCACCTTCGGTTCCTTCTTGAAGCAGCGGACCATGAGGCTGAGCTTCCCCGGTGCAAGAATATCGTCATCCATGAGCCACTGCAGATACTCCCCCCGTGCCAGATGCTCAAAGGGCATGAAGTTCTCCGCCTTCGTCCTGGCCTCCCGGTTCCTCACGTACCGCACATGGGAATTGGACCGGTACTTCTGCATGAGGACCGCCGTTTCCTCGTCGCGGCTGTTGTCACAGACAATGACCTCATAGTAAGAATAGGTCTGGGAAAGGGCACTCTGCAACGCCTTCTCAAAGAAAACGGGCCGCTCATAGGTCGGTATCATGATGCTGACAAGACCGGGAAGGAGTTCCTGCTTTTGCTCCACAAAATCCATTCCCTCACCCCTTCCGCAAAGTAAAATAGGCGATCTCCGGCGGGCAGCCGATGCGGTAGGGGAACCAGCTGCCGTTTCCGCAGTGGACATAGCCATAGCTCTGGCCTTTCTGCACCATGCCCCGCGTGTATTTGAACAAGGGGAACAGCGGAATGCCGAAAATGCCGAACTGGCTGCCATGGGTATGGCCGGTGAGTGTGAGCTCCACGCCATGCTCCGCCGCGTTGTCGATGAATTCCGGATGATGCGCCAGAAGGACCTTCACCGCATCCTTTGGGACCTCCTGCATCGCCGTGCCCAGAAAAGATTTCTTGTCGACCTCAAAGGCCTTGTCTTCCCGGTGCATGGGATAGTCCACCCCGATAAAGACCAGGGGACGCGGCCCCTCCACCACGGTCTCTGCAGCATTGACCAGGGAATGGATCTGCGTCTCTGCCAGCATCTCCTGGATTCTCTCGATGCCCCGAAAATGCTCATGATTTCCATGGCAGTACCAGATGCCCCTGGGAAACTCTCCCGCAAAGCTGTCCACGATCTGCACCGCCTCCGGGTTCAGCGACACATCATCGAAGATATCCCCCGTGATGACCACGGCATCCGGCTTCCCCTGGGCCGTCTGATGAAGGAGCGCCCTCAATTTTTCCAGGGGAAAGAACATCCCAAGATGGATATCGCTGAGCTGGGCAATGCGGAAGCCCTTCAGGCTGTCCGGCAAATCCTTCACGGGAATCTGATACTCCCGCTCCACCATCGCATCAACGCCACAGACGCCGCCATACCCTGCAGCCGCCACCGCTGCCGCAGGATAGAGAATTGCCCTTTTCAGGAGTTTCCGGCGGCTCCGGCTGAAGGGCACCGAGGAATTCATCCTTCTGACAAGCCAGCGAAGGAACACCGCCAGATAAACGAAGACCAGCAGGGCAGCCTGTGCCACGAATACGACGGACATGACACGGATGACCGGCCCTGTCCAGGAAGCCCCCCGCAAAAAGAACGGCCCGACCAGCATAGCCAACACAGAAAGCCCATCAAAGATGAGCAACCCTCGATAGACCGCTTGATGAACCACCCCATCAAACACGTATTTCAACGATTGCAGTGACAGAAAAAGGAGGAGAACCATGACCACAGCTACCAGAACCATGAACATATGCACCGTCATCATCGCTCTCAAACCTTCCTGGAAAAAAAGGGCTTGTCTTTCAACACGCCCTGAAAAATCATCATCATATAAGCTCAAATCCGCATCTTTGCCTCCGAAGACCGCCTCAGGCCTCGCCGTGCAAATGAGCCAGTTCTGCCTGATTTTCACGGTAATACCATCGAATGGACTTCCCGATGGCGCAGCGTACAGCATCAATCTTTCCCTGCCGGGCAAGTTTCTTGAGGCTTTCCACATCAATCCCGCTGACCGAGAGATAGCTTGCAGAAAGGAATCCGCCCCTTTTGAGCAGTTTGCGATAACTCACACTGTCACGGCGATCCATCTCAATGTCCTTGATTGCCATAGAAATCCCCCCAGGGTGAAGCCTCATTATAACTGATACGGCATATTTATTATAACGCAATTGTTCAAATTTTGCCAGAGGCAAAATATTCAGATTGGCGTTTCGACGGATGGATATCCGTCATAACGCATTGCGACACGAAGCAAAGCGAAGTTAGTCCCCGGAGGGGATTCAAATTTTGCCAGAGGCAAAAAAACAGCGTGAAGCCCCAAGAGGCTTCACGCTGCCTTCAAGATCGTACAGGCCGCCGATATTAGTAGCTGGCGGAGCCGTCAGCATTCAAGTACACATCATAGGCGCTGAAAAGGTCAAAACCGTACCACGACCATGCCGTGCCATCCTCAAAAATGGCCTGGATATCCCAATACTGCGAATTGCCGGCATTAAAGTTGACATAGGTCGACTCGCCATTCATCAAAACATTGGAGCCAAGAATATCCTCTTCCCAGTCATTCGTATTGGTAGGACTGATATTGACCTGGTAAATCGTATAGCCGGTATTGTTATGCAAAGTGAAATTCTGCGCACCCGCAAAGGCAACACTCGCATACGCCATAATCATCATAGCGGCAAGAATCAAGATTTTTACTGCACGGAAATTTTTCATGATATATCCTCCTAACAATTTAACTCAACATCAACCAATCAAAACCTTCCCAACAAGGGATAATGATACTCTTCACCGGTCAAAGCCTTGACGACAGCATATATGCTGCAAAGGGCGCATGGCAACAGAAGAACAATTAGAGCCAAAGCTGAAATTGTCGCATCCTGGACAATGACAATCAAGGCAATCATCGCAATGGTGCAGCCTACGAACATCAAAACCTGCCATAAAAGAGATTGCTTTGCATGATGCGCCACAAAAGGATGATCCTTTCGCGTGACCAGCCATATCAACAAGGGCACAAAAACAGACCCAAGCCCAAGAAGCCATCCTCCTTGCGCCACCGCCGCAGCCAGTTTTTGCCCGGTGGTAATATTTTCCTGCAGCTCCATGAAGCTCCCCTTGCTTTCCAAGAAATTACTTGTTTCCGGCAAGGAACTGCTGGAGAGCCGTTACATCCTCCGGTGCCCAGTACATCTTTCCATCGTCGCCCTTTGCAACCTTGCATTTCACGTCAAAGGTCTGGGTTCCCTTCAAGGGAATGGCGTCGATGTAGTTGTTGATGCACTCCACCAAAGCCTGCTGGAAGTTAGCATTTGCCTTGAGCTGGTCATCGGTAACGCCCTCTGCCCGAAGCTGGCCCAAAGCCACGCCAAGGGCAAGGAGATCTTCATTGGTGGTAGTCATCTGTGCAGCTGCCTGCGGATCAATGACGGAAGCACTGACTTCCACGACAGGATGCTCGTCATCATCCTTCTTGACCTTGGTCTTGATATCCATGGCAAGATTGAGCTTGGTAATGTACTGCGTGGTGATTGTCTTGACATTCTCATCGCTCAGAGGAAATTGGCTGAAATTTGTCAACAGGGCGCCGATCACCTGCTGCGAGATCTGATCGCTCTGCTCCGTCGTCATGCCGGTAGCCGCGAGATTGTCCGAGAAACCGACAGAAAACAGCTCAGCATAGCCAAGGATTGCCTTATCCGCGCTGTCCTTCGGCTTCTCGGCGCCACAGCCCACAAGGGCCAGCATTGCCACAATGGCAATAAGGGAAACCAAACATCTTTTCATCATAAAACCCTCTCCTTTAAAATGGATTATGTTACAGAGTCCCATCGGACTCCTTCCGACATATATATGATAATCTATTTTTGCAAGAACATCAATAGTTTTCAAAAAAATGGTAACTATATCAAAAAGCAGTAAGCAATTTCGGGTTTTTTCAGAAAACGTCAAATACAATAAACGTCCGCAGGCTCCTTCGTCTGCGGACGTCTCCGACTATGGGCTGAAAGACACAACGACCTTTGTCCCATTATCTACCAATGTATTCGGTTCAATGCTCTGCCCCACCGCATGGCCGGAACCCTCGCTGTCAATGGTGAGCCCGTTGTCCGTAGCGAGTTTCGCCGCCTCACGGATGCTCTTGCCCGTGAAGTCCGGCACAACCACCTTGCCGTTTGGAACCTCGCCCTGATAGACGTGTCTCGGCTTCGGTATTTCCGTTTTTGGCACATGCTGTTCCTCATCCATGCCCAGGAACACATCCCCGGTGGGCTCGATATGCAGATAGCGGAAGAGCTGGGCAAAGATATTGCCCGCCACCGGTGCGGCAATCTGGCCGCCGTAGAAAATCCCGAGAGGATCATCTATCATCACGAGGACCGTCACCTGCGGATCCTCCACCGGGGCAAAGCCGCAGAAGGATGCAATATAGCGGCCATCCATGTAGCCTGCGCCGTCCTCGCGGATCTTCTGGGCCGTTCCCGTCTTTCCCGCGATGCGGTAGCCCTTGACAGCGGCTTTTGCGCCGCCGCCCGTGGCGACTACCTCCTCCAGGAGCCCCATGAGGGTCTTGTCCGTCACCGACTCAATCGTCCTGCGGACCTCCTCCTTCTCCGTCTCCATATAGGTGGAGCCATCCGCATTCCGGATGGACTTCACGATATGGGGCTTTAGGAGCACCCCATCGTTGGCAATGGCCGACATTGCCGTCACAAGCTGCAAGGGTGTCACGGCGATGGACTGGCCGATGGCCGTGGTGGCCATGTCCGAGTCCCCCATATCATCAGGGTTAAAGAGGAGCCCCGATTCCTCCCCCGGAAGCTCGATGCCCGTAGGCTCCCCAAAGCCAAACTTCTTTGCATATTCGATGAGCTTGTCTGCCCCAAGGCGGAGTCCCACCTGGGCGAAGCCCGTATTGAGGGAATTCTTCACCACATCCGTGAAGGTCACCGTGCCGAAACTCGCGCCGTTCCAGTTCTGGATGCGGCGCCCCGACACCATGACATAGCCGGGGTCGACGAAGACCTGGTTCGGCGTCACGACCTTTTCCTGCAGGGCCGCCCCTGCCACAATCGCCTTAAAGGTGGAGCCGGGCTCATAGATGAAGGACACGGCCCGGTTCTTCCAGACCTCCGGAGGATAATCCAGGAATCTGTTGGGGTTGTAGGAGGGCCTTGATGCCATGGCCAATACTTCCCCGGTTTTCGGATCCATCACGATGCAGGTAATCGCCGCAGGGCTTGTGGCCGCCATTGCCTTGTCCAGTTCCTGCTCCACGAGGAACTGGATGGTGCTGTCAATGGTCAGCTCGATGGTCTTGCACTGATCGCCCTGATACCGCCGCCTGGCAAAGATGGACTCCAGAATGGGACGCGAGCTGCGGTCGGTATAGAGAAAGGTATCCGTGACCTCCCCCTTGATGTACTTGTCCATGGCCTGCTCGACGCCATCAAGCCCCTTGTCATCCGTCCCCACGAAGCCCAGCACATTCGCCGCCAGCACATCATTGGGATAGTAGCGTTTTGCCTCTTCGCGGAACCCCAGACAATTCCCATAGGATTTCTCCCGTATGAGCTGCCGGACCGCTTCCGACTCCGTGTGCTCCATGCGGCGCTTCACCCAGGAAAAGCCACCGCCTACAGCAATATCATCGAGAATCTCCTCCTCTGTCTTCCCGATGAGGGGTGCAAGATCCGCCGCCAAAGTCTCCGGATCCTCCACATGGTTCGGGTCCACGAAGAGGGATTTCGTCATGGTGCTCACGGCGAGTTCCCGCCCGTTGCGGTCGATGATGGCGCCCCGGGGGGATTGCAGGGAATAGTCCTCTCCCACCTGCTGCCGCATGCGCGCCGCCATCTCATCCCCCTGCACGAGCTGGATCCAGGCATAGCGCAAAGTCACGATGCCGAGGATTGCCCAGAGCCCGACCACCAGCCACCTTATATTGTTCTGCACTCGAAAACGAGCACGTTTCATAAAACTTTCACCTCAAACTTCGTGCGAAACGATGTTTCGCACTACGCCCTTGCACGAAATCTAACCGATTCTGCGCCCTTCGGGCTTGACTCGCTAAGATTTCATAGCAAAATCCTAAACATACCTTTCCATTGTATCACAGATTCATGGATTTGAGGCAAAATATCATCGGCTATTCGACATCAAAGTCTGCTTAAGCCGCTCCTCGATCTGCACGAGCTCCTGCTCCGCAGCCTGCCGCTTTGCCCTGCCTTCCTGCTGGATGCGCATCGTCTCCTCGATGGTGGTGATGAGGTCGTCGTTCACCTTCTGTACCGTCTCGATATCCACGATGCTGCGCTCGTTCTCCTTCGCCGTCTCGATGGTGTTCTGCTTCAGGAGCTCTGCATTGCGCCGGAGAAGGTCATTCGTCGCGTCGTTCACCGCCCGCTGCATCCCGAGCACCTGCTGCTGCCGCTGAAGGCCGAGGGCGATGACCATCTGGTTCTTCCAGAGGGGAATCGTATTGTAGATGGCCGTCTGTACCCTGTCCACCAGGACCTTGTCGTTGTTCTGGATGAGGCGGATCTGTGGCGCTGTCTGGATGGCAATGGTCTTGCTGATCTTGAGGTCATGGACCTTTTTCTCGAAGCGGTCCACGCTGTTCTCGAAATCGCTGACCACCTGCACTGCCATGGGATCGTTGGAGGCCGCCGCCTGCTGGCGGAGCTTCGGGAGCGTCACGGTCTTCATCTCCTGCAGTTTTTCCTCCCCTGCCTGAATGTAGAGCTGCAAGGACTTGAAATAGGAGAGGTTCTTCTCATAGAGCCCGTCGAACATGGCCACATCCTTCATCATGCGCATCTTGGACTTCTCCAGCTCCGACTGGATGCGATCCACCTGGGTGGAGAGCTTCGTGTAGCCCTCCATGAGATTCCCTGCCTTTTCCTTCAGGGAGCCGATGATGGGAAGCTTGCTGAGGAAGCTCTTTTCTTCTGCCGGCTCAAATCCCTTGACCTTCGTCACCAGTTCCCCAAGAAGCGTCCCGACCTGGCCGCTGTCCTTTGTCCGCACACTGGCGAGAATGCTGTCGGAGAAATCCGCAATATCCTTTTGTGCCGCCGCGCCATAGGAAAGGGGTGTCGTGGAATCCATGAGGTTGATGCTCTCCTTGATGGACTCCACCTGTCTGCGCTCCTCCGGCGTCAGCATCTCCACCTGCCGGGCAATCCGCTCCTGCTCGGCCTTCGGCTCCACTTCCGTCAGGGCTCCTGCAGCCGCATTCTCATCCTCCATCCGACGATTCTTCATCAAATCTTCCAGATTGATATCCGCCATGGTCCTCATCCTTTCAGTCGATCGATATAGTAGTCCTCATAGAAATCATCCATTTTCATGCTCAGGTAGCGAATGCCCTCACAAAAGCCAACCACCCCCGGGAGGAAGGTCCAGAAGAACATGCAGTAGAGCACTCCCTGGAAGGTCTTCCCCTGATAGAACTTATGGGCGCCAAAGGACCCCAGCACAATGGCCAGGGCCGACTGTATGACCTTCGTCAGCAGGACATCCCCCTTCTGCTCCTCCGGAATCATGCTGTATCCCCTGTTTCCGTGCTCAACGTGAACGCCGCGAAATCCGGAGCCCGTCCCGCCATCCACGCTGCGATTGTTCTTTCCCAAAATGGCGCTCTGCAGGCGGTTCAGCATGCCCTCGAGGCCGGGTGCATTGTCCCCCGTCGCCCGTTCCTTCTTCGCATCCGCCGTCCTCTGTATGCCCTCCGAGCTCATGGTCTGCTGCATCACCTTGATTTCTGCATCCAGATCGATGAACTGGTCGCTCAAAATCCGCTCAAACTGCTCCTCATATGCCGCATCCAGCCCGTCCAGCGCCTCCTTCATCCGCTTCTTCATCTCCTGCACCTGGGCGGTCTGAAGATTCGTCGCCTCGATTTCCCTGTATTCCTTGACAAGAAGTACGGCCCTGTCCTGATAGTAATCGATAAAACGCTGGGCCAGCGGAATCTTCTGTGGATTCTTCTCCAGATAGTGCAGCATATTTCCTGCCACCTGCTGCATCTTTCCAAGCTGGCGGGAAAGATCCACATCGCCGATCTGTCGGCGAGACTCCTCAATATAGGCACAATCCGCCACGGCCTTTTCATAGCTCTCCTGCAGGAGCTCCACACGCTCCTCTGCAATCTCGCCTGCATGCTGCCAGTCCAGGGCAGGCGGCGTGGATTCCTTCCGCCACTGCCGCACGCCCTGCCAGCCCACCAGAAGCCCCGAAAACGCCAGACCCATGCGAAGCAGTTCCTCGCTGGCACCAATGGCGCCCGAGCCCAAAAAAGCCAACCCCATGATAATATATAGATACTTCATTGCGCTTCCCCGTTCCTATGCTCGCATCTTCTCTTCATTTATACAAGAAACCCCGACAGAGACCGCAGCTCTTGTCGGGGTATTTGGGTACGATGATATCAGAAGACTCTTGCCCACGAATAGTATAGCATGTTTCCAAAGCAGATTCAAGAATAAGTTGGCGTCACTCTTCTACCGTCAAAAAGTCGATAAAACCCGTCATTTCCAGTACATCCTTCACGTCCTTGCTCACATGGATGAGCTTCATATCCCCCTGCTTCTTCATGCGCTTCTGTGCCACAAGGAGCACACGCAGCCCGGCCGAGGCAATATAGACCAGTTCCTTGCAATCGAAAACGAGATTCTTGATCCCATCCAGGCTGCTCTGGATGACCTTGTCCAGTTCCGGCGCCGTCACCGCATCCAAACGTCCCGCCAACGCAATCGTGAGCGAATCCCCACTCTGTTCCTTCCTGATTTCCATGATAATATTCCTCTCTTTCCATAGGGTATATTGACATCTTTATCTTTCCATTAATACATCAACTTATATATTTCTCCAGGAAACTCAAAATTCCTGCCAAACCCCCCGTACCAATTTTCCCTGGCCAAAACTTGTGATATCTCTCATTTCCTTAGGTTGCAGGTTTTATTACACTTTTTACGCTTCAGTGCTCGCCTGCAGCGGCACTATGGCAAGCGTTTTGCCCAGCGGGGCAAGCACTTTCAGCAATGTATCAATCTGCGGGCTTGTATACCCTTTTTCCATGCGCGCTATCACGGGCTGCTTGACACCGCTCATCTCTTCCAGCTTCTTCTGGCTGATGCCCTGCTCCTGCCTCGCCCGGATAAGCTCTCCCATAATGGCCACTCTCAAATTGCTCTCTGCTATTTCCTGCGGCGTAAAAAGCTCCTTTTCCACATCTTCCCAGTCCTCGCCTATTGCGTCCTCTCCCCGTTCTTTTATGTCCTCCAGTGCGGCTCTTGCTTCCTGCAAGGCTTCCTCATAGCTGTTTGCCATCTTCCTTTCCGCTCCTTTCCCTGTACTCATCCAAAAGTCGTTTGGCTTTTTCAATCTCTCCTCGCGGGGTTTTCTGTGTCTTTTTATACTAGAGACCGTTAAAATTTGCCGTAGGCAAAGCTTTTACGGTCTCTGCATATACCGCGGGGGAGATGTAACGAGATATAAATTTTGCTGATCGCGAGTATAACAAAGTGGCTGATAAGAAGAAAACTTTTTCCGACCCATGCAGCAAAGAGTATCCTGTCCTGTAAAGGCCGGAGTTCCCATATATCGCCGTCCAGTTTCTTACTATATACGGTTCCCCTATCGCTGTCCCGTAGTGACTTAGAGTCTTTATGTAGTCCCTTATCTTGTTCGCCTTTATTCTGCTGTCCTTGTCATTCTTCTTTGTAAGCCCACGCAAATATTCCAATACGGGCTTTTTTCCATCCCTGCTCCTGTAGAATTTTATTCTGTACAATGCCAGCCCTCCTTGACTATACAATATCTAAAAAGTTATTATCCGTCAAGTATGCAGTGCAAAAACCCCGCCGGAATCTTAATCCCGGCGGGGTTTCCTTCACCAATGATATTTCTCTCCGCGGTTGATCTTGAAGGCACGGTAAACCTGCTCCAAAAGCAGGAGTCTCACCATCTGGTGGGTAAAGGTCATGGGAGAAAAGCTCAAGAGGGTATCGGCGGCATCACGCACCTCCCTGGAGATGCCAAAGGCACCGCCGATGAGGAATGTGAGGCTGCTGCGCCCCTCCAGGGACAGGGCTGCAATTCTCTCTGCCAGCTCCTCGGAGGACATTTCCTTCCCGTAGACATCCAGCACAAAGAGATAGCTGCCCTCGGGCACCAGCCGCAAGAGCCGGGTCCCCTCCCTCCGAAGCACCTGCTCCTTCTCCGCCAGGGAAGGATTTTCCGGCATTTTCTCCTCATGGATCTCACGGATCTCAAGTTGGGCAAAGGGCTTCAATCGTTTCAGGAACTCCTCGATGCCCAGCTTGAGATATTTTTCCTTGATCTTTCCCGCTGCTGCAATGGTGATTCTCATCCATTGCTTTCCTGCGGCATCTCTTCCAGGACAGCCTCCACGGTCTCCTCGCTCCCATTGCGATCAAGAACCAGCGTCACCTTGTCTCCCACATTGTGCTCGGCAATGGAATTCCGGAGCTCCGCCACGCTGTTCACCTCATTGCCGTCAAGCTTCAGTATCACATCGCCGGGCTGGATGCCGGCCTTGCCTGCAGGAGCGCCGAGAGAGACGCGATAAACATAGACGCCCTTGCTGATGTTGAGCTGATAGCCATAGCGGGCCGCCGTCTGCTTGTCGAAAATCGTGACGCCAAGATAGGGACGGGCCACATAGCCCTTGGTCATGATCTCATCCACGATGGTCTGCACCGTATTGATGGGAATGGCAAAGCCCATGCCCTCAACGCCATTGGCCGCCAGCTTCGCGCTGTTGATGCCGATGACCTTGCCGTCAGCGTTCACGAGAGCGCCGCCGGAATTGCCGGGATTGATTGCCGCATCCGTCTGGATGAGCTTCACGCGGCGGTCACTGATTTCCAGGGTACGGTTCAAGGCACTGACGACTCCTGCCGTGACGCTGCCCTTGAACTCCAGGCCAAGGGGATTCCCGATGGCAATGGCAGGCTCCCCTACCACCACCTCATCGGAATTTCCAAAAGTCGCAGCGGGCAGATCCGTGGCGTCCACCTTCACCACAGCGATATCCGTCAGGGCATCCGCGCCGATGAGCTTGCCCTTGAGGCTCCGCCCGTCCGCCAGGGAAACGATGAGTTCCTTGGCACCCTCGATGACGTGGTTGTTCGTGACGATATAGCCATCCTCACGGAAAATGACGCCGGAGCCAACACCCTCCGTCTGGATGGGATTGTTGAACCAGTCCCTTGCAATGGCCTTGTTAGTGATGCCCACCACCGTGGGGCCCACATTCTTCGCCGCCCGCACCACCGGCGTATTGCGCGCCTCGGAGATGTTCGCATCAGAATAAGAAGATGGAGCAGAAGACGCAACGCCCGCTGCAGAATTCTCCCCTGCAGGCCCAAAGGCGCAGCCTGCAAAATAGACCGACCCCATGACCGCGAGCGCCGCCGTCGTCATGGCACAGCCCTTCCAACGTTTTTTCGCGATATTGCTGATGATGTTTTTCATATCTGACAGCCTCCCAAAAATAAAAAATATATAAAAATCAGACCACAAGAGATACCGGTTCATACTGGGATGCCATGGCAAGGGAAATCTCCACACCCTGCCGCGCCAGGATGGATTGCACCGTTTCCTGCGCCAGTTCCGGCCGATTGTTCTCCTCCGAAAGATGGGCAAGGAATACCTGCCTCGGCCGTCTGTGCAGCCGCGCAAGAGCCCATGCCGCATCGCTGTTGGCAAGATGCCCGCGGTTTGACAGGATGCGCCGCTTGAGGGGCCAGGGATAGGAACCCTGCCTGAGCATCCCGGGATCGTGGTTCGCCTCCAGCACCATGACATCCGCGCCCTCCAGCGCCGCCTGGACGCTGCTGGTCACGAAGCCAAGATCCGTCGCCACGACGCAGGTCTCGGAACCCTCGATGCGATAGCCCACCGGTTCTGCTGCATCATGAGGGATATTGAAGGACACGATCCTCACTCCGCCCAGCTGAAATCCTTCCTCTATGGCATGAAAGCATTCCATGGGAATCTTTTCCCGACAGGCCATGTGCTCCATGGTCCCAAGGCGGGTGAAGATGGGCAGATGGTACCATTTGCTGAGCATCGGCAAGCCGTTCACATGATCCGTATGCTCATGGGTCACCAGAATGCCATCCAATGTCCCTGCATCCACGCCCTGTTCCATCAATCCGCGCTTGATGCGCGTCGCGCTGATGCCCGCATCCACGAGCAGCCGCACCCCATCCAATTCCACAAAAATCGCATTCCCCTTGCTGCCGCTGGCAAGGACTGAAACCCTCATCGGGAAACCACCTCTATACATCACACACTATACGAAACCTGCCTGTAAACATCCTGCATGGAAATTAACATTCCATTAGAGTATACCGCATATGCTTTTCTTTTTGCAAGCAGGGAATCCATGGGCAGCTGCAAGAATAAATCCCGAATTTGCACTGTACGTGGTATAATGAATAGATAAACAAAGAAAGCAGGTGCATTATGCGAATCGAAGAAATTTCCGCAACCATTGCGGCTGAAATGAAAATACGTGCCAAACAGGTGGATGCTGTCATGGAGCTTCTGGACGGCGGCAATACCGTTCCCTTCATCGCCCGCTACCGCAAGGAAGCGACGGGATCCCTCGATGAGGAGCAGATCCGTTCCATCGAGGAGCGCATTACCTACCTCCGCAACCTCGTGAAAAGGCAGGAGGAAATCCTCGCCAAGATCGAGGAACAGGGGAAACTGACCCCCGAGCTGCGCCAGTCCATTGAAAAGGCGCAGAAATTGCAGGAACTGGAAGACCTCTACCTCCCCTACAAGCAGAAGAAGCGCACCCGCGCCCAAATCGCCCGGGAGAAGGGACTGGAGCCCCTCGCCAATGCCATGGTCATGCAGATGACTACAAAGGGCACGGCGCTGGAGGCCGCCAAGGACTTCATCGACGAGGAAAAGGGCGTCGCTTCTGCCGAGGATGCCCTGGCAGGCGCCATGGACATCGTTGCGGAAACGGTCATGGAAGAGGCCTCCCTTCGCCAGGAAATGAGAAAGCATCTCTGGAACACCGGCATCCTTGCCACCGAGCTGGACAAGGAAAAGAACGAGGAGGAAAGCCAGGTCTTCCTCATGTACGACGGCTACGAGGAGCCCGTGCGCTCCCTTCCCTCCCACCGCATCCTCGCCATCAACCGCGGCGAGAAAAAAGACTTCCTCAAGGTAAAGCTCAATGCCAATCATGAGGACAACATCGAGAAGATCTACAAGCGCATCTACCGCCAGCCCTCCATTTTCTCCGAGCATCTCAGGCTCGCCGTGGAGGACGGCTACAAGCGCCTGCTTTTTCCCGCTCTGGAGCGGGAAATCCGCGCCAAGCTCACGGAAGACGCTGAGGCACAGGCCATCAAGGTCTTTGGCGTGAACCTCAAACAACTCCTGCTGCAGGCGCCCCTGGCAGGGCATACGGTCATGGGGCTCGATCCCGGCTACCGCACGGGCTGCAAGATGGCTGTGGTGGATGCCACCGGGCATGTCATCGACCACGGCGTGCTGCAGGTCACCAAGAGCGATGCGGAACGCGAAGCCTCGGCAAAGAAGGTCCTCGCCCTCATCAAAAAGCACCATGTGACCCTGATTTCCATCGGCAACGGCACAGCCTCCTACGAAACAGAGGAATTCACCGCGAATCTCATTCGCGAGAACGGCCTTCAGGATGTGCATTATCTCATCACCAATGAAGCGGGAGCCTCCGTCTACTCCGCCTCAAAACTCGCCAAGGAGGAGCTTCCGGAATACGATGTGACCATCCGCGGCGCAGTCTCCATTGCCCGCCGGGTGCAGGATCCCCTGGCGGAACTTGTGAAGATCGATCCCCAGGCCATCGGCGTGGGGCAATACCAGCATGACGTGAACCAGAAGGAGCTCACCGCCGCCCTGGACGCCACCATCGAGTCTGCCGTGAACCACGTAGGGGTGGACCTCAACACGGCAAGCGGTGCGCTCCTCAAGCACATTGCCGGCATCAATGCCGCCATCGCCAAGAACATCGTCGCCTTCCGCAATGAAAACGGCGTATTCAAAAGCCGCCGCCAGCTCCTGAAGGTTCCCCGCCTCGGCCCTGCGGCCTTCACCCAATGCGCGGGCTTCCTGCGCATCCATGGAGCCGCCTCGCCCCTGGACAACACTCCGGTGCATCCGGAGTCCTACGAACTGGCGGAAAAAGTCCTTGCCAAACTTGGCTTCGCTCTCCAGGACCTTGCGGACAAGAACCAGCTCGCCATGCTTGCCGCCAAGCGCAAGCTCGTGGACGAGGAAAAACTCGCCAGGGAACTCGATGCAGGGCTCCCCACGGTCCACGATATTCTCGACGCCCTGGTGAAACCGGGCCGTGACCCCCGGGAGGAGCTTCCCGCCCCCTTGACGCGGCAGGCCATCGTAAAGCTCTCCGACATCAAGCCCGGCACCATCATGCGGGGCACGGTGCGCAATATCACGGACTTCGGCGCCTTCGTGGACATCGGCATCAAGACCGCAGGGCTCATCCATATCTCCGAGCTCAGCAAGAAGCGCGTCAAGCATCCCCTGGACGTGATTTCCGTGGGGGATATCCTGAACGTCATGGTCATCAGCGTTGACGAAAAACGGGGACGCATCGGCCTGTCCCTGAAACAGGTGCCAAAGGAGGCACAGATATCATGAGCATTCTTGAGGAAACCATCGCCCGCATCCAGCCCCTGGACACTGCTGCCATGCAGGCCGTCGGGGAAAAGCTGGACGATGCCAAAGGCCTTGGGCATCTCCGAGAACTTCTCCTGCGTTATGCCGGAATCACAGGAGAAAGCACTCCCGAACCGCCAAAGAAATGCACCATCATCTGCTGCAGCGACCACGGAGTCGCTGCCATGGGTGTCAGCGCCTATCCACCCGAGACCACCGTGCAGATGACGGCCAACTACCTCATTTCCCGCGGTGCCGCCGCCAATGCCGCGGCCAATTTCGCCTCCTCCGACCTTCTGGTGGTGGACATGGGAATCGCCGGAGATACCGGCAATATCCCCTGCCTTGTGAACTGCCACATTGCCGACGGGACGGCGAACTCTGCCCTGGGCCCCGCCATGACACGGGAACAGGCCATCACCTCCATCGAGTCCGGCATCAAGATCGTCTCCGCCTGTGCAGAGAATGGCTACCGCTGCTTCCTGCCCGGCGAGATGGGCATTGCCAATACCACCTCCAGCGCTGCAATCTGTGCAGCGATCTGCGGCATTTCCCCCGAGGAAGCAACCGGCCGGGGAACCAATATCTCCGATGAACGGCTGGCGAAAAAAGTCTCCGTCGTGCGGCAGATACTGGAAACCAACCACCCGGATCCCACGGACGGCCTGGATGTCCTCGCCAAGGTCGGCGGCTTTGAGCTTGGCTGCATCGCAGGCATCATACTGGGCGCCGCAGCCCATCGCTCCATCGCCGTGCTGGATGGGTTCAATGCCGGTGCTGCCGCCCTCATTGCCGCCACAATTGCACCTCTCTCCCGTGAATACATTATGGCATCCCATCTGGCAACGGAGCGGGGACATCAGGCCATCCTCAAAAAACTTGGGCTTTCCTCCTGCATGGATTTGAAGCTTCGTTTGGGAGAAACCTGCGGCTCTTCTCTTGCGGCCACCTTTTTGGATACAGCCATTCATGCCTGCAATGCCCTGGAGGAAGATGCTTCCGTCGATTTCCATCGGGAGCAGATGCCCACGGAACCGCCCACGGTCACGGACAAGACCTTCAATTTCTACCTGCACACGATGCCCGTGCTGGACCGCCAATCCATGGAGCTCTGCCAGTCCCGCATCGACAATCTGGCCAAGCCCGTCGACTGCCTTGGATATCTGGAACAGATTGCCACAGAAATCGCCGGCATTCTTGCGGATGACCGCCCGGAAACAGGGCTTCACTTTGACCTCCTGTGCTTCAACAAGAGCAAGAGTCTCTCAGACACCCAAAAATGCCTTATGCATGCCTTCGCCGAGAGCGCCGGGGCAGAAGTGACCCTTGCCTGCCTGCGTCCCGGTCTGCCGCCAACCGCAGCCTTCGATTTTGGCCGCGTAACCGCAGAGGACATCACCTTCACCTCGCCTCTCATTGGCGTTGCCCTGACAGAAAACCGCATGGAAGACCCTTGCGGTACCAAGGCAGCCCGCCTGAAAGAAGCCCTGCTCCATGAGAACGGCAGCCTGCGCTACGCCCCCGACGAGTTCCTGGCCCATGTGCCGAAAGACCTGAAGGTCGATGCAGCGGCCCTCATGGGCGCCATCATCGCCGCTGCCCACAACAGCAGCCTTGTCATTCTGGATGACGAGTCCACAGAGATCATCGCCAGATATGCCGAGTCCCTATGTCCCGCCATCAAGCCCTATATCCTGCATATACAGCCCTTCCTGCTCCAGATGGGCATAAAAACAGCAGGCGGTATCACCGCCTGCCTTGGAAAAAGCATCGTGGATGCATCGCTGCACATGCTGAACGATATGAAGACCTTCGCCGAAACCAGCGTCCCCACCGCCAACGACGGACCGGGGACCAGACGCCAGTCCCGCAGAAAGGATTAATTCTTTTCCTCTTTTTCCTCCTGAAGGCACTTCATGAAATCACTGGCCGCGCCAAAACACGACAGGACATCCCAAAACAACTGCCTTTGCCTCACATCGTCCCTGTCAATCTCAGCATAAACATCCAGAAGCTTCTCTCGTATTTCCTGTTCCACACAAACAACCCCTATTCGTCAAAATTTGAATCTCTGCAAGGAATTCTGAAGTTCCTGTGCCAGTTTTGCCAGGGAATCGCTGGCCGATGCGATTTCGTCGGAAGAAGCAGACTGCTCCTCGGAGGCAGCGGACACATTTTCCATTTTTCATTTTTTGTATTCGTCGCAAAATCATGGAATCCTCTTTTTTCCGCCAAAAAATTCTATCATACTGCTCATCAAGAGGAAAGTGGCAAAAAAATCCACATTATCCACAAGTCTTTGCAAAAGGACTGGGGATAATGTGGATAACTTTTAGGGAAACTCTTGCCTCATCACACTTCAGAGGTACAATGGGGACAACGCGTGGCATCCTCTGCAATCTCAGATTTGCAGTAAGGGCACAGGCGCTTCGGTGCCTCAGGCTCTGCCTCCTTCTGCGGCATCAGGCGATTCACCTGGCGGATGAGCATGAAGATGGCAAAGGCCACAATCAGGAAATCCACCACAGAATTCAGGAACGCGCCATAAGCTATGACAGGCAATCCTGCTGCCTTCGCCTCAGCCAGGGTTGCAACCTCCTTGGAAGAAAGGTTGATGAACAGGTTGGAAAAATCCACATGCCCCAAAATCAGACCCAAAGGAGGCATAAGCAGATCATTGACAAAAGAGGTCACGATCTTCCCAAAGGCAGCACCAATAATGATACCAACAGCCATGTCCAGCACATTGCCACGCATAATGAATTTCTTGAATTCTTCAATCATAGGAATCCTTCTTTCTCTTGAAATGAAAGTAATTAATAAATCGTAGTAAATTATACCACAATTGTAGCAAAAACAAAAGCACCCGCAAAAAGCAGGTGCTTCAGTCAAAACCGGCAATTACCTATCCTCCCGGGCCGTCGCCAGCCAAGTACTTTCGGCCTCTTGATGCTTAACTACTGTGTTCGGAATGGGAACAGGTGGAACC